>NZ_JAEX01000002.1:0-300000 GCF_000519125.1 Desulfocurvus vexinensis DSM 17965
GCTACGGCATGACCACGGCAGCCAGTATGTTTCGGACGTATTCCAGGACGAAATCGCCTTCCTGGGCATCAAGAGTTCTCCGTCCTATGTGCGTGAGCCGCAGGGCAACGGGATCGCGGAGCGCTTCGTGCGCACCCTCAAGGAAAACCTGCTCTGGGTCAGGCACTTCGACACGGTTGAAGAACTGAGACTGGCCCTGCTGGAATTCAAGGAAACCTACAATCGGGAATGGATCGTTGGCCGACACGGGTACAAGACCCCGGCCCAGGTCAGAAAGGAGCAGACCGCCCCGGTGTCAATAGCGGCCTGATTAGCGCAAATGAGTGTCCAAAAAACTGTAGACCGCTACAGGACGTGTCGGGTATGATCGGTATTGTGATACAATGGCAAAATAAAACTCAATGGATTAGGCCGATGCCCTGTCACCTCAAAGAGACTCCGAAATTAATAGCCTTCGTTTGACGTCCTCGTATTTCCGCATTAATCAGGATGCAAATACTTGGAAGCTAGAGACGCATATGCCACAAAAAATTACTAAGCTTGTCCGCCTACAAGGGTATCGGGTTTTTCACGATTTCACAAACCTGTGTCCAAAAAACCGGGCGCGGTACACGCATACACAGTGAAGAAAGATAAAAATATCCAGGAACTTGTTGACGAGTTCGTACACGGGCTCAACTTTTGGGACAAGCACGAAAAGTACTACCTGGAAGAGTTGATTCCTGGCTTTGTTGCCGACATTTCAATCGGGACTCCCCATGAACGAGAATTACTTCAAAAAATTAAAAATGAACTGACAGATAACGAATGGAATAGTCTCCCCGAGTTAGTTCTTCTCAGGCTCTCTGATGAATGGCAGGAGACTGAGAAAGAAGCGAGGGATAAAGAGCTAAAAGCACGAGAAAAGGCAGCAAAGGAAAAAAAGGTAAAAGAAGAACGTCGTATAAAGGAGCAGAAAGAGAAAGAGGCTCGTTTAAAGCAAGAACAAGAAGAAATGGAGCGTGCAGAACGGGAAAGGAGCGAAGAAGAAGCCAGAAAAATCATTAAAGCAAAAAAGATGAAATGGCTCAGGCAGTTTAGCCATCTTCTCCAAGACGACTATATTTCCGCAATTTCTTTTCTGGCGGAAAAGGACAGTAATGTTGTCTCTGACGATGAGGCCAATAAGATCATCGTACATTTTGTGCAGCAATGGGTAAAAAAAGAAACTGGTGTAAAGCTCGATAGTCAACAATCTTTAGCCGTTGGGCAGGCTGGTTGCGACGTCCAAGTTGTGGCGAGAGCTGGAAGTGGAAAAACACTTACTGTTGTAAGCAGGGCATTATTCCTTCAGAAGCACTGCAAGATACCTCCAAATGAAATATTACTAGTTGCGTTTAATAAGAAGGCAGCAAATGAAATTGAGACAAGGATGAAGTCTCATCTTGGAGAGTTAATCCCACATATCATGACATTTCACGCTCTTGCTTACTCAATAGTTCACCCTGAAGAAAATCTCCTCTTTGACGGTCCTGGAAATCAAGGCGAAGGCCTTAGCCGGGTATTTCAAGATGTGATTGACGATTGCCTTCGTGATGAACAATTTCTGCAACGAATTAGAAGCACCATGCTATCCCATTTTAAGGGTGATTGGGAGAGGATTGTCAGAGGTGGTTATGAGCTAAGTGGCGAACAATTTAAGATTTACAGACAATCACTACAAAGGCTGACGCTCAACAATGAGGAGGTAAAGTCATACGGTGAGAAGCTAATCGCCGACTATCTCTTTGAGCACGATGTTCAGTACAAATACGAACGGAATCACTGGTGGGGTGGAATTAATTATCGCCCTGATTTCACTGTTTTCAGCACAGAGGACTCAGGATTGATCATCGAATACTTTGGGATGAAGGGCGATCCTGACTATGATGAACAGATAAGACAAAAGCGCCAATACTGGGCATCCAAAGACGGTTGGACCCTGGTAGAAGTTTACCCAAAAGACATCAAGGAGGCAGATTACAGCGATATTGAATCCATACTAAATCCATGCTTACTTAAAATTGGATATAAATGCGAAAGACTACCTGAAGATACGATTTGGCAAAGGGTTAAGAAACGTGCTGTTGACAGTTTTACCAGAACAATGCGTGCATTCATCGGTCGGTGTAGAAAGGGCGACATCTCGCCGGATGAACTACACATTAAGTGCAATTCTTTTTCATTTAAGACCACCGTTGAGAAGAATTTTGTTTATCTTGCTATCCCAATCTATCGTGCCTACCTAGAACGACTCGAAAGCACTGGAGAGGAAGATTTTGATGGCCTTCTGCTTCGTGCTGCGGCGATGATAAAGGACAACCAGACAGCGTTTGAGCGTAAGCAATCAGCAGGCAACCTCAAAGACCTGAAGTATATTTTTATCGACGAGTACCAAGACTTTTCGGAGCTTTTTCTTAATCTTATCCGCGCTATCAAAACAGTAAACACTTCGGTAGAGTGTTTCTGTGTCGGAGATGATTGGCAGGCCATTAACTCTTTCGCCGGTTCAGACCTACGATTTTATAGGGAATTTAGAGAGTTCTTCCCGAATGGGAAAACCATCGACATTTCTTCAAACTACAGGTCTTGCGAGGTTGTCGTAGAGCTTGGAAACAGGCTGATGAAAGGGTTTGGAAAGCCTGCCCTATGTGCAAGTAGCGAAAAAGGCACAGCGTTATTTTGTGACCTAAGCCTCTTTTCTCCCAATCCAATTGAAGAGTCTAGACATCCTGGTGATGTTGTCACTCCTGCCTTGCTGAGGATCATCAATAGTCATATTGAAAGCAGTGAAATATCGATTTTGTCCCGCACGAATTTCATCCCTTGGTGCGTACACGGGAACAAGCAGTACGGAAGACCCAATGAGGTTAATTCATATGTTGGGGTGTTACGTAGCTTTTTTCCTGATCAATTGAAAGGGAATATAAACACGTCAACCGTACATAAATATAAGGGGCTTGAGAGCGACGTCACAATTATTGTCGATGCAAACCTGCGCAGATTTCCACTTGTGCATCGAGACTGGTTTTTTTCTAGAATACTCGGTGAAAGTATTGATGGAATACTAGAGGAAGAAAGACGACTGTTCTATGTTGCTTTAACAAGAGCAAAAAGTCATGTATATATTTTCTCTGAATCCCAAAAGTATTCACCATTTTTCGGTTTCTTTAAAGGGTATTCAGACTTTCGCAGCATAAATTGGTCTAGGTTTGAGCACCTTCCTGTCCACGGTGAAACAAGCTACATTGTCTCTGTGTACAATGGAACTGGCTCATCGTATCCAACCAGAATGATAAGTGATATGCTTCGCGCATATGGTTACAACTTTAAATATGACAAAAATAATTCTCACTGGGTCAAAATTTTGCAGGAAGTAGAGTATTCAGTTGAAAATATAACTAATGAACCTTGGACTAGAACAGCAAATGACGTTGAACTGCTTGTACATAACGATAGAAATGATTTGGTTTGCCACTACTACATACGGGATGGTAAGTTTATCAATCGTCTCGAGTGAAATAAACAGGGCAAATAAAGTGCTCGATGATTTTTATATCAAAATGGCATAACTAATAAACGAAAGTCTGCCTGTACAGAGATAGTATGTACAGGGATAGTATTCCCCTGACACCGCCGCCCCTGGCGGAGTGATTATCAGGCGGCCTTGGTGGTCGCCTTTTCCTTGCCTTTCGTCGGCTTGGGCTCCGCCGTCACAGGCAGAGTGGCCGTGGGCAGCCGTCTGAGGGTACGGCGGCTGTGGCAGCCCAATGCCTTGCAGGGATGCCCGCTCATGTCCTTGGGATGCTCCCGCAGGACGAGCCCCGGGCAGCAGGTCGTCCGCAATCCGTGCGCGTGGGTGCTGCTCCGGGGGGCAGTGCTTGTGTGCCGAGGAGAACGGGCGGTGGAGCTTTCGCCCCCGCCGCTCGCGATCTACCCCTCCAGCGCGGCGGGCAGCTCGGCCAGGGGCACGCAGGTCAGGCCCATGGCGCGCAGGTCGGCCACGTTGGCCTCGGCCACGGCCTGGGTGGCTGCCGAGCAGCAGTCGGTGACCACGATGACGCGGTAGTCCCGGGCCAGGGCGTCGGTGGCCGTGGCGCGGATGCAGTTGGGGTACTGCGTGCCGCCCAGGACCACCGTGCCCACGCCCAGGGCCGTCAGGCGGGCGTGCAGGTCCGTGCCGAAGAAGGCGCTGAAGCGCTTCTTGACCACGCAAGTCTCGCCGGGCAGGGGGCGCAGGGGCTCGACGATGCGCGCCCCGGGCGTGCCCGGCAGGCAGAAGCCCCCGCCGCCCGTGAACAGCCCGCGCCGGGTGATCTCGGCGTCGCTGCCGTCCGGCGCGTGCTCGCGCAGCACATGGAAGACGGCCCAGCCCCGGGCGCGCCCCAGGGCCAGCAGCCGGGCCAGGGCGGGCACCGTGGCCGGGGCTCCGGGCACGAAGAGCGGCCCCGTGGGCAGCGCGAAGTCCTCCTGCATGTCGATGATCAGCAGGGCCACGGCCTGCGCCCCGGCTTGCCCCTCGTCCTGGCCCTTGGGCTGGGCCGCGTCCTGCGCCTCACTTCGTTCCGCATCCCTCCCCGCGCCTCGCTCCGCGCCCTTCGCCGCGCCCCGTTCCTCGCCCTGCGCCCCGGGCGCGGTTCCTGCTCTCTTCATGCGTTCGCTCATGGCGTGGCCTCCCCGGGGCCCTGCTCCTCGTAGGGGCAGGTGCGGAAGAACAGGGTGTAGAGCACGGGCACCAGGATCAGGGTCAGGAACGTGGCCGCGAACAGGCCGCCCATGATGGTCGCGGCCATGGCGGCGAACAGCGGGTCGGTGAGCAGCGGGATCATGCCCAGGATGGTCGTCCCGGCGGCCATGACCACCGGGCGCAGGCGCGAGACCCCGGCGTCGAGCACTGCCCGCAGGCAGGGCGCCCCGGCCTGGCGGTTGGCCTCCACCTCGTCGATGAGCACGATGGCGTTCTTGATGAGCATGCCCGACAGGCCCAGGAAGCCCAGAATGGACATGAACCCGAAGGACAGCCCCGTGGCCAGCAGCGCCCCCGCCACGCCCACCAGGGCCAGGGGCAGCACCAGGAAGATGATGGCCGCGCGGCGCAGGGAGTTGAACAGGGCCACGGTGATGAGGAACATGCCCGCCAGGCACCAGGGGAAGATGGCGTAGATGCCCGCCTGGGCCTCGGCGGATTCCTCGTATTCCCCGACCCAGGTCAGGGTGTAGCCCGGGGGCAGGGCGATGGCCTCCAGGGCCGGGCGCAGCTCCTGGCGCAGGGGCTCGGCCAGGCCCCGGGCGGGGTTGCAGCGCACGGTGACGACGCGCTGGCGGTTCGTGCGCTCGATGAGCGCCTGCTCCCAGGCCAGGTCCGTGCCCTGGGCCACCTGGCCGATGGGCACGAAGCGGGCGCTGGCCGCGCTGAAGACCTGGACGTCGCCCAGGGCGTCGATGGCCGCGCGCTCGCTGGCCGGGGCCCGGGCGATGATCGGCAGCAGCTCGTCGCCCTCGCGGTAGACGTCCACGGTCTGGCCGTTGAAGTTCCATTGCAGGGCCTGGGCCAGCTCCTGGCGCGTCACGGCGGCGCGGCGGGCCTGGGCCTCGGCGAAGCGGGGCCGGACCACGCGCACCTCCTGGCGCCAGTCGGTGCGTACGTCGCGGGCGCTTGGCGCGGCGCGCATCGCCGCCTCGGCCTGGCGGGCCAGGTCGCGCAGCACGTCGAAGTCCGGCCCGCGGAACCTGGCCTCCACCTTCATGTCCACCGCAGGGCCGGTGGCCACTTTCATGCTGTAGGGCTCGGCGTCGGGGTGGTGGGTAGCGATGTGCTCCTCGATGCGCCGGATCAGGCCGTCGATGCGGTGGTAGTCGTCCACGCGCACCAGAAGCTGGCCGAAGGCGGTGTTGGGCTTCTCCACGTTGTAGGTGAGCATGAAGCGCAGGGCCCCCTGGCCCGCCAGGGCCGTCACGCCCTGCACGCCCTCCATGGCGCCCACGGCCTGCTGGATGGCCTCCAGGTCGGCCAGGGTGTTGTCGATATGCGTGCCCTGGGGCTTCCAGTAGTTGACCATGAACAGGCGCTGGGTGGAGTCGGGGAAGAAGGACTGGGGCACCAGCCCCATGCCCGCGAAAGCCGCGCCCAGCAGCGCCAGGACCAGGCCCATGGCCGGAATGCGCAGGCGCAGGGCGCCTTCCAGGAAGCGCCTGTAGAGCCGGAAGAACGGTTTGGCGTAGGGGTCGCCCTCCGCCCCAGTCCCGGGCACCTTGAGGAACCAGACGCAGAACAGCGGCGTGGCCGTCACCGCCAGCACCCAGCTCAGGCCCAGGGACAGGGCCATGACCTGGAACAGGCTGCGGCAGAACTCGCCCACGTTGCCCGGCGAGAAGCCGATGGCCGTGAAGGCCAGCACGGCCACCGCCGTGGCGCCCAGCAGCGGCAGCTGCGTGGCGGCCACCACGTCTTTGGCGGCCTGCTCGCGGTCCATGCCGCGCTGCACGCGCACCAGGATGCCGTCGGCCACCACGATGGCGTTGTCCACCAGCATGCCCAGGGCCAGGATCAGCGCCCCCAGCGAGACCTTGTGCAGGTCGATGTTAAGGACGGCCATGCCCGCCAGGGTGCCCAGGATGGTCAGCAGCAGCACGGCGCCGATGAGCAGGCCGCTCTGCCAGCCCATGAAGAGCATGAGCAGCACGACCACGATGACCACGGCCTCGGCGAGGTTGACCAGGAACGCGTCCACCGCCTCGGTGACCACCTCGCTCTGGTAGAAGATGGGGTGCAGCTCCATGCCTGCGGGCCGCTGGGGCTCCAGCTCGGCCAGGCGCTGGCGGATGGCCTCGCCCATGGCCACCACGTTGCCGCCGTCCAGGGTGGAGATGCCGATACCGATGGCCGGGTGCCCGTCCTGGAGCATGACGCTGGCGGGCGGCTCCTGGTAGCCCCGGTGGACGTCGGCCACATCGCGCAGCCGGACCATGCCCGAGGCCCCGCCGATGAGCAGGTCGCCGATGTCCTGCTCGGAGGCCACGGCACCGTCCGGGGCGATGCGCAGCCAGTGGCCGTCCACCTCGGCGCGGCCGCTGGCGGCCACGGCGTTGCGGCCCTGCAGGGCGGCGTAGAGCTGCCCGGGGGGGATGCCCAGCTGCGCCATGCGCGCGCGGTGCATCTCCAGGTACACGACCTCCTGTTGCAGGCCCCAGAACTCGATGCGCGCCACGTCGCGGCACAGCAGCAGTTCCTTCTTCAGGACCTGGGCGTAGGCCTTGAGCTGGGCCGGGGAGTAGCCCTCGCCGGTAAGGGCGAAGAACACCCCGTATACGTCGCCGAAGTCGTCGTTGATCATGGACGGCCCGGCCCCGGGGGGCAGGTCGGCCTGGGCGTCGCCGATCCGGCGGCGCAGTTCGTCCCAGACCTGGGGCAACTCCCCGGAGGGGATGGCGTCCAGGATGTCCACATAGATGTAGGACACCCCGGCCTGGGAGCTGGAGCGGATCTCCTTGATCTGCTCCATGGCCTGGACGGCCTCCTCCAGAGCGTCGGTGACCTGCTGCTCCACCTCCAGCGGGCTGGCGCCGGGGTAGAGGGTGGTCACCAGGGCGGTCTTGATGGTGAAGGACGGGTATTCGAGCTTGCCCAGACCCTGGTAGGCAAGGATTCCGGCCACGGCCAGGAAGCACAGCAGCAGGGTGGTGGTGACCCGGTTGCGCAGGGCGAAGGCGGCGGGGTTCATCATTGCGCCTGCTCCGCGCCCGCGTCGCCCAGAGGCCGCAGGGCCATGCCCTCGGTGATGAAGTCCACGCCCGCCGCGACCACCGGCTCGCCTTCGGCCAGGCCGTCCAGAACCTCCACCCGCGAGCCCTGGACCAGTTGCCCCGTGCGCACCTCGCGCCGGGTGGCCGTGGCGGTTTGCGGGTCGAAGACCCAGACGGCAGAGCGCCCGGCTTTGGGCCCGGCGGCGCCCAGGGCCGAGGCCGGAACGCTCAGGGCGCCCGGGGCCGACGGCCCCGTGGGCAGCAGCACCTGGCAGGTCATGCCCGGCAGGATGGCCAGCCCCTGGGGGGCGGGCAGGGCGAAGGTCACGCGGTAGGCCCGGGTGGCGGGGTCCGGCTCGGCGCTCCATTCCTTGAGCCGCGCCGGATGGTGCTGCCCGGGCCGGGCCAGGAACTCGACCTGTGCAGCGGGGGCCCCGGAGGCTCCCGGCGTCCGGCCCGGGGCCATGCGGGCCATGTCCGTCTCGGGCACATCGGTGTCGATTTCCAGTTCGGCGATGTCGCGCAGGGCCAGGGCCAGCTGCCCGGCGGCCACCATCTCGTGGTTTTCCACGTGGCGGGCGGTGACCAGCCCGTCGAAGGGCGCGCGCAGCACCGTGTCGTCCAGGGCGTGGCGCGCGGCGGCGAGCTGGGCTTCCAGGGCCTGGGCCTGGGCCCGGGCCGTGTCGTGGGCGCTTTGGGCGTTGTCGTAGTCGGCCTGGGCCACGGCGCCGCTTGCGAGCAGCGGGCCGGTGCGCCCCAGGTTCAGCCCGGCGTTGCGCTGGGCCGCGCGGGCCCCGGCCAGCTGCGCTTCCAGGGTGCGGATGGCGTCCTCGAAATCGCGCGGGTCGATGCGCAGCAGGGGCTGGCCCTTGCGCACCGTGTCGCCGGGGGCGACATGCACGGCCACCAGCGGCCCGCCCACGCGCAGGGCCAGCTCGGCCTGGCGCGCGGCGCGCACGGCGCCGGGGTAGCCGCGCCCGGGCCCGTCGCCCAGGCGCTCGGCCCGGGCCAGGGAAACCGCCCGGGGCTGGGCGGCGGCCTGTTCCTCGGGCTGCCCGGAGCAGCCCGCCAGAAGCCCGGCAGCCAGGGCCCATACGGTCAGCAGCAGGGTTGTGGTGCTTCTCATGCCTGTTCCGCCTCGCGGGCCGCGATGCCCAGGGTGTGCAAGGTCTGGTTCACGATCATTTCCTCCAATTCACGGAAATAGTCCTGGTCGTAGCCATCCTGCCCGATGACGCGGTGGATGGGCAGGGCGTAGTCGCAGTGGAAAAGGATGGGCCCGAGCATGGCCGCGTAGGCCATGGACTTGCGGCGCAGGGACATGCCCGGGCGGGCGTGGTCCAGCAGGCGGAAGAAGCGCTCGGCCTCGTGGCTGGCGAAGGCCTCCCAGACGACATCGAACAGCGCGCTGCCGCGCTGCATGGCCTGGTTGACGAGGCGCTGGTGCCAGGCCGGGCGTCGGGGGTCGAAGAGGTCTTCGATGTGCCCGCGCACCATGGCGCGCACGACCCGGGCCTGGACGCGGGGGTCGTCGAGGTCGGCGCCGTGGGCCTCGGCGAGCCTGCCCTGGTACTTCCCGCGGGGCCAGTCCAGGGCGTGGCGCAGCGCGGCTTCCAGCAGCCCCGCCTTGCTGCGGAAGTGGTAGTGGATGCTGCCGATGCCCTCCCCGGCGCGTTTGGCCACGGCGCGCGTGGTCAGGCGCGCGAAGCCGACCTCGGCGGCGAGCTGCCCGGCGGCGTCGATGAGCCGCGCGCGGGTTTTCTCGCTGCTGGCGTAGGTCGTTGCGGCGCGTTTGCGGGGGGCGGGGCGGGCCGGTTTTGGGGTGGAGTGCGTGTCGGACATGGCGAATGTTTATCGCGTGACCAAATTTTGTCAAGTGAATAAATTTGTGCCGCCCGGGAGGGGGCGGGGGAAGCGGCGGGCGGGACACGGGGGGCGGGTGGACGCGGCGGCGGAGCGCGGCGGCGGGGTACGGGGCGGGCGCTGCCCGCAGGGGCTGCGGCGGCAGGGCAAGCGGGCCTGGGGCGCAGGATGCCGACCCGGCGGAGTGCGGGCGGGTGGTGGCGGACAGGGGCGCGGGCCCTGGCCGGGAGCAGCCTCCGGCCAGGGCCCGCCAAGGCGGAACGGGGTCGGGTCAGTCCCCGGTGACGGCGCGCAGGGCGCGCACCAGGGCGGCGGCGTCCTCGGGGCCGGGGGTGGGGGCCAGGGGCATGAGGATGCCCAGGCCCTCGCTGGCCTCGTGGAAATCCTCCGCGCTCAGGGTGCTGACCAGCGCCGTATTGACCATGGCGTTGACGTGCAACAGGGCCCCGGCCAGTTCCAGGGCGGTCATGCCGGGCAGGTTGTTGTCGATGACCACCAGCTCCGGGGCGTGGGCGGCGGCCAGTTCCAGGGCGCGGGCGGCGCTGGAGGCGTGGATGACCCGCGCCCCGCCCAGGCGGACCAGTTCGTCGGTGAAGGGCGCCAGCTCCACGGGGCGCGGGCTGGCCAGGATGTGTATCGGCTGGGTCGTGGGCATTGTGGTCGTCTCCTTGTCAGCCCCGGGGGCGCCCGCAGCAGGAGCCCGGCCCGGCGCAGCCCGCCGCGCCGGGGGTCGAGCCGCAGCAGCCGGTGTCGCCGGGGCCGGGGTGGCTTTTGGGCGTCCTGCCCGTCAGGGAGCTGGGGGCCGAAAGCTGGCGGAAGGTGTCCGCGCTGCCGCAGGCCGGACAGGGCGGCAGGGGGCCGTCGCCCGGGGCGATGACTTCGTTCAGCGCGCCGCAGGTGCGGCACTGGATGTCGTACAGGGGCATGGGGGCCTCCGTGGGCGCTGTGCCCCGCCCGCGCCGGGCGGGCGGGGCGGGGCCGCGCGCCCGGCTAGTGGGCGCCGCCGCCGCAGGTCATCTCGGGGCGGAACTCGACCAGTGCGCCGCGCAGGAAGGCATCCACGGCCTGGCCAACGCTCGGCGCGTCCGCGCCGTGGAAGACGTGGATGCCCACCTGGTTGAAGCCCATGAGCGGGCGCATGCCCAGGCCCCCGGCGATGAGCACGCCCACGCCGTTGCCGGCCAGGTGCTGCACCGGGGCCATGCAGCCGCCCTGCTGGTGGGGTACGTTGGGCAGGGTGCGCACCCCGGCCACGGCGCCGTTTTCCACTTCGACCAGGGTGTACAGGGCGCAGTGCCCGAAGTGGGCGCCCACGGGGGCGTCCATGCCGCCGGGGGCCTCGGAGGGCACGGCGATGAGGGTCTTGTCCATGGTTCTATGCTCCTTGCGCGTTGAATGGTTGCAGGGGGGCCCGGCGGGCGGGGCGCCCGGCCAGGCGCAAAACGTGTTCCCAGGCCTGGGCCAGGATTTCCGAGGTCGGCGAGGGTGGCAGTTCGGTGACCACCTTGCTCTGGACCATGGCCTGGACGAAGGCCGGGTCGTAGGGCAGTTCGCCCAGGGGCGCGTGCCCCTGGTCGCGGCACAGGGCGACCAGCTCCGCAGCGGCCCCGGGGTGCAGGTCGGCCTTGTTGACCAGCACGGCCAGGGGCACCCGGAAGTGCGCGCACAGCTCGGCCACGCGCTCCAGGTCGTGGCGGCCCGAGGGCGTGGGCTCGGTGACGGCCACGGCCAGGTCCACCCCCGACAGCGAGCTGATCACCGGGCAGCCGATGCCCGGGGCGCCGTCGCACAGGATGAGCCCCAGCCCGCGCTCCTTGGCCAGGGCCCGGGCCTCGGTCTTGAGCAGGCTGACCAAGCGCCCGGAGTTTTCCTGCCCCGGGAAGAGCTGGGCGTGGACCATGGGCCCGAAGCGCGTGGCGCTCACGGCGCGGCGCCCGCAGTGGCGCGGCGGGAACTCCACGGCCCCGGCGGGGCACAGGGCCACGCAGACCTTGCAGCCCTCGCAGCGCAGCGCGTCCACGGCGAACACCGCGCCCTCCTCGCGGATGGCCCCGAAGCGGCAGGCCTGGGTGCAGACGCCGCAGCCCACGCACAGGGCGGGGGCGATGCGCGCCTCGTGGCCGGAGATGAAGTCCTCCTCGCGCTCGGGGCGCGGGGCCAGCAGGAGGTGCAGGTCCGGCGCGTCCACATCCAGGTCGCAGGTCACGGTGTCGCCCCGGCGCGCGGCCAGGGCCGCGAAGGCGCCGGTGACCGAGGTCTTGCCCGTGCCGCCCTTGCCGCTGATGATGACGATTTCGCGTATGCCGTCACGCATGGGCGGCCTCCGTGCGGTTGCAGCGCGAGCGGATGGCGTCGCGCAGGGCGGTGAACACGGCGCGCTGCCCGGGCCCCAGGTCGGCCACCACCTTCCCCCGGGCGTAGCCCTCGGCCACGGCGCGGTCGAAGGGAATCTCGGCCAGCACGGGCAGGGCCCGGGCGCGGCAGAACTCCTGCACGGCCAGATCGCCCACCCCGGCGCGGTTGACCACCACGCCCATGGGCGCGCCCAGGGGCGCGAAGGCCTCCACGGCCAGGCGCAGGTCGTGCAGCCCGAAGGGCGTGGGCTCGGTGACCAGGACCACGAAGTCGCTGTCCATCACGGCGCTGACCGCCGGGCAGCTCACCCCGGGGGGCGCGTCCACCACCGCGTCGGCGGGCTCCTGGGCCAGCATGGCGCCCAGGCGGGCCTTGACCCGGCGCATGAGCGGCGGGCTCATGGCCTCGCCCACGCGCAGGCGGCCCATGAGGAAGCGCGCCCCGCGCGCCCGGCCCCAGGCGACCTCGCCCAGCACCCGCTGGCCCGTGCCCACGGCGCCCTCGGGGCATACGGCCATGCAGCCGCCGCAGCCGTGGCACATCTCGGGGAAGGTCAGCAGCGTCTCGCCCATGAGGGCGATGGCCTTGAACTGGCACAGCGCGGCGCAGGCCCCGCAGCGCGTGCAGCGCGCGGTGTCCACCACGGGAATCTCCAGGGCCGCGTCCTCGCTCCCCTGCTGCTCGGGGTTCAGGAACAGGTGCAGGTTGGGCTCCTCCACGTCCAGATCCACGGCCACCAGGGGCGCGCGCCAGACCGCCGCCAGGGACGCGCTGATTGTGGTCTTGCCCGTGCCGCCCTTGCCGCTTGCGATGGTCACGATCATGGCGGCCTACCGGTTGGGGGCGGTGGCGGTGGTGGTCCGCCCGGCGGCGAAGGCCTCCACGGCCTGGCGCACGGTCATGTCGCCCATGTCCTGGATCACGGCGATGCCCGCGGCCTTGAGGGCGGCGAAGGCCTTGGGGCCGACGTAGCCCGTGAGCAGCGCGCTGGCGCCCGCCCGGGCGATGGCCTCGGCGGCGTTGATGCCCGCGCCCTGGCTCATGGCCTGGGACGCGCCGTTGTCCACGTACTGGAACTCCCAGGTGGCGGGGTCCACCACCATGAAGCCTGCGGCCCGGCCAAAGCGCGGGTCGATGAGCGAATCAAGGGTCAGGCCCTCGCTGGTCACGGCAATCTTGGTCATGGTCGTCTCCTGGCTCCGGGGCGCCTGCCCGGGGCTTTTTCTGCATTGCGGTTTCACGGCCCAGTGGCCGCCCTCGATACGCAGGGCCTGGCCCGTGGTCAGGGCCCGGGCCACGGTGGTCCGGGCCTGGGCCAGCACGCGCCCGAAGGTGTGGCGCGACACCTCCATGACGGCGGCGGCCTGCTCCATGGTCAGCCCTTCCAGGTCGGCCAGGCGCAGGGCTTCCAGCCCTTCCACACTGAGGCGGGCTTCCTCCAGCTCGCGCAGGGGGATGCCGCGCGGCTTGTAGAAATCCACCCGGGGGGTCTTCTCGATGCGGCGGCACTTGCGGGGTCGTGGCACGATGGGCCCTCCTGTTTTGCTCGTATGAGCAGATAGGACTCGGGCGACATTGTGTCAACCACTGATAAAAACACGACTTTTTGCGTATGCTACGAAACCGATAGAGAAATGTAGGGAAATACAGGAGTGGCGCGGGGTTGGGTGCGGCGGCGGGTGGCGGGCGGCGGTGGCGCCGGGGGCGGGGTTGAGAACGGCAGGCCGGGCAGGGCGGTGGAGAAGGGGGGCAGCGCTGGCGGCGCCGGAGTTGGGGCAGGGCATGCTGCGGGCGGGGCAGGGGCAGGGCAGAGGGGGCGCAGACGGGCAGCGGGACGGGGTCAGGCAGGGGCAGAGGGGCAGGGCGAAGGCGGCGAAACAGGTGGGCGGCGGCGGCGGGGCCGGAAAAGGCCCGGGGCCGCGCTGGCGCGGCCCCGGGGGCGTGGTGTGACGCGGTGTGGACGCGGGCGGGTTCAGGGCAGGGGCGGGGCCCCCGGGGCTGCGTGGGCCCGCTGGCCGCCGACCCAGGTTTCCAGCACCGCGATGTGCTCCAGGGCGTCCGGGGCCGTGGCGAAGGGGTCGGCGCCAAGGACCGTCAGGTCCGCGCGCATCCCGGGGCGCAGGCAGCCGCGCTCGGCCTCGGCGAAAACCGCGTGGGCGGCCTGGGTGGTGAACATGGCCAGGGCCTCGGCCAGGGTGACCGACTGTTCGGGGTAGGGGTGGCGCATGGCGTCGGCCACGGCGCGCAGGGGCGCGTAGGGCGTCACCGGGCTGTCGGAGCCGCCGCACACGCAGACCCCGGCGTCCAGGATGCTGCGGTAGGGATGCAGGCGCCGGGCGCGGTGCGGCCCGAAAAGCTCCACCATGTGCGCCAGCCGGGGCCCGGCGATGAACTCCGAGAGGAAGGCGGGCTGCATGGAGGCCACCATGCCGGCGGCGGCCATGCGGTCGATCTGGCCCCTGGTCGGCAGCTCGAAATGCTCGATGCGGTGGCGGGCGTCGGCCCGGGGCGCCATGCGCTGGGCGCGCTCCACGGCCCGCAGCACCTGCTCGATGGCCCGGTCGGACTCGCAGTGCACGGCCACCTGGAGGCCCTGGCTGTGGGCCGCCAGCACGAAATCGTCCATGGTCTGCTGGCTGTAGAGCAGGGTGCCGTCGTTGCCCGGGTCGTCGCAGTAGGGCTCGAACAGGGCGGCGGTGCGCGCGTCCAGCTCGCCGTCGGCGCAGATGCACCCGCCCACCCGGGGCAGGCCCAGGGCTTCGACCTCGGCCAGATCCATGCTCTGGTTCCAGCAGAGCACGGGCAGGGGCAGCCGGGGCGCGCAGTCCAGCAGCAGCCGTGAGCCGCCCGGGGTCAGCTCGCCGCCTTCCATGGACTGGACCAGGGTCACCCCGGCGGCCAGGGCCTGGCGCGCGGCGGTGGCGGCGGCGGCTTCCAGCTCGGCCCGAGCCATGGCCCGCAGCACGCCCGGGAAGACGTGGGTCAGGATGCCGGGGTCGCGGACCACGCCCGTGGGCGCGCCGCCGCGCAGGTCCAGCCCGGGCACGGCCCGGGGGGTGTCCAGCAGCCCCAGGGCGGCCAGGGCCGCGCCGCTCAGCGCGCAGCGGTGCAGGGTGGGGTGGAAGAGCACCACCGGGCGCCCGGGCGCCACGCGGTCCAGCTCCCGGGCCTCGGGCATGCGGCCCTGGGCCAGGTTCTGGTCCTCGAGCAGGAAGCCGCGCAGCCAGGCGCCCGGGGGCAGGGCGGCGCAGGCCCCGGCCACCAGGTCGCCCACGTCGTCCAGGCTGCGCGCCGCCGCCAGGTCCAGCCCCTGGGCGACCAGGCCCGTGAGCAGCATGTGCGAGTGGCAGTCCATGAACCCCGGCAGCACCGTGGCCCCGCCCATGTCGCGCCGGGTCAGGCCCTGGTCCAGCAGCGGGGCCAGCTCGGCCTCGCTGCCCAGGGCCAGCACGCGCCCGCCCTGTACGGCCAGGGCCGCATGGGGCGTGGCCCCGCCGTCCAGGGCATGCACGCGCGCGTTGACGAAAAGCACCCCCGCGTTCATGACGCGGCCTCCCCGCCGTCCAGGGTCAGCAGCGCGCCGTAGGTCTCGGGCCTGCGGTCGCGGAACAGGCCCCAGCCCGCGCGGCGCGCGGCGATGGCCGCGAAGTCGAAGGCCGCCAGGGCCACGCCTTCTTCGGCGCGTTCCAGGTGCGCGGCCAGCTCCCCCGTGGGCCCGGCCAGGAAGGACGAGCCGTAGAAGGTCATGGCGAAGGCCGCGCCCTGCTCCTGGCCCACGCGGTTGGCCGCCGCCAGAGGCGTCATGTTGGCTGCCGCGTGGCCCTGCATGGTCCGCCGCCAGTGGTCGCGCGAGTCCCAGTCCGGGTCCGTGGGTTCGGAGCCGATGGCCGTGGGGTAGAGCAGCAGGTCCGCGCCCATGAGGGCCATGGCCCGGGCGCACTCGGGGAACCACTGGTCCCAGCAGACACCCGCGCCCACGGCGCCGTGGCGCGTACGCCAGACGCGAAAGCCCGTGTCGCCGGGGCTGAAGTAGTACTTCTCCTCGTAGCCCGGGCCCTGGGGGATGTGCGTCTTGCGGTAGACCCCCAGCAGGGCGCCGCCCGCGTCGAGCATGGCCAGGGAGTTGAAATAGGCCTGGCCCCGGCGCTCGAAGAAGCTCACGGGCAGCACCACACCCAGCTCGGCGGCCAGGGCGGCCATGCGCCGCACGGCGGGGCTGTCCTGCAGCGTGCGGGCCAGGGCGAAGTGGACGGGGTCCTGGTCCTTGCAGAAGTAGGGCCCGCTGAACAGCTCGGGGAGCAGCACCACCTGCGCCCCGCGCCCGGCGGCCTCGCGCACCAGCTCTCCGGCGCGGTCCAGGTTGCGCTGCTCGTCCTGCGTGCAGGCCATCTGCACGACGGCGACCACGGTTTCGGCCATGTGCGGCTCCTAGAAGGGCGGCAGGGGCGGCCCTGCCGGCTGTTGCTGGGTGATGCAGTGGATGCCCCCGCCGCCCCGGAAGATGTCCAGGGACGGCACCTGGACCACCTCGCGGCCCGGGAAGGCCCGGGCCAGGGTCTCGCGGGCCCGGGCGTCGGTTTCGGGGGCGTCGAAGCTGGACATGACCAGCCCGCCGTTGGCCAGGTAGAAGTTGATGTAGGACAGGTCCAGGCGCTTGCCGCCGTGATCCACGCGCGGCGGCTGGTCCACGGGGATGATTTCCAGGCGGCGCCCGGCGGCGTCGGTGGCCAGCTCCAGGCGGCGCAGGTTGTCCTGGTAGACGCGGGAGTTGTGGTCCTCGGGGTCGGTGCAGCGGTGCAGCAGCACGGCCCCGGGCCGCGTGAAGCAGCACACGATGTCCACATGGCCGCGCGTGTCGTCGTCCTCCAGGCCCTCGCCCAGCCAGATGACCTTGCGCACACCCAGGTAGGCCGCGAAAAGTTCCTCGAAGTCGGCCTTGGTCAGCCCCGCGTTGCGCCGGGGGTCGAGCAGGCACTGCTCGGTGGTGATGAGCGTGCCCTGGCCGTCCACATGGATGGACCCGCCCTCCAGGATGAACGGCGCGGGGTAGCGGCGCATGTTCTGCGATTCCAGGATGCGCTGGGCGATGTCCGTGTCGTGGCTGCGCTCGGTGTAGAAGTGGCCCCAGGCGTTGAAGAGCCAGGAGATGCCCGCCACGCGGCCCTGGGCGTCGGTGACGAAGGTCGGGCCGAAGTCGCGGGTCCAGGCGTCCTCCACGGGCAGTTCCATGACCTCTACCCCCGAGCCGCACAGGCAGGCGGCGTGGCGGGCGTGCTCGGGGCGGGCCAGCATGGTCACGGGCTCGAAGCGGCCCACGGCGCGGGCCACGGCGGCGTAGGCCTCGCGGGCCCGGCCCAGGCCCTGGCCCCACAGGGATTCCAGGCAGGGCCAGGCCATCCAGCAGCGCGCGTGGGGTGCCCATTCGGCGGGCATGGCCAGCCCGTCGCTGGCCGGGGCGCGCACGGGAATGCGCACCGGCGGGTGGCCGTAGGCTGCGGAGTCGGTCCCGGGTCGGCCAGCCCCGGGCTCCGGCAGAGTGCCGGGCCGGGAGCCCGGCGGGCCCCCGGCGGTGTCGGTTTCGGTATGCATAGTCTTCTCCCTCAGGAGTTGAGGATCATGACGTGCTTGGTCACCAGGTAGTCGCCCACGGCCTCGCTGGAGAGATCCTTGCCGAAGCCGGACTGCTTGAAGCCGCCGTGGGGCGTCTCCGAGGTCAGGGGCAGGTGGTCGTTGACCCACACGGTGCCGAACTCCAGAGCGGCGGACACGCGCATGGCCCGGGCCACGTCGGCGGTGAACACGCTGGAGGCCAGCCCGTAGATCACGTCGTTGCCCATGGCCACGGCCTGGGCTTCGGTGTCGAAGGTCTGGACGGTGATGACCGGGCCGAAGACCTCCTGCTGGACGATCTCCGCACCCTGGGCCACCCCGGTGATGACCGTGGGGGCGTAGAAGTGCCCGGGGCCTGCGTCGGGCAGTGCGGCGCCGCCCGTGAGCACCCTGGCTCCGGCGGCCCGGGCGCGGTCCACGAACCCGGCCACGGTCTTCAGGTGCCCGGCGGAGATCAGCGGGCCCATCTGCGTGCCCGGGGCGAAGGGGTCGCCCACGGCCACGGCGCGCATGGCCTCCACCAGGGCCTCGGTGACTTCCTTCTCGCGGCTCTTGTGGACGTAGACGCGGGTGGCCGCGGTGCAGTCCTGCCCGGAGTTGCAGAAGGCCGCCAGGGAGGCCTTGGCCGCCACGTGGGCGGGGTCGGCGTCCTCGAAGACCAGCACCGGGGCCTTGCCGCCCAGCTCCAGGTGTACGCGCTTCAAGGTGTCCGCGCAGGAGCGCATCACGTCCTTGCCCGTTTCCGTTGCGCCGGTGATGCTGACCATGCGCACGTCGGGGTGGGCGGTGAGCTGGCGGCCCACCCCGCCGGTGATGACGTTGACCACCCCGTCGGGGATGCCCGCCTCGGCGGTCAGCTCGCCCAGGAGCAGCGCCGTGCGCGGTGTGAGCGACGCGGGCTTGAGCACCGTGGTGCAGCCCGCCGCCAGGGCCGGGCCGAGCT
This sequence comes from Desulfocurvus vexinensis DSM 17965, assembly GCF_000519125.1. Classification (NCBI taxonomy): domain Bacteria; kingdom Pseudomonadati; phylum Thermodesulfobacteriota; class Desulfovibrionia; order Desulfovibrionales; family Desulfovibrionaceae; genus Desulfocurvus; species Desulfocurvus vexinensis. The sequence continues at coordinate 18,533 of NZ_JAEX01000002.1, forward strand.
TCCACACGGCCATGAGGATGGGGTAGTTCCACGGGGCGATCTGCCCGACCACGCCCACGGGCTCGCGGCGGTAGAGCGAGGTGTAGCCGGGCATGTACTCCCCGGCGTGGTGGCCGTGGGTGTCGCGCACGGCGGCGGCGAAGAAGCGCATGTTGTCGATGCAAAACGGCAGGTCCGCGCCCAGGCTCAGGAACTCGTAGGGCTTGCCCGTGTCTTCGGACTCCACCCGGGCCAGGGTCTCGATGTTGGCCTGCATCAGCTCGGCCAGCTTCCACAGCGCGGCCTGGCGCTGGCCCCGGGGCAGGCGCGACCAGCGCCCGTCCTCGAAGGCGGCCCTGGCGGCGGCCACGGCGCGGTCCACGTCGGCGGGGTCGCCCGCCGGAACGCTGCCCACGGTCTGCCCCGTGGCGGGGTTTTCCACCTCGATGCGCGCGGTGGACGCCGAATCCGTCCACTGCCCGTTGATCCACAGTTGCATGTCCTTGGCTACGGCGACTGGCATGATCGGCCTCCTTGCGGCGTCAGGCCGCGATGCCCCGAAGGGTGTCTTCCAGGCGGTTGAGCATTTCGTCGAGCACGTCGTAGGGCACGTTGAGGGCGGGTTCGATGCGGATGCACTCCGCGTTGGTCAGGGTGCCCGCCGTGAGCACGCGGCGCGAGAACAGCCCGGCGGCGACCTTGTAGCCCACCTCGCCGCTCATGAATTCCAGGCCGATGAGCAGGCCCTTGCCGCGAATCTCGCGGAAGATGCCGGGGTGGCGCTCGGCCAGCCCCTGCAGGCGGGGCATGAGGTAGTCGTTCTTGGCCTTGGCCTGGGCGGGCAGGTCTTCCTCGAACATGACCTCGATGCCCGCCAGGGCCGAGGCGCAGGCCAGGGGGTTGCCGCCGGTGGTGGTGGTGTGCATGAAGGGGTTGGGCTCCAGCACCTTCCAGATCTCCGGGGTGGACATGAAGCCCGACAGGGGCACCACGCCGCCGCCCAGGGCCTTGCCGAAGCACATGATGTCCGGGGCCACGTCCCAGTGGTCCACGCCGAAGATGGCCCCGGTGCGCCCGAAGCCGGTCTGGACCTCGTCGGCGATGAGCAGCGCGCCGTAGCGGGTGCACAGCTCGCGCAGGCGCGGCCAGTAGTCGTCGGGCGGGGCCACGGCCCCGGCCTCGCCCTGCACGGGCTCGGCGATGACGGCGGCAATGCCCTCGCCCACGGCCTTGGCCGAGGCCAGGTGCGCCTCCACGGCGTCGGCGTCGCCAAAGGGCGCGAAGCGCACGTTGCCCAGCAGCGGCAGAAGCGGCTCGCGGAACATGGCCTTGCCCATGACCGACAGCGAGCCCAGGGTCTTGCCGTGGAAGCCCTTGAGGGTCGAAATGAATCCGGCCTTGCCGGTGTGGAACTTGGCCAGCTTGAGCGCGCCTTCCACGGCCTCGGTGCCGCTGTTGGCGAAGAACCCGTACTGGATGTCGCCGGGGGTCATGGCCGCCAGCACCTTGCCCAGCTGGGCGCGCAGGGGGTCGAGCATTTCCTGGCTGTACTGCGGGGAGCGGTCGAGCTGGGCCTTGACGGCCTCGACGATGCGCGGGTGGCGGATGCCGTAGCTGTACAGGCCGAAGCCGCCGAGCATGTCGATGAACTCGCGCCCGAGCACGTCGCGCAGGATGGAGCCCTGGCCCATCCACTCCGTCACGGCGAAGCCGCCGGACTCGGTGACGGACTTGCGGTATTGCAAAAAGCCCTTGTTGATGTGGTTGGCGAAGTTCTCGGTGGTGTCCCGGGCGATGCGTTCGCGCTCCTGTTGGGTGATGGCCTCTTCGGGCTTGCGCACGATGTCCAGGATGCGTGAGGCTTCCGCCTTGGCCAGTGCGAGGTCGCGGTGCATTCGGTCTCCTTGTGTTGCGGTGGCGGGGCGCCGCCGGGGGCCGGGGGAGGGGCTGTGGCCCCTCCCCGCGCGGCGCCCTAGCGGGTTTTGATCATCGTCCAGAGTTCGTCGTAGATGCGGTTGTCCTTGCCCAGGTCGCGCAGGAGCTGGAGCTTGTCCATGTACTCCGCCGGGGGGTAGATGGCGGGGTTCTCGCGGTCGGCGGGGGTGATGAACTCCATGGCCGCGCCGTTGGGCGTGGGGTACTGGGTCCAGTTGGAGAGCACGGCGCCGGTCTTGGCTTCGAGCACATAGTCGATGAACTGGTGCGCGGCTTCGGGGTTGGGGGCCTTCTTGGGGATGCACAGGCTGTCCACCCACATCACGGCGCCCTCGGCGGGGTTGGCGAAGCCGGAGGTCGGGTCCTCGGCCACGGCGCGCAGGCCGTCGCCGTTGTAGACGATGGCCGCCACGGCGGCCCCGGCCACGACCTTGCTGCGCGCGCCGGTGCCGACCTCGAAGCCCTGGAAATACGGGCTCTTCTTCACCTTGAGCATCAGCTCGGCCAGGGCCTTGAGGTCGTCCTTGTCGGTGGTGTTGGCGTCCTTGCCCATGTAGCACAGGGCGCTGCCCAGCATCTCGCGCACGGAGTCGATGAGCACGAAGGGGCCGACCTGCTTGGTCTCGTCGAACATCACGGCCCACGACGGCGGGTCGCCGGGCACCTTGTCCTTCTTGTACATCATGCCCAGGGTGCCCCACTGGTAGGCGGCGCTGAACTTGTTGCCCGGGTCGTACACGGGGCTGACGAACTTGGGCGCCAGGTTCTTCAGGTTGGGCACCTTGGCGTGGTCGATCTCGGCCAGCAGGTCGAGGTTGATCAGCGTCGGCATCACGTAGTCCGAGGGCACGATGATGTCGTACTGGGCCACGCCTCCGGCCTGGAGCTTGGCGATCATCTCCTCCATGGACTCGTAGTAGTCCACGCGGACCTTGATGCCCGTGCGCTCCTCGAAGGTCGGCACGAAGTCCTCGGGCATGTACTCCGACCAGATGAACAGGCGCATCTCCTTGTCGGCGGCCAGGGCCAGGTGGGCGGCGAACAGGACCATCGCCAGGGTCAGCAGCAGCTTGCGCATGGGGGGTCTCCTCGGGCTATGGGTTGCTTTGTTTGCGTGACAGGCGTTCGGACAGCATGACCAGCACCACCGTGACCAGCAGGGCCAGGGTGGACAGGGCGTGGATTTCGGGCGTCACCCCCCGGCGCACCGAGGCGTAGATGTACAGCGGCAGGGTGACGGAGGTGGGCCCGGCGGTGAAGAAGCTGATGACGAAGTCGTCCAGGGACAGGGTGAAGGCCAGCATGGCCCCGCCGACGATGCCGGGCTTGAGCAGCGGCAGGGTCACATGGCGCAGGATGTAGGCGTTGTCGGCGTACAGGTCGCGCGCGGCCTCTTCCAGGTCCTTGGTGATGGCCTCCAGGCGCGCGCCCACCACCAGCGCCACGAAGGAGATCTGGAAGGTGATGTGCCCGATGATCATGTTGAGCATGCCCGGCTCGAAGGCCGAGGAGATCAGGCGCAGCACGCCGAAGGCCACGGCCAGGGCCGCCGCGAAGACGATCTCGGGGGTGACCACCGGCAGGTGCAGGTTCACGTCCAGGGCCGAGAAGACCCGGCGCGACCAGGGGTGGCGGTGCAGCCCGATGGCCAGCACCGTGCCGATGACCGTGGCCAGCACGGTGGAGACCGTGGCCAGGAACACGGTGTTGCGCGCGGCCTCCATGATCTGCTCGTTGGCCAGCAGCCGGGCGTACCAGTCCAGGGTGAAGCCCTTCCACGACAGGCCGAAGCGCGAGGCGTTGACCGAGAACACGGCCACGGCCAGAAGCGGCACATACAGGAACGCCAGCGCGCCCAGGGCCGTGGCGGGCACAAGCCAGTGGAAGCGCCTCATCGGTCGCACTCCCTGTCTTTGCGGTCGTACTTGCGGTGCACGTGCAGGCCGATGAGCGTCAGCACCATGAGCGCGAAGCTCACGGCGGCGCCGAAGGGCCAGTCGCGGCTGGTGCCGAACTGCTGCTGGATCAGGTTGCCCACCAGCATGTACTTGGCCCCGCCCAGGAAGTCGGGCACCACGAACATGCCCATGGCCGGGATGAAGGTCAGGGTGATGCCCACGGACAGGCCGGGCACGGTCTGCGGCCAGATGGCGCACCAGAACACGCGCCAGCGCCCGCTGTAGAGGTCGCGCGCGGCCTCCACCAGGGTCCAGTCCAGCTTTTCCACGCTGGAGTAGAGCGGCAGGGTCACGAAGGGCAGGAAGGTGCCGATCATGCCCAGGTAGACCGCCAGGGCGCTGGGGTACAGCGGGCTGCCCTCGGGCACCAGCCCGGCCATGGCCGCCAGCCGCGCCAGGGGCAGCTGCGGCGCCAGCACCAGCAGCCACGCGTAGGCCCGGATGACCAGGTTGGTCCAGAAGGGGATGATGACCAGGGTCAGCCAGAAGTAGCGCGTGCGCTCGGGCTTGTTGGCGATGTAGAAGCACAGCGGGAAGGCCAGCACCACGCAGATGAAGGAGGTCCAGAAGGCGACCCACACGCTGCGCAGCAGGATGAACAGGTAGTCCGCCGACCAGCCGAAGAGCCCGAAGCCCATGAGCCGGCGGAAGTTCTCCACGGAGAAGGTCCACTCGATCTCGCCGTAGGTGCCGCGCGTGGTGAAGCTGACCACGATGAGCAGAAGGCTCGGCAGGGCCAGGAAGAGCAGGATCCACAGCATGCCCGGCGCCGCGAAGAACAGCCCCCGGCGCATGAGCCGGGCCCGGGTGGTCAGTTCGCCGTACCAGACGAGGAAGGTGTCTTTACTCATACAGGGCCACCAGGGAGCTGGGCAGCAGTTCGACCCAGATTTCGTCGCCCTTGGCGATGCCGCGGCGCGGGGCGGCGGTCATGCGCAGGTTGCCGGGCTCCAGCCAGACCTCGGCGCTTTCGCCGCGATAGAAGACCTCGCTGACGCGCGCGCGCAGGCCGTTGCGCGCGGGGCGCTCGGGCTGGAAGACGAGGTTTTCCGGGCGGATGGCGACCTGGCCCTGGTCCCATTCGGGCAGGCGGTCCATGGCCAGCAGGCCCAGCTCGGTCATCACCCCGCCCTCCACGCGGCTGGCCTCGATGATATTGGCCTTGCCCAGGAATTCGGCCACGAAGCGGCTGTGGGGCCGCTCGTAGAGTTCGCGCGCCGGGGAGCATTGCACGATGCGCCCCTGGCGCATCACCGCGATGCGGTCCGAGACGGTCAGAGCCTCCTCCTGGTCGTGGGTGACCAGGATGAAGGTCTTGCCCAGGGACTGTTGGAGCTGGCGCAGCTCGGTCTGCACGGCCTTGCGCAGCTTGGCGTCCAGGGCGGACATGGGCTCGTCGAGCAGCAGCAGCTCCGGCTCGTTGACCAGGGCCCGGGCCAGGGCCACGCGCTGCTTCTGCCCGCCCGAAAGCTGGGCCGGGAAGCGGTCCTTCATGGGCAGCATGTGGACCATCTCCAGGGCGGCCTTGACCTTGTCGGCCACCACCTGGCCGGTCATCTTGCGCGAGCGCAGCCCGAAGGCCACGTTCTCGAAGATGGTCAGGTGCGGGAACAGGGCGTAGCTCTGGAACACGGTGTTGACGTTGCGCTCGTTGGCCGGGGCGGTGGTCACGTGGCGCCCGGAGAGCATCACCGTGCCCGAGTCGGCCAGCTCCAGCCCGGCGATGATGCGCAGCAGGGTGGTCTTGCCGCAGCCCGAGGGCCCCAGCAGGGTGAAGAACTCGCCGCGCCTGGCGATGAGGTCCACGTTGTGCAGGGCGGTCACGTCCCCGTACTTCTTGTAGATGGCGTATGCTTCCAGGCTCATGCGGCTGCCTCCGGGCGCGGGGGTGCGGCTATCCGATCCACACGGTCTTCTGGTTCATGAATTCGCGCATCCCGCTGGCGGCCAGCTCGCGGCCATAGCCCGAGGCCTTGATGCCGCCAAAGGGCAGGCGCGGGTCGCTCTTGACCAGCCCGTTGACGAACACGCTGCCCGCCTCGATGCGCCGGGCCATGGCCTCGCCCCTGGCCGCGTCGCGCGTCCAGACCGAGGCGCCCAGGCCGAAGGGCGTGGCGTTGGCCAGGGCCAGGGCGTGTTCGGCGTCGCGGGCGCGGATGACCGCCGCCACGGGGCCGAAGGTCTCCTCGTCGAAGGCGGCCATGCCGGGGGTGACCTCGGCCAGGATGGTCGGGGCGTAGAAGGCCCCGGGCCCGGGCAGGGGCGCCCCGCCGCAGACCAGCCGGGCCCCGGCGGCCACGCTGGCGTCCACCTGGGCCTGCAGTTCGCCCACCAGGTCGCGCCGGGCCAGGGGCCCGACCGTCGTGTCCGGGTCGCGCGGGTCGCCGACCACAAGGCCCGCGACGCCCCGGGCCATCAGCTCCAGAAAGGCGTCGTACACCGGCTCCTCGACGATGAAGCGCTTGGCGGCGATGCAGGTCTGGCCCGCGTTGGAGCAGCGCGACAGGACGCCCGTGGCCGCAGCCTGCTCCAGGTCCGCGTCGGCCAGGACCACGAAGGGGTCGCTGCCGCCCAGCTCCAGCAGGCTTTTCTTGAGCAGGGCCCCGGCCATGGAGGCGACCTTGGCCCCCGCCGGGCCGCTGCCCGTGAGGCTGACCCCGCACACCGCCGGGTGGGCCAGCACGGCCTGCACCTGGCGCGCGCCGATCATCAGCGTGCGGAACACGTTGTCCGGCAGCCCGGCCTCCTGGAAGACGCGCTCGATGGCCATGGCGCACTGGGGCACGTTGGAGGCGTGCTTGAGGACCATGACGTTTCCGCCCATGAGGCACGGCGCGGCCAGGCGGAAGACCTGCCACAGGGGGAAGTTCCAGGGCATGACGGCCAGCACGGCGCCCAGGGGCTCCCAGGCGACATAGGAGCGAGTGGCGTCGCTGGGCGCGGGCACGGGCTCCAGGTAGGCCGCGCCGTTGTCGGCGTAGTACTCGCAGACCAGGGCGCACTTGGCGACCTCGCCCCGGCCCTGGGTCACGGGCTTGCCCATTTCGGCGGCCATGATGCCCGCCAGGTCGTCGGCCCGGGCGCGCAGCACGGCGGCCACGGCGCGCAGGGCCTGCGCGCGCGCGTCCAGGGGCGTGGCGCGCCAGCCCAGGTAGGCCGCGCCCACGGCGTCCAGGGTCCGGGCCGTGGTGGCGGGCTCCCATTCCACGAAGGCCGCCAGGGTGGCGCCGGTGCTGGGGTCGATGGAAACCAGGGTCATGCTGCCTCCTTGCGGCTAGTCGCGGGCGGAGAAAACGTGGTCCAGGGCCTCGCGCAGGATGGCCAGCCCGCGCGTGAGGTCCGCGTCGGTGATGACCAGGGGCATCAGCGTGCGGATGACGTTGCCGTGGTGCCCGCAGGAGAGCACCAGCAGGCCGTTGTCGGTGCAGCGCGCCACCACGGCCTTGGCCTCGGTCCCGGCGGGTTCGCGGGTGGCCCGGTCGCGCACCAGCTCGATGGCCAGCATGGGCCCCAGGCCGCGCACCTCGCCGATGCAGGGCATATCGGCGGCCCAGGCCTCGAAGGTGGCGCGCACCCGGTTGCCCAGGGTGCGGGCCGTGGCCAGCAGGTTCTCGCGCTCGAAGACGTCCAGCACGGCCAGGGCCGCCGCGCAGCATACGGGGTTGCCGCCGTAGGTGCCGCCCAGGCCGCCGGGCGCGGGCACGTCCATCAGCTCCTGGCGGCCGACCACGGCGGAGATGGGCATCCCGCCACCCAGGCTCTTGGCCGTGAGGGTGATGTCGGCCTGCACGCCGTGCTGCTCCATGGCGAACATGGTGCCCGTGCGGCCGATGCCGGTCTGGATCTCGTCGGCGATGAAGACGATGCCGTGGCGGGCGCAGATGTCGGCCAGGCGCTTGAAATAGCCCGGGGGCGGCACGATGAAGCCGCCCTCGCCGGTCAGGGGCTCGACGATGAGGCAGGCCACGGACTCGGCGGCCACATGCCCGGAGAAGAACTCCTCCAGGTGGTCGGCGCAGGCCAGGTCGCAGCCGGGGTGGGTCAGGCCCTTGGGGCAGCGGTAGCAGTAGGCGTAGGGCATGCGGTAGACCTCGGGCGCGAAGGGCCCGAAGCCGAACTTGTAGTTCTTGACCTTGCTGGTCAGGGTCATGGCCAGCAGGGTACGGCCGTGGAAGGCCGTCTCGAAGCAGATCACGCCCTGGCGGCCGGTGGCGGCGCGGGCGATCTTCACGGCGTTCTCCACGGCCTCGGCGCCGCTGTTGAGCAGCAGGGCCTTCTTGGGGAAGTCGCCCGGGGTCAGGGCGCACAGGCGTTCGGCCAGGGCCACGTAGGGCTCGTACATGGCGATATGGAAGCAGGAATGCATGAGCCGCCCGGCCTGCTCGCGCACGGCAGCCACCACGTCGGGGTGGCAGTGCCCCGCATTGTTCACGCCGATGCCGCCCACGAAGTCGATGTACTCGCGGCCCTGGACGTCGGTCAGGCGGGCGCCGCTGGCGCTGGCCGCGAAGCACTGGCAGAGGTTGAAGACGCCTCGGGGCACCGCCGCGTGCCGCCGTTCCAGGAGCGAGGGTGTGGACATGGTCTGCCGCCTTGTAGGTGTTGTCGATGGCGCGGGGCGCCGGGTACGCGGCGGAATTCTACAAGGCGTGGGCCAACGCGGTATTCTTGTTTTATTTCAGTGTGTTGCCTTTTGATGGTAGCGACTTGCGGCGGGACTGATGCAAAATTGAATCAAGTATCTTCGGAACTTGGCGGAATGATACGTTTTTGCAGTGATTCAGCATTGAATCATTTTTTGATGTTTTCAATTTTGTCTATTGCGGACTTTTCGGCCCCGCCTGCACCCGGACCGCAGGCGGGGCCGGGCGGTGCAGGGCCGGGAAGGCCTTGGAGTGCGGTCTTTTATCGATTTTTTCGTCTGGCAGCCGTTGGTAACAAAAACGGCATTTCCGCGGTGCGGCGCCCTTCGTCGGGCCGCGCCCGGGCGCCTTCGGGGGGCTTTTAGGGGTCTGTTCTTCTATTATTCTGAAATTAAAAGGAAATTTGTTGACATAATTGTCAGCTCATTGCTCGGTGTGCAGGCTGGCCCCGGGGCGGGCGGCGGACAGGCGGATGCCGTGCTGGCGCAGCTTGCGCACCACGGTGGGCTGGCTCACGCCCAGGTGGGCGGCCATTTCGCGGGTGGAGCGGCAGCGCGTGGCGGCGCGCAGCAACAGGTCGCGCTCCAGGGCCGCCAGCTCGCGCGGCAGGTCGATGCCCTCCTCGGCGGGGATGGCCCGCACGCCCAGCGATTCGGCCAGGAAGCCGTCCAGCAGGTCGTCCTGGGCGATGACCACGGCCTTCTTGAGCAGGTTCATCAGCTCGCGCACGTTGCCCGGGAAGGGGTGGGCCTGGAGCAGGCTCAGGGCGTAGGGCGACAGGCGCTTGCGCGCGCCGAAGTCGCGGTTGAGGGTTTCCAGCAGCTGCGGGGCGAGCTGGAGCAGGTCTTCGGGGCGCTCGCGCAGGGGCGGGATGCGCACGGTGAAGGCGCTCAGGCGGTAGTAGAGATCCTTGCGGAAGCGCCGCCCGGCCACCTGGGCCTCCAGGTCGCGGTTGGAGGCGGCCACGATGGCGCAGTCCATGCGCCGGGGCGTGCGCGCGCCCAGGGGGTAGTATTCGCGTTCGTCCAGGCATTTGAGCAGCTTGGCCTGGGTTTCGGCAGGCATATCGCCCACCTCGTCCAGGAAGAACGTCCCGCCCCGGGCCAGGTCGAGCAGCCCGGCCTTGGCCTCGTGGGCGCCGCTGAAGGCGCCGCGTTCGTGGCCGAACAGTTCGGCCTCGAACAGCGCCGGGGGCAGGGCCGCGCAGTTGATCTGGATGAAGGGGCCCTCGGAGCGGGCGCCGTGGCGGTGGATGAACTTGGCCATCAGGCCCTTGCCCGTGCCCGATTCGCCCAGGAGCAGGATTTCCCCGGCGCCCAGGCGCGCCAGCTTGAGGGCCGTGGAGAGCACCTGGCGCATCTCCTTGCTCTCGGCCACGATGTGGTGGTCGCCCAGCTCCAGCAGGTTCAGCTCCGTCAGGGCCTCCTGGGCCTTGAGCCGGGCCTGGCGGTCCTCCTCCATGCTGGTCTGCATGAAGCGCAGGTCCGTTACGTCGCGCTCGTGGACGACCACCAGGAACAGCTCGCCAGCCTCATCGAAGACCGGCACGCCGGTGACGAACAGGTGCCGCCCGGTGCGCCGGGCCTCCTGCACGAAGCTCACCTGGCGCTTGTGCGCCAGCACTTCCAGGCTGGCCGAGCGGTCCACGATGCCCTGGGCCACCACCTGCTCCACGCGCTGGCCGATGACCTCGTCGGCGCGGATGCGGTTGTGCAGCTCCGAGGCCTTGTTGAGGTCCAGGACGGTGCCGTCGGCGGCGGTGAGCCAGATGCCGTCGGTGGACGAGTCGAAGACCGCGCGCAGGCGGCGGTTGTGCTCCTGGCAGCGGGCCAGCTGGCGGGCCGGGTCGGTGTCGCGCTCGGGCATGGTGGCCTCCTGGGGCCGGGGTGGGCGTTCCCCCGGCCCATGCAGGAAGCGTGCTCGCCGGGCTAGAAACCGTCGCCCGGCCTGGCGGGGCCCTGGCCCGGGGCCTGGGACGGCGGCGGCGCCTCGGTGGACGGGGCGGCGTCGGCCTCGGGCTCGTCGCCTGCGGCGCCGGTCACGCCGGTGCGGATTTCGCCCAGGGGCCCGGCCTGGATGGCCAGCTCCTGGAGGTCTTCCAGGTAGTGCTGGTAGCGGTCCAGGTAGAAGGCCAGGGCCTTGGCGAAGTTGCGGCCCACCAGCCCGTCCAGGAACATCTGGCTGATCTCGCGCTCGCGCTGGAGCACCATCTGCGAGAGCAGGAACACCCGGCGCTCCTCGCGGGTCATTTCGCGCAACAGCAGCATGAGCACCGTGCGCGCCCGGGGCTGGTAGAACCAGAAGTACATGAGGTCCAGGGCGTTGACGATGACCATGGAGAGCAGCTCGCGGCTTTCGACGCCCAGTTCGGTGACCAGCCGCTTGGGCGACTCCAGCAGCCGGGCCACGTCCTGGGTGGGGTGGCGCAGCTCCAGGCTGGCGTAGGTGTCGAAGAGCTGGCGGACCTTGCCGCGGTAGTCGAAGAAGCGCAGGCGCATGTTGGCCCGGCGGTCGGCCAGGCCCTCGATGACGGCGGCCACGCAGTCCGAGGCCAGCTTGGAGATCACCGCCGCCCACTTCTGCAATTCGCCGTCCACGTCGGGCACCCCGGCCTGGGCCAGGGCCGCGCCGATGGCCGCGTTGAAGCCCACGGCCAGGGGGATGGAGAGCACCGTGCGGAACAGGTTGCCGAAGGCCGCCGAGCGCGGCAGACCCCGGAACAGGTTGTGGCTCATGATGTACAGGCCGTTGACCAGGCCCATGACCGAGTACAGCAACACCGGCCCGGTGTGGGCGTTGACGCCCAGGCCCTGGTCCAGCAGCAGGCTCTTCACCAGCCAGTCCAGCAGGGGCACGGAGAAGCCGGTGTACATCAGCGAGTCGGCCAGCCGGTCCCAGCTCACGTATTCCGTCCAGCGCATGAGCGGCGAGCGCTGCACGCCGCCGGAGCCCAGCACGGACTGGATGACGTTGCGCACCCCGGTGATGCCGAACCACAGGAAGGCGCCCAGGTAGGCCAGCACCCACCAGTCCTTGGTCAGGGCGAAGGTCAGAAAGGCCGGGATGAAGCCCAGCAGGATCTTCAGCCCGTTGGACACCGAGCTGTTCATGTAGCGCAGGGCCGGGCGCTTCGGCGGGGCGGGCGGCGGGGCGTCGCAGTCCAGGTGCAGGCCGTTGCCCGCCTCGGGCCGGAAGCCGCCCAGCAGGCAGATATTGCTTTTCTCCGGCGTGGAGGAGTCGTAGCCGTCCACCACCCAGTCCACCCGGCGGTGGTAGGCCCACGAGGTCAGCAGGGGCACGGCCCGGGCCAGGCGCTCCTTCAGGCGCCAGGTCCAGGAGTCGTCGTCCTCGGGCAGGTAGGTGGCGCGGCGCAGCACGCGCACGCGTACGGGCACCGCGGCGTGGTCGGGCAGCACCTGCTCCAGGCTGCGCTGGGCCTTGCGCGGCAGGGTGTCGCGCACGACCAGGCCCATGCCTGGCACCAGGGCCGAGCTGCCCGTGGAGTCGGTGCCGATGCGCGAGGACAGCCGCGTCTTGGCGTAGGCCGCGCGCAGGCTGGCCATGCCGCCCAGCACGCGCAGCAGCTTGGCGCGCTGGTCGGCCTGCGCCGGGGCGTCGCCCAACTCCTCGATGGCGGTGACGATGGCCTTTTTCAGGCGCACGGCGTTGCCCGAGTTCAGGGCCGACTGGAGCTCGATGATCCGCTTGTTGTCCGTGGAGCGGCCGTAGGCCGTGTCCTTGTAGTTGAAGATTTCCAGGTGCGTGATGAGCCCGCCGCAGTCGTAGAGCAGCTCCAGCACATCGGCGGCGCGCAGGTGGGCCAGGTTCAGGGTGATGGTGTGCCCCGAGTGCAGCCCGGCCAGGCGCGCCAGCAGCACCGCCGGGGGCAGGCGCAGCAGCTGGGGGGTGTCCTCGTCCTGCCCGGGCACGTAGGGGTTGTGCAGCTCGGGGTTGCAGTCCGGGCACAGGTAGCCCGCGATGAGGGCCTCGATGTCCAGGGCGTTCATGCGCCGGACCCGCTCTTCGGCGGCCCTGCGCTCCTCGGGGCCCAGGGCGCAGGCCGCGCGCAGCTCCTGGGTCCTGGCGGCCAGCAGGGGGTAGAGCTGGTCGTGGATCAGCTTGGCCAAGTGGTGCAGCGAGGCCTCGCCCGAGCCGACCATGGCCGCCAGGGCCTCGCGCGTGGGCGGGGCCATGTGCAGGCCGAATTCCGCGTTGATGGCCGGCAGGTGCCGGGCGTTGAACTCGTCCAGGGCGGCCAGCACGTAGCGCTGCTGGTACTGCGACACCTCGCGGCCCTCGGCCATGAGCTGGGCCGTGTCGGGCAGCTCCAGGAAGTCCAGGAATTCCGCCGGATCGGCGATGCCGCGCGGGGTCCAGATGAAGCGCACGAAGCGCCCGCGCAGCGGCGCGCAGAACTCGATGCCCACGCGCACGCGGATGTCGGTGATGGCCCCGGCCTCGAGCAGCTCGCGGGCCACCTCGGGCGGCACGTGGTTGTAGTAGATCACCGTGAGCTGGCGGATGCCCTTGATCCAGGCGTCCATGATGAGATGCGTGGCGGACTTGCGGCCCTTGGTGTTGGCGTCGTGGACGTGGTCGTCGAAGCTGACCTGGTTCCAGGCCTCGGGCATCTCCACGAGGTGGTAGCGGCGCAGCTGCGTGGCCACCACGCGCGGCTTGCCCGTGGCGGTCTTGCGGAAGTCGCGGGCCAGTTGCAGGCGGCGCAGCTCGTCCTTCTCGCGCACCAGCTCCTTCATGATCTGCATGAGCACGCGGGCGGTGTTCATGCGCAGGTGGCTGTGGGAGCTGTGCAGGGTCTCGTCGCGCAGGGCGCGCAGGCTGCGCAGGCGCTCGTCGGCCTGGCCGCGCTCCAGGGAGCGGAACAGGCTGGCCACGGCGTAGGCGATGCGCAGGCCCTTGGTGGCGGCCATTTCCTTGATGCCGCGCGGGTGCATGATGGGCGCCAGCAGGCGCTTGAGGTCGCGGCCCTCGCGGTGGCGGAGCACGTCGGAGACGATCCCAAGGAGCTGATGGTCCTTGCGGTCGAAATACAGGCGGGAACGGATGCTGCTCTGGTACATGGGAACTCTGCCGCCGGAACCGGCCCCCGGGAGGCCGGAATGTTACGGTGCTGTCACAAGCAAATTCCAAATTTCACAATCGTCGGAAGTCGCGGGGATGTCAAGGGCTTGTCGTGGCGTGGCGCAGGCGCTGGCCGGGCTGCCGTTCGCGGGCTGCGCGCCTGCCCGGCCCCCGGGGGCTGGGGCGTTCCCGGGCCTGGGGTCAGGCGCCGGGGCGCTGGGCCAGCAGGTGTTCGGCCAGCGCCACGAAGCCCGCGCCCCCGCGCGAGGGGGCGACGAAGGCCGGTTCGGCCTCCAGCTGGCCCGCGAAGTCCAGGATGTTGGCCACACCCACGGCGTTGGGGAAGTGGGCGAACATGGGCGCGTCGTTGGGCGAATCGCCGCAGAACACCACGGCCTCGCGCCCGGCGTCCAGGTCCGCCCCGAAGGCGCGGGCAAACAGGGCGCGGGTCATGGAGAGCTTGTCCCAGTCGCCAAACCAGCCGTTGACGTGGATGGAGCTGACCTTGGCCCGGGCCCCGGCCGCTTCGAACAGCGCGACGATGCGCCCCACGGCTTCGCGGGGCAGGGGTGGCACGTCCTCGCAGAAGTCGATGGCCAGGTCGGTTTCGCGGTAGGGCTGGTCGGCGGAGACGGCGGCTCCGGGCACCTCGGCCACGATGCGCCGGGCCAGTTCCGCCAGCCGGGCGCGGTCGGCCTCGCGCCGGGCGGCGCCCAGGGTGTAGTGGCGCTCCATGCGCCGGGCGGCGTGGTCGTAGCGAAAAAAGAAGGCGCCGTTTTCGCCGACCACGGCGTCCACGGGCCACATGCGCGCGATATGGTCGCACCAGCCCGCCGGGCGCCCGGTGACGGGCACCACCACGAGCCCGGCGGCGCGCAGGCGCTCCATGGCCGCGTAGGCGGCGGCGCCCAGGCGGCCCTGGTCGGTCAGGGTGTCGTCGATGTCGGTGAGCACGAAGCGCACGGCGCGCGCGGCGGCGGCGCTCATTTCGGCCAAGGGGCGCATGGGGCCTCCGGGGCATGGAAGAGGCGGGAGCGGCCCCTGCCGGGGCGGCTCCCGCCGGTTGTCGCGTTTTCGTCCGCCCGCGCTAGATGATGCGCTGGCGGATTTTGGTCACCAGCACCTCGGCGGCGATGACCACCGCGAAGATGCACACCAGGATAAGGGACACCTGCTGCCAGCGGAACAGGTTCAGCGCCGTGTCGAGCGCCACGCCGATGCCGCCCGCGCCCACCAGCCCGATGACGGCGGACTCGCGCACGTTGATGTCCCAGCGGAACAGGGTGATGCCCCAGAAGGCCGGGGCCACCTGCGGCCAGTAGCCCTTGAGGAAGATGCTCGGCCAGGGCGCGCCTGCGGCCCGCAGGGCCTCGATGGGCCCCTTGTCGCATTCCTCCAGGGCCTCGGAGAGCAGCTTGCCACAAAAGCCCACGGAGCGGAAGCCGATGGCCACCGTGCCCGCCAGGGCCCCGGGCCCGAACACGGCCACGAACAGGATGGCCCAGACCAGGGTGTTCACCGAGCGCGAGGACACCAGGATCAGCTTGGACAGCCAGTTCAGCGCGGGCACGCGCACGATGTTCGACGCGCCCAGGATGCCCACGGGCAGGGCCATGAGCAGCGCGAGGATGGTGCCCATGCCCGCGATGTTCATGGTCTCGATGAGCGCGGTGTGGACGTTGTCCGCGTAGCTGGCCGTGTCGGGCGGCCACATGCGCCGGAACAGGTCGGCCATCTGGGTCGGCGCGTCCCACAGGAATTCGGGGATCACGCTCACCGTGCGCAGCGACACGGCCAGCAGCACGCCCAGCCCCAGGAACACGGCAAAGCGCGCCAGGCGCTGGGCCGGGGTGAAGCGCTCCCATTTGCGGTGGGTTCGGGCGTCAGTCATTGAACACCGCCTTGATGCGTATGGCCAGGTACTCGCTGCACATGATCAGGGCGATGATGGACAGCAGGATGGCGGCCAGGAAGTCGTAGTCGAAACGCTGGAAGGCGGAGAACAGCGTGCCGCCGATGCCTCCGGCCCCGACGATGCCCACCATGGTCGAGTTGCGCATGTTGGCGTCGAACTGGTAGGTGGCGAAGCCGATGAAGCGGTTGAGCACCTGGGGCAGCACGGCGTAGGCGAGCAGGCTCATGAACGGCGCCCCGGCGGCGCGGCAGGCCTCCACGGGCTTGAGCGAGATCTCCTCGATGGCCTCGGCGAAGAGTTTGCCGATGAAGCCGATGGAGGCGAAGATCAGCGTCAGGATGCCTGCCAGGGGCCCGAAGCCCACGGCCTTGACGAAGAGGATGGCGAAGATCACCGGGTGGAACGAGCGGCACACGGCGATGACCGCGCGCGCGGGCCAGGTGGCCCAGGCGGGCATCAGGTTGCGCGAGGCCGCCAGCCCGATGGGCAGCGACAGCGCCACCCCGAAGGCCGAGGCGATGACCGCGATCTGCACCGTCTCGAACAGGCCTTCCAGCAGCAGTTTCCAGCGCTCGAAGTTGGGCGGCACCATCTCGGACAGGAAGGTCGCGCCGTTGCCCAGGCCGATGAGGAAGCGGGCCCAGGTGATCTCCAGCGAACCCACGGCGTAGACGCAGTACACCGCGAGCAGGGCCCAGCCCGCCCGGGCGGCCCAGTTGGCCCGGAAGGGCCGCTTGGCGGCGATGGCGGTCATTGCAGCCACGCCTCCCCGCCGTAGATGTCCTTGAGGTGTTCGTCGGTCAGCTCGTCCGGGGCGCCGTCGAAGACGATGTGCCCGCGCGACATGCCGATGATCCGGTCGGCGAAGCGCCGGGCCAGGTTCACGTCGTGGATGTTGATGAGGATGGGGATGCCCCGGGCCCGGGAGAACTCGTTGAGCAGGCCCATGATCTCCACGGAGGTCTTGGGGTCCAGGGACGAGGTGGGCTCGTCGGCCATGATCAGGCTCGGGCTCTGCATCACGGCCCGGGCGATGCCCACGCGCTGGCGCTGGCCGCCCGAGAGGGCGTCGGCCCGCGCGGTGGCGAAGTCGCCCAGCCCGACCTGCTCGATGAGCTCGAAGGCGCGGTCGATGTCGGCCTGGGGGTAGCGGCGCAGCCAGGCCCGCCACACGGGCACCGAGCCCAGCCGCCCGCACAGCACGTTCTCGATGACCGTGAGCCGCTCCACGAGGTTGAACTCCTGGAAGACCATGCCCACCTGCTGGCGGGCGCGGCGCAGCTCGCCGCCGGACAGGCGCGTCATCTCGCGCCCGGCCACGTCGATGCTGCCCCGGGTGGGGTCGATGAGCCGGTTGATGCAGCGCAGAAGCGTGCTCTTGCCGGTGCCCGAGGGGCCGATGATGGCCACGGTGGTGCAGCCCGTCACCTCGAAGGAGATGCCTTCGAGCACGGGCTTGCCCGGCACGTATTCCTTGACCAGATCCTTGACGGTCAGGGAACGGGGGGGCTGCCCCCCGTTCCCTTTGCAGTTGTTGTCGTTCACGTGGTTCGCCTTGGGGAATGGTTACTGCTTCTTGGCCGACTCGGCTTCCTTCTTGGCCATCTGCTGCAGGCCTTCCTCGTTGTAGCTGGTGCCCGTGGCCTCGGCGATCTCGCGGATGACCTGCCAGTCGGCCATGTAGGTGATGGGGTAGAAGCGGTCGGCGCCGTCGAAGGACTCCTGCATGGAGGCGGGGAAGCGGTAGGTGTGGAAGGCGCCGACGATCTTCTGCGCCAGCTCGGGGCAGAGCTGGCTGGAATAGCCGAAGGACGAGGTGGGGAAGCGCGGGCTGGTGTAGATGGCGCGCAGTTCGCCTTCCTTCACGCGCCCGGCCTTGAGCATGCGCTCGTACACGTCGGAGGCCACGGGGGCGGCGTCGTAGTCGCCGTGGGCCACGCCCAGCACGGACTGGTCATGCTTGCCGGAGTACAGCACGGTGTAGTCCTGGTCGGGCACCAGGCCGAGCTTGGGGAACAGGGCGCGCGGGGCCAGGTTGCCGGAGTTGGACGAGGGCGAGGTGTGGGCCACCTTCTTGCCCTTGAGGTCGGCCATGGTCTGGTAGGGGCTGTCCGTCTTGACGAGCATGACCAGGTTGTAGCCCTGGAAGGCCTCGGGGTAGCCCTTGACGGCGATGGGCACGTAGCCGGCCAGGTTCACGGCGAAGCCCGTGGGGCCGGTGGAGAAGCCCGCGATGTGCAGGCGGCCCGAGCGCATGGCCTCGACTTCGGCGGCGTTGGACTGCACGGTGTAGTAGACGACCTTCTTGCCGGTGGCCTTGCCCAGGTACTCCTGGAAGTCGGCGAAGGCGTCGCGGTACACGGCGGGGTCCTCAACCGGGGTGTAGGTGAAGACCAGGGTGTCGGGGTCCTTGCACTGCCCGGGCGCGGCCAGGTCGGCCACCAGGTCCTTGTCGTTGTCGCAGTACATGGCGTCGAGCAGGCCGCGGTTCTTGCAGTCGTCCGCCAGGGCGGGGGCCGCAATGGCCAGGACCAGCGCCAGCACGAGCAGGCTCAGGCATTTCTTCATGGTCGTTTCCTCCATCCAGCAAGGGTTTGTCAGCACCGGCGCGACCCTGCCGCGCCGCTTCCACACACGGGAAAAAGGTTCAGCGCCCCGGGGCCATGGCCCGCACGGCCTTGAAGGCCGTGGCGATGGCCACCCCGGCGCCGCATTTCATGCGAATCCAGTCCTGCCCGGCGAGGATGGACCCGGCGGCGAAAAGGCCCTCGTGGGCCGGGGCGCCGCCGGGACCCAGGGGCCGCAGGGCGGCGTCCACCCGCAGCCCGGCGCGGTGCACCTCGTGGCCGCGCGGGTCCAGGTAGTCCTGGCGGTACCAGCCCGAGCGGTCCTCAGGCTGGGCCACGGGCAGGCCGAAGACCGTCTCGGTGATGGGGCGCCCGCGCAGCCCGCCCAGGCCGCCGCCCAGGAAGCGCCCGCTGCACAACAGCACTCGGTCGGCCAGCACCTCGTGTTCCACGGGCTGGCCCGTGACGCGCAGCCGGAAGGGCGCACCCGGGGCGGGCAGCGGCCCGACCAGCTTCTGCTGGCAGAACAGGGCCACCCCGCGCCCGGGCAAGAGGCCCTCGAAGGCCTCCTTGAGGCGGATGCCCGGCACGCCCGGGGGCATGGTCGGAATCTCGAACACCGCGCGGCCCAGCAGGCGCGCCATGTCCGCCGCCACATCGCCGGGGCGGTGCATGCCCAGAACGGCGGGCAGGCCGACCACCCGCGCCGGGCCCACCAGGGGCGCCAGGGCCTCGGCCAGGGCGCGGCGGGCGGCGGGCACCTCCAGCATCCGCGCCACCTGCTCGGGGTAGACCTCACCGCCCGGGTGCCCGGGCATGGCCACGCGGGCCGTGGTCAGCCCCGGCCAGTACGGGGCGAGGTTCACGGCCACCTGGCGCGCCGAGAAGCCCTTCATGCCCTCGATGGCCACGATGCACGCCGGGGCGCCCTCGGCCAGGGCCTCGCAGCCGGGCAGGGTCGTTTCGGGCACGCACCAGGAATGCTTGAGGGTGCCCGCCGGGGTGGGCAGCAGGAAGTTCTTTTCGCCCCCGGCGCGGTAGGGCAGGCCCGCCTCGCGCAGGAAGTCCATGACCTCGTGGAAGGCCAGGCGGATGTCCTCGGGGTCCAGCAGGGCGTAGGGGTGGCCGGGCTCGTCGCGCAGCAGTTCGGCCAGGGCCTCGAAGGGCCGCTCCACGGGCCGCGCGGGCTGGCCCTGGGCCACGGCGGGCAGGGCACCCAGCACGTCGAACACGCCGCTGGTGTAGGAGATCGCTCCGGTGCTGCCCGCCTGGGCCACGGAAAGCCCCCGGGACGAGGCGAACACGGCGGCGGCCATGCCCGCCAGCCCGGTGCCGATGATGGCCAGATCGCAGCGCAGGGGGGTGCTCATGAGCGGGCCTCCTCGTCCTTGCCTGCGGCGGGCGCGGCCTCGGGGTCGCCCAGCTCCAGGCCCAGCAGGCCGCAGTGCAGGGCTTCGGCCAGCTCGGCCTGGATGAGCTGCGGGCCCCACAGGATGGGCCGCTGGCCCTTGAAGCGTTCGGTGAAGAATTCGCGCATCCGCGCAAGCCCCCTGGGGGAGGTGTAGTGGCCGGTGTCGTACAGGTGCGCCGCCACGCGCACCCCGCAGAAGGCGCCCTGGCAGGAGCCCTTGCCGATGCGGCTGCGCTTGCCCAGGGCCTGGAGCCCGGGGTCGGGGAACTGCTGGCCGCAGTCGTTCATGATGCTGTCCACGGCGCTGGCGGGCACCATTTCGCACTCGCACAGCAGCGGGTCGTCGGCGTCGTGGCGCTGGGCCCACAGGCGCGGGGCGAACCCCGGCTCGGTCCAGCGGCAGGCCGGGGCGGCGGGCAGGGGCTCGGTGCGCGTGCGGCACGGGGCGGTGACGCCCAGGCGCGCGCAGACCAGGTCGGCGGTCTTCTCGGCCATGAGCCGGAAGGTGGTCAGCTTGCCGCCGGTGACGGAGCAGAAATTGGACAGCCCGGCGTCGGTGTGGTCATAGAGCATGAAGCCGCGGCTGACCGCGCGCCCGTCGCCGCCGCCCGCGCTGATGAGCGGGCGCACGCCGCAGTAGGCGCGCACGAAGCGCGTGTAGGCCAGGGAGGGGATCATCGGCAGGGCCTGGCGCAGGTTCTCGTCGGCCTCGGCCACGGTGGGCCGGGCCCGGTCGGGGTCGTCCACGGTCACGCTGGTGGTGCCCAGGATGGACACCGTGCCCCCGGGCACGAGGATGTCGCCGTTGCCCGGCGGACGCAGGCGGTTGACCACCCGGCGGGTCATGCGCTCGTGGGTCACCAGCAGGGTGCCCTGGGAGCAGAGCATGGGGATGTGCGCCCCGGCCAGGGCGGCCACGCGCCCGGCCCAGGCCCCGGTGGCGCTGACCACCTGGGCGGCCTCGATGGTTCCGGCCTCGCCGGAGACGGTGTTGACCGTATGCACGCGCACCACGCGCCCGGCGTCCACGTCCATGCCCGTGACGCGCGTGCGCCGCAGCAGGGTGCAGCCCGTGAGGGCGTGGGCGTGGGCCATGTTTTCCAGGGCCAGCCGGAAGGGGTCGATGGTGGCGTCGGGCACGGCGAAGGCCGCGATGACCTTGGGGGAAAGCACGGGCTCCATGGCCCGGGCCTCGGCGGGCTCCAGGCAGCAGACCTCGATGCCCGCCGCCGCGCACCAGCCGGGATAGTCGGCCACGAAGCGCTCGTCGTCGCCGGCCACGGCCACGAACAGCCCGCCGCAGTCTTCCACGCACTGCGGGGCCAGACGTTTGATGAGCGCGCCCTCCTCGCGGCATTCGCGGGCGGCCTCGGTGTCGTTGGACACGTAGCGCCCGCCGCTGTGCAGCAGGCCGTGGTTGCCGCCCGAGGCGCCGGAGTTCACGTCGCCGGTTTCCACCACCACGCACGACACCCCGCGCAGGGCGAGGTCGCGCGCAAGGCCGGTGCCCGTGGCACCGGCGCCGATGATCAGCACATCCGTCCGCATTCCGTGTTTCCCCTGGCAAAGCGCAGCGTCCGCCCCTGGCGGGGTGCCGCCCGGTACCGCCTCATCCGGCGCCGGGCGCGGGCCGTCCGCTGGAAGGAAAGTTCTAGATGAAGGCGGGCGCCATGGCAACCCTCGGGGGTCGAAAAGGCCCCCGGGCCGTGCTTTTTGGGGGTGACGGGCCGCCCGGATGACGGTATGGCTGTGTGTCGCGGTTGCCTTTGCGGGCTGCCGTGTTATCTTCCCGTTTCAACAGACGACGATGCGCCCGGCCCCCCGGCCCGGCGCCAACCCCACGGGAGCCGCCATGGACGCCACCCCCGCCCCCGATTCCGGGCCCGAATCCGCCGCCGCAGCGGGCGCGCCCGCCTGCACGGCCTGCGACCCGGCCTTCCAGGCCAAAGCCCTGGAGCTGCTGCCATCCGGCGGCAACTACACCATGTGCCTGACCTGCGGGCTGTGCTCCTCGGGCTGCCCGGCCTCGGGCCTCGCGGGCATGGACCCGCGCAAGTTCGTGCGCATGGCCGCCCTGGGCATGAACGAGGAGCTGGCCACCACGCCCTGGGTCTGGATGTGCACCATGTGCAAGCGCTGCCAGCACGTCTGCCCCATGAACATCGACATCCCGCGCCTGGTGTTCCACGCGCGCTCGTGCTGGCCGCGCGAGAAGCGCCCCCGGGGCATCGTGGCTTCCTGCGAGCAGGCCCTGCGCACGGGCACGCACTCGGCCATGGGCATCGGCCCCGACGATTTCGCCTTCGTGGTCCAGGACGTGCTGGAGGAACTGCACGAGTCCCAGCCGCAGTTCGCGGGGCTCACGGCCTCGCTCAACCGCAAGGGCGCGCATTTCTTCCTCAACCAGAACTCGCGCGAGCCCGTGACCGAGCCCGACGAGATGCTCCCGCTGTGGAAGATCCTCGACTATGTGGGCGCGGACTGGACGTATGGCACCAGCAGCTGGGCCGCCGAGAACTTCTGCATGTTCGCCGCCGACGAGGCCGCGTGGGAAAGCATCATCCGCGACCTGGTGCGCAACGTGAACGACCTGGGCTGCAAGGTCTGGCTGAACACCGAGTGCGGCCACGCCTACTACGCCGTGTGGGAGGGCATGCGCCGCTTCGGCATCCAGGCCGACTTCCGCCTGGAAAACCTCGTGACCTGGTACGCGCGCTGGATCCGCGAGGGTAAGCTGCCCGTAAGCAGCGACTGGAACCGCGAGCTGGGCATCACCTTCACGGTCCAGGACCCCTGCCAGATCGTGCGCAAATCCCTGGGCGACGACATCGCCGAAGACCTGCGCTTCGTCATCAAGGCCGTGGTGGGCGAGGAGCATTTCATCGAGATGTATCCCAACCGCTCGAACAACTACTGCTGCGGCGGGGGCGGCGGGGCGCTCCAGGGCGGCTACCCCGAGCAGCGCCGCACCTACGGCCTGCGCAAGCGCGACCAGATCCTGGCCACGGGCGCCAAATACTGCATCACGCCCTGCCACAACTGCCACTCGCAGATCCACGACCTCTCCCAGCAGGCCGGGCACGCCTGGGAGACGGTGCACCTGTGGACGCTCATTTGCCTGTCCCTGGGCATCCTGGGCGAGAACGAGCGCGCCTACCTGGGGCCGGACCTGGCCGGGGTCGGGCTGTAGCGCCCCCCGCACGGCCCGCCGGAAACGCGAACGCCCCGGCTGCCTAGGCAGCCGGGGCGTTTCGCATTCCGGGCACCCCGGGGACCCCGCGGCGTCCGCAGCATGCGGGGCCCTAGCGCCTGCGGGCCACGAGCAGCCCCTGGGGCGTGGTGGTGTCGTGGTAGAGCACGTCCCAGTCCGGCGAGGCCGCGAGCAGGGCGCAGAGCAGGAAGGTCTTGACGCTCTTGGGGAAATACACGTCGTGGAAAACGGCCAGCCCGCCGGGGCGGATGCGCCCGCTGGTCAGCGTCCATTCGGGCAGGGTCGAGAACTCCCCGCAGTCGTAGAACACGGCGTCGAAGGTCTCGGCCTCGGCCAGCACGCCGTCCAGGGCCGTGGGGCCCTGGGGGGCGCAGAAGCGTGCGTCGGCCTCCCAGGGCTGGGGCAGCAGCCGCGACAGGCAGCGCAGCCCGCCGCCCTCGAAGAGCCGCGCGTCCACGGCCGGGGCCAGGGCCCCGGAGTCGGCGGGCAGGTCCAGGGCCGCCGCGTAGGGGCTGCGCTGCGCCGGGCGCACGAAGGGCCCCAGGTGCTCGCGCAGGGCCGCCACGGGCAGGCCCAGGAATTCCGCCCGGGTCTGGCCGTCGTAGAAGGCGCGGTACTGCTCGCGGGTCAGGGTCGGGCCGGTGACGAAGCGCACCCGGTGGGCCACGGCCCGCAGGGGTTCGCGGATGTCGTAGGCGTCCACGGGCTTGCCGTCCACGGAGAAGATCCGCGTACCCTCCGGGGCCAGGGTGCCCCACAGCAGCGAGCTGTAGCCGCTGCCCAGCTCCAGCACGGTGTCCAGGCGGTCCAGGTTCAGGGCGAAGTTCACGCCCACGGCGTATTGCAGGAAGACCGGGACGTTGTAGCGGTCGTTGGCCCGGCCCGCGCGGGTGTCCAGGGCGGTCTTGGCCAGCCCCTGGAGCAGGGCGGTGTTGGCGTCGGGCCGCAGGGCGCTGGCCAGGTGGTACTTGAGCAGCTTTCTGTTCCAGTCGAAGGACATGCGTTCCGCCTTGGTCTGCTGTGGAAGGATGCAGGACGCCTCAGGGCTTGGCAGGCCGCCCCAAAACGGCAATCTGCTGCGTCAGCGGAAAAACCCAGACCGCTTGTGTATGCGCAATACACTGCGCGTCCTGGATTTTTCCGCTTCCTTGCATCTCACCATTTTTGAGCGACCTGCGAAGTTTGATTTTGTGAACAGTCAGTTAGGGCATCCGGGCGGCAACGTCAACGGGGCGCGCGCAGGATGGTCGCGAGCTCCGCGATGCGCGCGCCGATGTCCGGGGCGCCGACGATTTCCGTGACCAGGCAGACCGTGCGCGCGCCGTGGGCCAGCACCTGGGGCAGGTTGTGGGCCTTGACGCCGCCGATGGCCGCAAAGGGCAGGTCGATTTCGCGGACCACGAAGTCCAGGTAGTCCAGGCCCACAGGGGCGCAGACATCCTCCTTGGTCTGCGTGGCGAACAGGGGGCCCACGCCGATGCAGTCCGCCCCGGCGGCCACGGCGGCCCGGGCCTGCTCCGGCCCGTGGGTGGACAGGCCGATGGCCACGCCCGGGCCCGTCAGGCGGCGCACGGCCTCCACGGGCAGGTCGTCCTGGCCGACGTGGACCCCGTCTGCCTCCGCCAGCAGGGCCAGATCGATGTGGTCGTTGACGATGAGCGCCGCCCCGGCGGCGCGGGTCATGGCCCGCAGCTCCCGGCATTCGCGCAGCATCTCCCCGGCCTTCTTGCGCTTTTCGCGGTACTGGATCAGGCGCACGCCCGCGTCCAGCATGGCGCGGACCACTTCCGCATTGCTGCGGCCCAGGGAGAAGGGCTCGGCGGTCAGGCAGTACAGCCCGCCCTCACGCATCAGCCCGGTGACCAGTGCGCGTCCGTCAGTCATGGCCGTCCTCCGTGTCGTCCTGTGTGTCGTCGTCCAGCGGCCCCAGCCCGGCCTGGAAGCGGTTCAGGAAATGGGCGAGCACCGCGTCGGCCTGCATGGCGGCGGCCACGCCGACCATGGGCGACAGGGGCGGGGCCTCGGGGCCGCAGGCCGTCTGCCCGTCGCCCACCAGCACGAAATTGTGGCGCAGTACGCGGGAACGGATGGCCCCGGCGCGCCCGAAGCCGCCGATGCCCGAGGCGGCCACCAGCAGCGCCGGGCCGGGCAGCACGGCTTCGGCCAGGGCCTTTTTGGCCCGGGGGTCGTCCAGGGCCTCGACCACCGCGTGGCAGGCGCCGAAGACCGTGGCCGCGTTGTCCCGGTCCAGGAGTGTGTGGTGCAGGGTCAGGTCCAGGTCGGGGTTCACGGCGTGCAGGTTCTCGGCCAGGGCCTCGACCTTGGCCCGGCCCATCTGGGCCGCCGTGTAGTACTGGCGGTTCAGGTTCGAGGGCTCCACCACATCGTAGTCGGCCAGCACCAGCCGGATGAAGCCCGAGCGCACCAGGTGCATGGCGCAGTTGGAGCCCAGGCCCCCGGCCCCGGCCACGCCCACCGTGACCCGGGCCAGGTAGTCCAGGGCCGCCGGGTCCAGGTGGCGGGCCAGGCCGTGCAGCAGCAGGGAGGTCATGACGCCCTCCGGGCCGTGTGCGCGTGCTCCAGGGGTTCCCAGTCCTTGAACACGGGCTGGTAGCCGCGCTGGCGCAGGGCCGCGCAGACGGCGTCCACCCCGCGCGGGTCGGAGATCTCGAATTGCCCGCTGCCGGGGTCGCCCCCGGTGTGCCCGCCCACGGCGGTGGACACGCCCGCCGACATGCGCGTGACGCCCAGGGGCACGAGGTTGTCGCGCAGCGCCGGGGCCTCGCGGGTGGAGAGGGTGATGCCCGCCTGGGGCAGGAACAGGCGCAGGGCGGTCATGGCCTGGACCAGCTCGCTGTCGGTGAGCGGGTGCGCGGGCTGCCAGGCCCCGGCGTGGGGGCGCATCCGGGGCAGGGAGATGGCGATGTCCACCCCCGGGTGGCGGCGCTGGAGGTGCCGGGCGTGCAGGGCCGTGGCGAAGACCTCCAGCCGCCAGGGCGCCAGGCCCAGCAGGGCGCCGACGTTCACCACGCGCATTCCCGCGCGGCAGGCGCGCTCCGGGGCGCCCAGGCGCCAGGCGAAGTCGCGCTTGGGGCCCCGGGGGTGCAGGGTGGCGTACAGCTCGCGGTCGTAGGTCTCCTGGAACATGGTCATGGCGTCCACCCCGGCCCGGGTCAGGGCGCGGTAGTCGGCCTCGGCCAGGGCGTGGACCTCCACGCCCAGGGAGGGGAACAGCGGGCGCAGCAGCCGCGCGCAGGCCGCGATGTAGTCCGTGCCCGCGCGGGCCGGGGCCTCGCCCGTGAGCAGCAAAAGCTGGCGCAGGCCGGTGGCGGCGATGGCCCGGCCCTCGGCCAGGGCCTGCTCCGGGGTCAGCTGCGCGCGCGGGATGCGGTTGCCCGTGTTGAACCCGCAGTACACGCAGCCGTTGGTGCAGTAGTTGGAGAGGTATAGCGGGGTGAAGAGCTGGATGGTCCGCCCGAAGTGGCGCACGGTGGTCTCGTGGGCCCGGCGGGCCATGGCCTCCAGGTGCGGCGCCGCCGCCGGGGCGAGCAGGGCCGCCAGGTCGGCCTCGTCCGGGGCGCGCCGCTCCAGGGCGCGCAGTACGGCGGCCTCGTCGGCGGCCTCGATGGCCCGGGCCGTTTCGGGCGTGTACAGGGCGGCCAGGGCGTCGGCGAAGCTCATGGCTGCGCCTCGCCCGGCACCGCGCCGCCAGCTCCGGCCCCGGCCTCGCCCAGGAAGCCCGTGAGCGGCGAGGAGGCGCTGGCCCGGCGGCGCTCGGCCCCCGGCCCGGCCAGGAAGGCCGCGCGCCCGGCGGCCACGGCCTGGCCGAAGGCCCGGCCCATGGCCACGGGGTCGCCTGCGGTGGCGATGGCCGTGTTGACCAGACAGGCCGCCGCGCCCATTTCCATGGCCTCGCAGGCCTGGCTGGGCTTGCCGATGCCCGCGTCCACGATGACCGGCAGGTCCAGCTCCTCGACGAGGATGGCGATCATCTCGCGGGTGCGCAGGCCCCGGTTGGTGCCGATGGGCGCGCCCAGGGGCATCACGGCGGCGGCCCCGGCGTCGGCCAGGCTGCGGGCCACGTAGAGGTCGGGGTTCATGTAGGGCAGGACCACGAAGCCCTCGCGGGCCAGGGTTTCCGTGGCCCTGGCCGTGGCGTAGCCGTCGGGCAGCAGGTGGCGCGAGTCGGAGACCACCTCGATCTTGATCCAGTCGCCGCAGCCCATGGCCCGGGCCAGCCGCGCGATGCGCACGGCTTCGTCGGCGTTGCGCGCGCCGCTGGTGTTGGGCAGGCGGACCATGTGCGCCGGGATGTGGGCCATGAGGTTGGCGGGCCCGGCGTCCAGGTCCACCCGGCGCAGGGCCATGGTGATGACCTGGGCGCCCGAGGCCGCGCACACGGCGGGGATCAGCGCGTCGTCGCCGAACTTGCCCGTGCCGATGAACAGGCGGCTGTGCAGGCGCGCACCGCCGAGTTCCAGGATGTCGTCGTGTTCCGTGACAGGGGTCATGCTTCAGCCTCCGCCCACGAAGGTCAGGATTTCCAGGGTGTCGCCGGGTTCCACGGGCGTGGTGGCGTAGTCCGCGCCGGGCACGACGGCCCCGTTGCGCTCCACCACCACCACGGCGGGGTCCAGCCCGCAGTCGTGCAGCAGGGCGGCCAGGGTGGCCGGGCGGGGCAGGGGCCGGGCCCTGCCGTTGACAGTGAGGGTCATGGGTCGCCTCCTCGGGGTTGTGCCGGGGGGCGGGTTCGCGGGTGGGCCGCAAACGCGGCGCGCCCGCCGGGAGGGACGGGCGCGCCACGGGTGTGCAGGCTGCTTCGGAACCGGCTTCCCTACGGCAGAATGATCTGCATCAGGTTCGGAGGGTCGGGACGGGCGTCCCCTCTCAGCCCCTGCGGGGCTCCCCTAGCGCGAGGTGAAGGTATGCCCTTCGCGGGGCGATGTAAAGCGGGCTATGCGCCGATGGCGGCGGCCAGTTCGGGGTCCGTCAGCGGGCGGCCCAGGGCCGTGGCGGTGCTGCGCACGCGCCGGACGGCCTCGCCCACGGCGGGCTCCGGGGCGGCGCCCCGGCCCATGCGGTCCATGGCGGCGGCCACGGCGGCGCGCCCGCTCTTGGCGCCCAGGCGCACCTGGCGCGCGCCCTCGGGGGCGCCCACGGCCCCGGGGGGGAAGGGCTCGAACAGGGCCGGGTCGCGCAGCATGCCGTGGGCGTGCAGCCCGCTTTCGCAGGCGAAGATGTCGCGCCCGCAGATGGGCTTGTCGCGCGGGATGGGCACGTCGGCCACGGCGCTGACCAGCAGGCAGGCCTCGCGCACGGCGCGCAGGTCGTAGGCTGCCGTGCCCCGGCGCAGGGTCAGGAACGAGGCCACCTCCTCCAGGCGGGCCACGCCCGTGCGCTCGCCAAGGCCCAGCACGCTCACGTCGGCCCACTGCGCCCCCGCGCCCAGGGCGCTCAGGGCGTTGGCCGTGGCCATGCCGAAGTCGTCGTGGCAATGCACGCCCACGGCGCCGGGAAAGACCTGGCGCACCAGCCCCACCAGCCGGGCGGAGCCCATGGGATCGAGCACGCCCACGCTGTCGGCCAGGCGCACGCGGTCCACGCCCAGGCGCGCGCAGTGGCGCGCGACCTCCAGCACGAAATCCTCGTCGGCGCGCGAGGCGTCTTCCAGGCCGACGGACACGTGGGCCATGCCCCGGTTGCGGGCCAGGGGGATGACGTTGCGCATGCAGCGCAAAAGCGCCTCGCGCGAGGTGCCCAGGCGCGCGCCCAGGTGCGCGTCGGATACGGGCACCCCGATGTTCAGCCGCGTGGCCCCGGCGGCGGCGGCCAGCTCCACGTCGGCGGCCTTGAGCCGCGACCAGACCGCGAGCTGCGTGGGCGCCACCAGCCCGCGCGCCCAGGCCAACAGCTCGCCCAGCCCCTCCTGCCCGGCCCACCCGGCCTCGATCTCCTCGACCCCGGCCCGGGCCAGCAGTTTCATGATCTCCCGCTTGGCGGCGGTGTCGAAGTAGACACCGTAGGTCTGGGCGCCCTCGCGCAGGGTGGTGTCGATCAGCATGTGCGGCTCCTTTTGCGGAAATGTCATTTGCGGCTGTCAGGGGGCATTGCAGGGATGGTGCCAGCGCGGGCCTGCGCGCTGTTCCTAGTTTTTACAGTGTGTTACTGGCATGGGCCCCTGCTCTGCCGGGGCTGTGAGGCGACAAAAAGGTAGACTCCTACGCTTTTGTAGGGCCGGGGGCGCTGCTTTTGTAGCCTTTTGGGGTCTGTGGTCGGCATTGAAACATTAAGAGTTAATAAAAACAGATTGTTAATACTGTGTTGCGGCTCTGGCACGGCCTTTGCCCTAGCCCGGGCAAGACACCGACACATCCCCGAGCACTTTCAACCTGGGAGGCAAGCAATGCGAAAGGTAGCCATTTACGGAAAGGGCGGCATCGGCAAGTCCACCACCACGCAGAACACGGTGGCCGGGCTGGCCGAAATGGGCCGCAAGGTCATGGTCGTGGGTTGCGACCCCAAGGCGGACTCCACCCGCCTGCTGCTGGGCGGCCTGGCCCAGAAGTCCGTCCTGGACACCCTGCGCGAGGAAGGCGAGGACGTGGACCTCTCCGATATCCGCAAGCCGGGATTCGGCGGCACCTGGTGCGTGGAGTCCGGCGGCCCCGAGCCGGGCGTGGGCTGCGCCGGGCGCGGCATCATCACCTCCATCAACATGCTGGAGAACCTGGGCGCCTACGAGGAGTCCGAGGGCCTGGACTACGCGTTCTACGACGTGCTGGGCGACGTGGTCTGCGGCGGCTTCGCCATGCCCATCCGCGACGGCAAGGCCGAGGAGATCTACATCGTGTGCTCCGGCGAGATGATGGCCATGTACGCGGCCAACAACATCTGCAAGGGCATCATGAAGTACGCCCAGTCGGGCAGCGTGCGCCTGGGCGGGCTGATCTGCAACTCGCGCAACGTGGACAACGAAAAGGAGATGATCCAGGAGCTGGCCAAGAAGCTCGGCACCCAGATGATCTACTTCGTGCCGCGCGACAACGACGTGCAGCGCGCCGAGATCAACCGCAAGACCGTCATCGAGTGGAACGGCGCCGTGTCCCAGGCCGACCACTACCGCAACCTGGCCAAGGCCATCGACAACAACAAGATGTTCGTGGTGCCCAAGCCCCTGGCCATTGAGGAGCTGGAGCAGCTGCTCATGGACTACGGCCTGATGGCTGCCTAGCCCGCAATCCCGAACATCCGCAAACAATACAGGAGAGAAGCGATGTCGATGATCATAGTCAGAGCGATTGTCAGGCCGGAGAAGGCGGACGATGTCCTTGCGGCCCTCATGGACGCCGGGTTCCCGGCGGTGACCAAGTATTCCGTGGCCGGGCGCGGCAAGCAGCGCGGCATCAAGATCGGCGAAGTGACCTACGACGAGATCCCCAAGACCATGCTCATCAGCGTGGTCCAGGCCCAGGACAAGGACTTCGTGATCCAGACCATCATGACCGCCGCGCGCTCGGGCAAGAAGGGCGCCTTCGGCGACGGCAAGATCTTCGTTTCCGAGGTCGAGGACGTCTACACCATCAGTTCCGGCGTGAGAGACACCGCCCCGGTGGCGGAAGGAGCGCCCGCATGAAGGAGATCATCGCCGTCGTGCGCATGAACATGATGAACCAGACCAAGAAGGCCCTGACCGCCGCCGGGGTGGACGCCTTCTTCGCCCACGAGGCCCAGGGCCGGGGCCAGGGGTTTGTCAACCCCGCCCTCGTGGCCGGGGCCACCAAGGGCTACGAGGAAGCCGCCGCCCTGCTGGGCGAGAAGGGCAAGCTCTACCCCAAGCGCATGGTCACCGTGGTGGTCAAGGACGACCAGGTGCCCGGCGTGGTGGCGGCCATCGTCGAGGCCAACCGCACCGGCAAGCCCGGCGACGGCAAGATCTTCGTCCTGCCCGTGGCCGACGCGGTCCGCGTCCGCACCGGCGAGGCGGGGCTGAAGTCCATTCTCTAACCCTACGCGAGGGATTCCCATGGCGACGACCAAGAACGGGCTGGCGCCCACCGAGGTGAAGGAGGAACTGCTGCGCAAGTATCCTCCCAAGGTGGCCAGAAAGCGCGCCAAGCAGATCATGATCAACGAGGCCCAGCAGGCCGAGACCCCCGAGATCACCGCCAACGTGCGGACCATCCCGGGCATCATCACCATGCGCGGCTGCACCTACGCGGGCTGCAAGGGCGTCATCCTCGGGCCCACCCGCGACATCGTGAACATCACCCACGGGCCCATCGGCTGCGGCTTCTACTCCTGGCTCACGCGCCGCAACCAGACCGACGCCTCGGCCCCCGGCGCCGAGAACTACATGACCTACTGCTTCTCCACCGACATGCAGGACCAGGACATCATCTTCGGCGGGGAAAAGAAGCTCGAAGCGGCCATCGAGGAGGCCTACGAGATCTTCCATCCCAAGGCCATCGCCATCTTCGCCACCTGCCCGGTGGGGCTCATCGGCGACGATATCCACGCCGTGGCCCGCAAGATGAAGGCCAAGTTCGGCGACTGCAACGTCTTCGCCTTCTCCTGCGAGGGCTACAAGGGCGTGTCCCAGTCCGCCGGGCACCACATCGCCAACAACCAGATCTTCCGCCACGTGGTGGGCGAGAACGACGCCGACAAGCCCGGGGAGTACCGCATCAACCTGCTGGGCGAGTACAACATCGGCGGCGACGGCTTCGAGATCGACCGCATCCTCAAGAAGTGCGGCATCACCAACAACGCCACCTTCTCGGGCAACTCGACCTACGACCAGTTCGCCTCGGCCCACAAGGCCGACCTCAACGCCGTGATGTGCCACCGCTCCATCAACTACGTGGCCGACATGCTGGAGACCAAGTACGGCATCCCGTGGATCAAGGTGAACTTCATCGGCGCCGCGTCCACGGCCAAGTCGCTGCGCAAGATCGCCCAGTACTTCGGCGACCGCTCGCTCATCGACCGCGTGGAAGAGGTCATCGCCGAGGAGATGCCCGCCGTGGAGGCCGTGGCCGCCGACGTGCGCACGCGCACCGAGGGCAAGACGGCCATGCTCTTCGTGGGCGGCTCGCGCGCCCACCACTACCAGGACCTGTTCGCCGAAATGGGCATGCAGACCATCTCGGCGGGCTACGAGTTCGCCCACCGCGACGACTACGAAGGCCGCCACGTCATCCCCGAGCTCAAGGTGGACGCCGACTCGCGCAACATCGAGGAGCTGGAAGTCGAGGCCGACCCCACGCGCTTCGCACCCCGCAAGAGCCCGGAAGAGCTGAAGAAGCTCGAAGAGGCCGGCTTCAAGTTCAAGCACTACGACGGCCTGGTCCCCGACATGGACAAGGGCACCCTCGTGGTGGACGACCTGAACCAGTACGAGGCCGAGAAGCTCGTGGAACTGCTGCGCCCGGACATCTTCTGCGCGGGCATCAAGGAGAAGTTCTCCATCCAGAAGCTGGGCATCCCCATGAAGCAGCTGCACAGCTACGACTCCGGCGGCCCCTATGCGGGGTTCCAGGGCGCGGTGAACTTCTACAAGGAAATCGACCGCCTGGTGAACAGCAAGGTCTGGGGCTACATGAAGGCCCCCTGGCAGGAGCACCCCGAACTCTCCGCCGCCTACGTCTGGGAATAACGGGCCCGGCCCACTACCGCTCAAGGAAACCGACATGCTACTCAGACACACCCCCAAGGAAGTCGCCGAGCGCAAGGCCTTGACCATCAACCCGGCCAAGACCTGCCAGCCCATCGGCGCCATGTACGCGGCGCTCGGCATCCACGGCTGCCTGCCGCACAGCCACGGCTCCCAGGGCTGCTGCGCCTACCACCGCAGCGCCCTGACCCGGCACTACAAGGAGCCCGTCAGCGCGGCCACCAGCTCGTTCACCGAGGGCGCCTCGGTGTTCGGCGGGCAGGCCAATCTGCTGCAGGCCATCGAGAACATCTTCACCGTCTACGAGCCCGACGTCATCGCCGTGCACACCACCTGCCTGTCCGAGACCATCGGCGACGACCTGAAGCAGATCGCCGACAAGGCACAGAAGGAAGGCAAGATCCCGGCGGGCAAGCACGTCATCGGCGCCTCCACCCCGAGCTACGTGGGCTCCCACGTCACCGGCTTCTCGGCCATGGTCAAGAGCATGGTGGCGGCCTTCTCGGAAAAGACGGGCAAGAAGAACGGCAAGGTGAACATCATCCCCGGCTGGGTGGAGCCCGCCGACATGGAGGAGATCAAGCGCCTGGCCACCCTGGTGGGCGTGGAACACATCCTGTTCCCCGATACCTCCGGCGTGCTCAACGGCCCGCTGTCGGGTGAGTACAAGATGTTCCCCGACGGCGGCACCACCGTGGCCGACCTCAAGGCCACCGGCGACGCCATGGGCACCCTGGCCCTGGGCGAACTGTGCTCGGGCGATGCCGCGCGCCTGCTCGACTCGCAGTGCAAGGTGCCCTGCAAGGTGCTGGACATGCCCTTCGGCCTGCGCGCCACCGACCGCTTCGTGGACGCCCTGCGCATCCTGGCGGGCGTTACCGTGCCCGACGAGGTCGCCCTGGAGCGCGGGCAGCTGGTGGACCTCATCTCCGACATGCACCAGTACTTCTACCACAAGAAGGTGGCCCTGGTGGGCGACCCCGACCAGCTCGTCAGCATGGTCGAGTTCCTGGTGACCCTGGACATGCTGCCCGTGCACGTCGTCACCGGCACCCCGGGCAAGGCCTTCGAGCGGCGCATCAAGGAACTGACCGCAGGCCTGCCCTGCGAGGTCAACGTGCGCGCCGGGGGCGATATGTTCCTGCTCCACCAGTGGATCAAGAACGAGCCCGTGGATCTGCTCATCGGCAACACCTACTGCAAGTACATGGCCCGCGACGAGGACATCCCCTTCGTGCGTTGGGGCTTCCCGATCCTGGACCGCCAGGGCCACCAGTACTTCCCCACCGTGGGCTACAAGGGCGGCCTGCGCCTGCTGGAGAAGATCCTGGGCGTGCTGCTGGACCGCAAGGACCGCGACGATCCCGAACAGACCTTCGAGCTGGTGCTCTAGCACCCCTTCCCGGGGAGGGGCGCCCTCCCCGGGCAACATTTTGCCACCGCGAGAAGCAGCCATGACCAGCCCGAGCCCCACGGCCCCGCATCCCTGCCTCGGCCCCCGGTCCGCCGGGGCCGTCCGGCTGCACCTGCCCGTGGCGGTGCGCGCCAGCGCGCGCAGCCGCTTCGCCCCTGCGGGCGAGGCCCCCGGGGCCCTGGCCCCGGAGCAGGCCATGGACCTGCTGGACGCGGCCCTGGCCGCCGGGGCCGAGCCGCAGGTCATCGCCATCACCGGGCCGGGCGATCCCCTGGCCGCCCCCGGCCCGACCCTGGAGGCCCTGCGCCTGGCCCGGGCCCGCTGCCCGCGCGCCGCCCTGTGCCTGACCACCCTGGGCCTGGGCGCCGGAGCCCTGGCCCCGGAGCTGGCCGCCCACGGCGTGGGCCTGGTCACGCTGCTGGTGGACGCCGTGAGCCCGGAGGCGGTGCAGGCGCTGTACGCCTGGATTCGCCCCGGGGTGCACACCGTGGCCCTGCCCGAGGCCGCCCGGGCCCTGGTGGAGGCCCAGGCCGGGGCCGTGTCGGCCCTGCGCGCGGCAGGCATCGCCGTGAAGATCAACACCACCGTGTACGCCGGGGTCAACGACGCGCAGGTGGAGCCCGTGGCCGCGACCATGGCTGCCCTGGGTGCCGGGGCCATGCAGCTCATGCCCTACGCGGGGGCGGACGACGACTGGGCGGCCCTGCGCCCCGGCCCCGCGCTCATGGCCCGGCTGCGCACCCTGGCCGCGCGGCATCTGCCGCTGCTGGACGGGAAGGCCCGCTGCGGCGCCCCGGCCCCGGACGCTCCGGCCCCGGCCCCCGGCCCCGGGCCCGGGCGGCCCAACGTGGCCGTGTGCAGCCTGGGCGGCGTGGCCGTGGACCAGCACCTGGGCCAGGCGGCGCGCTTTTTGATCTACGGCCCCGAGGGCGGGCTCACGGCGCTGCGCGGGGTCCGTCCGGCCCCGGCGCCCGGCGGCGGCGACGCCCGCTGGGAGGCCGTGGCCGAGCTGCTGGACGACTGTTTCGCCCTGCTGGCCTCTGGCGCGGGCGAGAAGCCGCGCGCCATCCTTGCCCGGCGCGGGTTGCGCGTGCTGGCCTGCGAGGGCGGCGTCGAGGGCGCGGTGGACGCGCTGCTGGGCGGCGCAAACAAGGGCAAGCGGCGCTGCTGCTAGCCCCGCGAGACGATTCACACCCCACACCCGATACAAAGGAGAACTCCCCATGGCCCTTCCCGAGCGCATCATCCTCGTCTGCCAGAGCTTCCGTTCCGGGGGCGACCCCAAGGGCATCTGCCACAAGCAGACCGAGGGCTTTTTGCAATATCTCGAAGAGGAAATCCTGGACCGCGGTCTGGACGTGCAGATCGCCGCCACCGGCTGCCTCAAGCAGTGCGAGGCCGGGCCGGTGATGGTCGTGCAGCCGGACAACTGGTGGTTCAAGGGTGTGGCCAGCGAGGCGGCCATCGACGCCATCCTGGACGGCATCGAGGCGGGCGAGCCCGCCGCCGAGTACCTCATCGCCTAGCAGGAGCCGCCCATGCCCATCGCCCCCGTGACCATCCGCCCCGCCGACGCCGCCGACCTGCCCGCCATGGTCGGCCTGCTGGGCGAGTTGTTCGCCCTGGAGGCGGACTTCCAGCCCGACCCGGCGGCCCAGGCCCGGGGCCTGGCCCTGCTGCTGGGGGACCCGCGCGCCCGCCTGCTGGTGGCCGAGGCCGGGGGCCAGGGGGTGGTGGGCATGTGCAGCGGCCAGATGCTGGTGTCCACCGCCGAGGGCGGCCCGGCGGCGGTGGTGGAGGACGTGGTCGTCCTGCCCGGCTGGCGCGGGCGCGGCGTGGGCCGGGCCCTGCTGGACGCCGTGGCGGCCTGGGCCGCCGGGCGCGGGGCCGTGCGCCTGCAACTGCTGGCCGACCGCCACAACGCCCCGGCCCTGGCCTTCTATGCGCGGACCGGATTCGCAAGCACCCAACTCGTCTGCCTGCGCAGACGCGAGACCCCAGGAGCCTGACATGAGCACGGGCCTACTCAAGGAACGCAAGGACCAGGTCCACACCGTGGGCGAAAGCCCCTTCGACATCGCCTGCAACCGCGAGAGCCTGGCCGGGGCGGTGAGCCAGCGGGCCTGCGTGTTCTGCGGCTCGCGCGTGGTGCTCTATCCCATCGCCGACGCGCTGCATCTGGTCCACGGGCCCATCGGCTGCGCGGCCTACACTTGGGACATCCGTGGCGCCCTGTCCTCGGGCCCGGAGCTGCACCGCCTGTCATTCTCCACGGACCTTCAGGAGCGCGACGTGATCTTCGGCGGCGAGCCCAAGCTCACGGCGGCGCTGACCGAACTCATCGACCGCCACCGGCCCAAGGCCGCCTTTGTCTACTCCACCTGCATCGTGGGCATCATCGGCGACGACCTCCAGGCCGTGTGCCGCAAGGTGGAGCAGGACAAGGGCATCCCGGTGATCCCGGTCATGTCCGAGGGCTTCAAGGGCAACAAGCGCGAGGGCTACGAGGCGGCCTGCAAGGCCATGATGCGCCTGGTGGGCACCGCCGACGTGTCCGGCGTGGCCCCGGTGTCCGTGAACCTGTTCGGCGATTTCAACCTGGCCGGGGAGATCTGGATCATCCGCGACTACCTGGCGCGCATGGGCGTGGAGGTGGTGGCCAACGTCACCGGCGACGGGCGCGTGGCCGACCTGCGCCGGGCCCACGGCGCGGCCCTGAATCTCGTGCAGTGCTCCGGCGCCACCATGGACCTGGCGCGGATGATCAAGGAGCGCCACGGCAAGCCCTTCATCCGCGTCTCCTGGCTGGGTATCGAGGACATGGCCGACTCGCTCTACGCCGTGGCCGAGCATTTCAAGGACGTGGACCCGCAGATCGTGGCCCGCACCAAGGCCCTGGTGCGCGAGGAACTGGAAGTGCTCTTCCCGCAGCTCCGGGAGCTGCGCCGCGACCTGGAGGGCCGGCGCGCCGCCGTGTACGTGGGCGGCGCCTTCAAGGCCTTCTCGCTCATCAAGGCCTTCCGCCACCTGGGCATGCAGGTGGTGGTGGTCGGCTCGCAGACTGGCACCCGCGAGGACTACGAGGAGCTGGCCGCCATCACCGACCCCGGCACGATCATCGTGGACGACGCCAACCCCCTGGAACTGTCCCAGTTCATCAAGGAGAAGGACGTGGACGTGTTCGTGGGCGGGGTCAAGGAGCGGCCCATTGCCTTCAAGCTCGGGGTGGGCTTTTGCGACCACAACCACGAGCGCAAGGAGGCCCTGGAAGGCTTCGTGGGCATGCTCAACTTTGCGCGCGAGGTCCACGCCTCGGTGATGAGCCCGGTGTGGAATTTCGTGCCCAGGCGACGCGGCGGGCCGGGGGCGCAACCCACCCGGCAACTGACGATGCCCACACCCCCGTCTTCGGACGACACCCCGGCCCGCCGCCCCGCGCCGCAAGGAGAGCTGTGATGAAGGATTCGCCCTACGTCTCCACCACCAATGCCTGCAAGCTGTGCACGCCCCTGGGCGCGGCCCTGGCCTTCAAGGGCGTGGCGGGCTGCGTGCCCTTCCTGCACGGCTCCCAGGGCTGCGCGACCTACATGCGCCGCTATGTCATCTCCCATTTCCGCGAGCCGGTGGACATCGCCTCCTCGGCCCTGGGCGAGAAGAACGCCGTGTACGGCGGAGGCCCGAACCTCAAGAAGGGCCTGCTCAACGTCATGCGCAAATACGAGCCCCGGGTCATCGGCGTGGCCAGCACCTGCCTGACCGAAACCATCGGCGACGACGTGCCCATGATCCTCAAGGAGTTCCGCGCCGAGTTCGCCGACCTGGACCTGCCCGAGGTGGTCCATGTGGCCACGCCCAGCTATGCGGGCACACATATGGAGGGCTTCCACGGCGCCGTGCGCGCCCTGGCCGAGCAGTTGGCCGAGGAGGGCGCCCCGGCCTCGCGCACGGTCAACGTCATGCCCGGGTTCGTCTCGGCGGCGGACCTGCGCCAGCTGCGCGAGATGGTGCGCGGCTTCGGGGCCGAGCCCGTGCTCTTGCCCGACTACGCCGACACCTTGGACGGCCCGGCCCAGGAGGACTACCAGACCATCCCTGCGGGCGGTACGCCCCTTGAGGCCGTGCGGGCCATGGGCGGCGCCCTGGGCAGCATCGAGTGCGGGCGCGTGCTGGCCGGGGCCAAGGCCACGGCGGGCACCGTCCTGGCCCAGCGCTTCGGCGTGCCCCTGGCGCGCGTGGGCCTGCCCATCGGCCTGCGCGAGACCGACACCTTCGTCGCCGCCCTGGAAACCGCCACGGGCAGCCCCATGCCCCGGGAGCTGGAGCTGGAGCGCGGACGGCTGGTGGACGCCTATGTGGACGGCCACAAGTACGTGTTCGGCAAGCGGGCCGTGGTCTACGGCGAGGAGGACCTTGTGGTCGGCCTGACGGCGCTTTTGGCCGAGATCGGCGTGCGCCCGGTGCTGTGCGCCACGGGCGCGCGCGGCGAGGGCTTTGGCCGGGCCATCGCCGAGGTCTGCCAGGGGCTGATGCCCGAGCTGCCCCAGGTGCGCACGGGCGCGGATTTCTGGGAGATCGAGGAGCAGGCCCGGGCCCTGGCGCCGGATCTGCTGGTGGGCCACTCCAAGGGCTACCGCGCCGCGGGCCGCCTGGACGCGCCCCTGGTGCGCGTGGGCTTCCCCATCCACGACCGCTTCGGCGGCCAGCGCCTGCACCACGTCGGCTACCGGGGCGCCCAGGAGCTTTTCGACCGCATCGTCAACACCGTCATCGAACGCAAGCAGACCGGCTCCGACATCGGATACGGATACATCTAGGAGAGCCCAGCCATGACCGAGCTGAACCTCGCGCCCCGCCCCGCGCGCAACACCGTGATGCACCCCTGCTTCAACAAGGACGTGAAGGGCGAGTGCGGGCGCGTGCACCTGCCGGTGGCCCCGCGCTGCAACGTGCTGTGCAACTTCTGCAACCGCAAGTTCGACTGCGTGAACGAGTCGCGCCCGGGCGTGACCTCCGCCGTGCTCGCCCCGGCCCAGGCCGCGCGCTACATGGAGCAGGTGCTGGACAAGGAGCCGCGTATCACCGTGGCGGGCATCGCCGGGCCCGGCGACCCCTTTGCCAACGCCGTGGAAACCCTGGAGACCATGCGCCTGATCCGCGAGCGCTTCCCGCACCTGCTGTTTTGCGTGTCCACCAACGGGCTGGCCCTGCCGCCGTACCTGGACGCCGTGGCCGGGCTGGGCGTGACGCATATGACCGTGACCGTCAATGCCGTGGCCCCGGCCATCGCCGGGGCGGTCTACAAGTGGGTGCGCGACGGCAAGGTCGTCTACCGGGGGCTGGAGGCGGGGCGGCTGATCCTGGCGCGCCAGATGGAGTCCGTGCGCGGGCTCAAGGCGCGCGGCATCACCGTCAAGGTCAACACCATCGTGCTGCCCGGGATCAACGACCACCATGTGGTGGAGATCGCGCGGGCCATGGCCGCCGAGGGCGTGGACCTGCACAACCTCATCCCCCTGCACCCCAATGCGGGCACGGCCTTCGGCCACCTGCCCGAGCCCACCGCCGCCGAGATCGGCACCCTGCGCAAGGCCGCCGGGGAGCACCTGGCCCAGATGACCCATTGCCGCCGCTGCCGCGCCGACGCCGTGGGCCTGCTGGACGACGACCGCTCGGGCGAGATGGCGGGCTGCCTGTCGGCCTGCTCGCGCCTGGAGCTGCCCGTGGCCGAGGCCCGGCCCTTCGTGGCCGTGGCCACCCGCGAGGGCATGCTGGTCAACCAGCACCTGGGCGAGGCCCGGGAGTTCCAGATCTGGGGCCTGCGCGGCGGCGCGCCTGTGCTCATGGAGGTGCGCCAGGCGCCGCCTGCGGGCTGCGGCCCCAAGCGCTGGGAGGCCCTGGCCGCCACCCTGCGCGACTGCCGCGCCGTGCTGTGCGCCGCCGCCGGGCCCACGCCCACCCAGCTCCTGGGCGAATACGGCCTGGAGGTGGAGGTCTGCTCCGGGTTCATCGCCGACGTGCTGGCCGCGGCCCTGGGCGGCGGCGACCTGGCGCCCTTCAAGGCCCGCCGGGCCGGGGTCGGCGGCGGCTGCTGCCGGGGCGGCGGCAGCGGCGAGGGCTGCGGCTGACCCGGGCGGGGCCGCCCCCCGGGCGCCGAGACACAAAGCAACAAAACGCCGCAAGGCGAGGAGGACACGATGAACAAGGCGACCCTGGAGAAGGTTTTCGAGTACGCATCCAAACCTGTTCACGGCACCCTGTCGCGCAAGCTGCGCGGCGACATCGCCATCCAGGTCAACGAGGGCGAGGTCTACGGCGACGCGACCCTGTTCATTGGCGAGGAATTCGTCCGCGTGACCGGCGTGAAGGACGGCAAGACCATGAACACCTA
Organism: Desulfocurvus vexinensis DSM 17965; assembly: GCF_000519125.1. NCBI lineage: Bacteria > Pseudomonadati > Thermodesulfobacteriota > Desulfovibrionia > Desulfovibrionales > Desulfovibrionaceae > Desulfocurvus > Desulfocurvus vexinensis. The sequence goes on from NZ_JAEX01000002.1 coordinate 58,709, forward strand.
TTACGACTGGGACAAAATCGTTTCCGTGCGCACCATCGGCCCGGAGAGCTGACCCGCGGCGGATGGCCGCAGAGCAAGACACAAAAGCCCCGCCGAAGGCATCGGCGGGGCTTTTGTCGTTGTGGAGGTGGGGCAGTGTCTGCCCTGCGTTTCCCGTTGGGCCCTAGAAGCGGTATTCCAGCGTGGTGACCACGCGGTCCTGGTCGCGCCAGCGGCCGTAGTAGCTGGTGCCGGGGCCGTCGAAGAGTTCCAGGGCCGTCTGCCAGGTCAGGTTGTCCGTCAGGCGCCAGACGGTGCCCATGCGGTGCATGCGTGCGGAGTTGGAGAGCAGGATGTCGGCCAGGTAGTGCAGGCTCAGGTCCTGGGTTAGGAACAGCTCGGCGCGCAGCACCATGTCGTTGCGGCCCAGGCGCGCGTCGCGCGAGGAGATGAAGTAGCCGTCGGCGTTCTGGCGCTGGGTGATGCTCTCACCCACGTACTCCGCCGTCAGGTCCATGCGGTGCAGGCCCAGGCGTGCCGGCCAGGACTGGTTGGACCAGGTGCTGCCGCCCACATAGTGCACATAGCTGTCGTCCTTGCCGTCCTCGGCGTGGGAGTAGAGGGCTTCGCCGTGGAATTCCAGCTCCTTCCAGGTGGTGGAGAAGCCGCCCGCCACCTGGTCGGTGATGGGGTGCTCCACGGCGATGTGCACCGCCGGGGCGGCCAGGTCCAGGTCGGCGCGCATCACGGGGTAGATGCTCGGGCCCCGGAAGGCCGAGGCGAACAGGTCCCACTGGCCCGCCGAGGTCTTCACGCGGCCAAAATAGCCCCACTGGTCGGGGTCGTCGGCGTCGGGCAGGTCGTAGGTGGTGGTGATGTCGGGCGTGGTGCCGCCGAAGCTGATGTCGAAGAAGCGCTCGAACAGCGACACCAGGTCCACCTGGGTCAGGCTGGAGAAGAAGTGCAGCCATTCCAGGAAGTCGTCGAACTGGCCCTGGTCGCCCCCGAAGTAGCCGGGGATGCCGCCCCAGGCCTCGCCGGAGACCCAGCGCGACTCGGGGCTGGGGGTCTTGGGCGGGCTGAAGAAGGGCATCACGGCCACGGTCCAGGTGGTGTCGCCGTCGGGCACGTCCAGGGCCGCCTGCCACACGCCCAGGCGGCGCGGGTCCAGCGGGTCGTTGAAGTCCACGGGGCTGTAGCGGTTGGCCGGGGAGACCAGGGTCGAGATGCCGTTCTGGAATATCTTGCGCCCCAGGGTCAGCTCCGCCGCGTCCAGGTCCACCACGGCGTAGAGCTCGTTGATTTCCCAGGCGTTGCGGCGGCGGTTGTCGTCCTGGAAGAAGCGGCTCACGCCCGCGTAGGTGTCCTCCTGGTTGCCGATCTCAAACCAGCCCGAGGTCGCCAGGCGCACGCGCTCCACGGCGGCGCTGGTGGCGTATTCCAGGCGGAGTTCGCCGTGGCTGTCCTGGGTGTCCTTGGGCAGGGGGTCGTCGCCCGCGCTCTGGGTGAAGTGGGCCCCGCGCAGGCGCACGGTGAGGTCCAGGTTGTCGGCGAACTGGGCGGCGGCGCCCTTGTCCTGCGGGGCGTCCTGCTGTTTCTTCGCGCTGGAGGCCATGGCGGCGTCCAGGTCCTGGAGCAGGTCCACCTCGTCGGCGGCGGCGGGCAGGGCGGCCAGGGCCAGGGCCAGCAGCCAGGCGCCCAGGGCCAGGGCGCGGGTGCGGATGCGGGGGGCGGGGAGTGTCATGGCGTCATCCTTGGTTTTGCAGGGATTTCTGGTAGTACATGACGTTGGCGATGGCCAGCCTGTGCCCGAGGATGCGCGCCAGGTTGCGGTGGGCCATGCTGGCCAGGCGCGGGTAGAGGCGGTGCAGGCGGTTGAAGTCGGCGTTGCTGATCTCGACCACGTGCAGGTCCGAGTGGGCGCGGGCGGAGTAGGAGCGCGGCCCGGGGTCGAGCATGGCCGTCTGGCCGAACACGTCGCCCACGCCGAACAGGGCGTAGGGCACCTCGCGCCCGGTGTCCTCCTCGGTGGAGAAGGCGCGCACCTCGCCGTGCAGGATGATGTACATGGAGTCGCCCTGGTCCCACTCCTTGAAGATGGTCTCCCCGGCGCGGCGCTCCTGGATGCGGCCCATGAGAATGATCTTCTTGATGTGCCACAGCCGCAGGTCGCGGAAGAATTCCGACTGGCGGATGACCTGCGGGTCCACATGCAGCGAGAGCATGTCCCACAGGGTGAGCAGCTTGGTGTTGGTCAGCAGCGGCCCGGTGAGCAGCAGGTCGCCCACCAGGGCGACGATCATCACCAGGGCCGAGAGGGCGCCGAACTGGACGATGGTCACGAACTCCGAGGCCAGGAGCACCGAAAAGCCCAGGGCCAGGGCCAGGGAGGTGGCCGTCACCGGCCTGATCTCGGCGTGGATGCAGACCTCCATGGCCCGGTGCTGGTCTTTCAGGCGCAGCATTTCCTTGTTGTAGCGGGTCATGAAGTGGATGGTGTCGTCCACGGCGATGCCGATGGCGATGGCCGCGACCATGGCCGTGCCGATGTTCAGCGGGATGCCCGTCAGGCCCATGGTGCCGAACATGATCAGCACCGGGAAGACGTTGGGCAGCAGCGAGAGCAGCCCGGCCTTCACGTTGACGAAGAGCACGGACATGATGACGAAGATGATGCCCAGCAGCAGGGCGATGGACAGGGCCTGGCCCTCGGCGATGCTGTCGGCCCCGCCCAGGATGAGCATGCTCTCGCCGGTGAACTCGCTCTTGTAGTGCGGGCCCAGGGTCTGGTTCATGAAGCGCCGCAGGTCGTCCAGGGCCTGTTTCTGCTCGTAGGACGATTGCAGGCTGTGGCGCACCAGGATGTGGAACTCGCTGAAGTCGGGGCTGGCGCTGCGGCGCAGGTCCGAGTCGTGGATGAACAGCAGGTACTGCGCGACCAGCGCCTCGCTTTCGGGGATGGTGTAGTGGGCGGGGTCGCCGCCGCGCATCTCGCGGTTGATGAGCCGCAGGGAGTCGGCCAGGGAGAAGGACGCGTCGAAGGCCGGGCTGGCGGCGATGTAGTCCTGGATGGCGGCGACCTTGCCCAGGGCGTCGGGTTTTCTGAACATGCCCTCCACGCCGCTGGCGATGGCGATGGAGAAGGTCTGCACCCCGGGCAGGTGCGCGCTCATGGCCTCGGTGCGCTGGCGGATGGGCGAGGATTTCTTGAATACGCCCAGGATGTCGTTGTTCAGCCGCACGTTGAAGGAGAACAGGGCCAGCCCGGCGGCGAAGAGCAGCAGCCCGGCCACGAGCTTGCGGTCGTGGCGGTTGGCGGCGGCGCTGGCGGCGCGGCCCAGCATGTCGAAGACGCTCAGGCCCTTCTTCCAGGGCTGGGGCTCGCCGTCCTCGTCGTCGTCGGGCTGGGCGGGCCCGGCGGGGGCCTGGGGCGAGGCGCCGCGCCCGCCCGTCAGGCGCAGGTAGGCCGGGATGAGCACTACGGTGACGATGGGGTTGACCAAGAGCCCGAAGGCGGCGGCCATGCCGAACTGGCGCAGGATCTCGATCTTGTTCACCGTGATGGAGGCGAAGCCCAGGAAGGTGGTCAGGCTGGTGATGAGGATGACCACGCCCATCTTGGAGACCATGTAGTCGAAGGCCAGCCGGCCCGGGCCGCGCTTGTGCAGCCCTTCGCGGTATTCGGAAATGAGGTGGATGTCCTCGGTGGAGCCGATGACGATGACCAGCGAGGGCACGATCATGGTCAGGATGTTCAGGGGGATGTCGGCCAGGACCATGAAGGCGGCCATCCAGCAGATGCTGGTGCCCGCCGTGAGCAGCGGCAGGATGGCGCTGGCGGGCGAGCGGGTCATGAGCACCAGCGTCAGCACCAGCACCAGCACCGACAGCGGCACCAGGCGCAGCTGGTCGTCGATCATGGTCTTGGAGATGACCGTGCGGAAATAGGGGTTGCCGAGCTGGAAGGCCTCCTCGAAGCGGCCCTGGCAGGGCTCGAGCAGGGTTTCGATGGAGGCGGCCAGGGTGTTGTAGTATTCGGGGTCGGCGTTGTCGGGCTCGATGAACACGTTGACCGAAGTGGTGGTGCCGTCCTCGGAGAGCAGGTTGCCCGCCACCAGGGGGCTTTCCAGGGCCCGCTGGCGGATGGCCTCGGCCTCGGCGCGGTCCGCCGGGGGCTGGCGCATGAGCGGGCCGGAGCGCAGGGTGCCCTCGTCGTGGCGGAAGTCGGCGGCGGAGAACAGGCTCTCCACGCGCACCACCCCGGGCAGCCCTTCGAGCTGGTAGGCCAACTCCTCGATGAGCGCCAGGCGGTCCGGGTCGAACAGGTCGGCGTCGCGCAGGCAGATGACGGTGACCTGGTCGGTGCCGAAGGTGGCCACCGTGCGCTCGTAAGCCTCGCGCGCCCGGGGGTCGTCGGTCATCATCCCGTTCACCGACGGGTCGATGCGCAGGTCCTTGGCGATGAACAGGGCGCAGGCGGTGATCGCCGCCAGGATCAGGACAACCGTCCAGGGCCTGTCGTAGGCCTGGCGCATGAGACGCTGCACGGGACACCTCCACGGGGCGGGCTGGCCCCGGGCTTATTGCAGGGGGCGGCCTTCCATCACGTACCGTTCGGTGAACACCGCGTCGTCGATGGCCGCGTCCACCTCGAAGGCGGCCAGGCCCATGAGGGTCTGGTGCTTGGCGCGCAGGTTGTTCATCAGCGTCTTGCGGGCGATCCACATCTGGCCGCGCACGTTTTCCAGGTCGTGGGCGGTCTGGACCTTGACGAGGCGGCCGCGCGGGTCGTGGTACTCGATCTTGACGGTGAAGGTGATGTCCTTGCGCACGTAGAACACGCGCTTGCCGTAGCCCGACTCCTTGGCCTTGGCCTCGGTGGCCGGGGTGACCTCGACGATGTGGCAGTCCTGGCCGTCCAGTTCCGCCGAGCCGGTGAGGGTCATGTCGTACTGGTCCAGGTCGTCGGGCTCCATGTCCTCGTAGGTGAAGTCGGTGCCCATGAAGAAGTCGGCCTTGGAGCTGGAGGCCACGCGCTGCATCTTGCCCGTGGCGGGCATGTACAGCCACTGTTTGGCCTGGCCGTCGCCGGTCTCCCAGCTCAGCAGGGCCGTGCCGGCCAGGTCCGCCGGGGCGGTGAAGGCCATGAGGGTGCGCGCCAGTCCGTCGTCCATGGTCTTCTTCCAGGTCTTGAACTCGCGCTGCTTCTTGTTCCCCGCATTGTCGGCCAGGATCATGACCACGGTGGACGTGGCGCTGGACGTTTCGTGCAGGTCGCGCTGGCGCTCCAGGATGGCCCGGCCTTCGGCCTTGGCGTCGGCCAGGGCCGGGGCGGGACCCAGGGCGAGGAAGAGGCATGCCGCGAAGGCGGCGATGATCGTGCTGTGCATGGCGTGCTCCTTTTTCGGGGCGGAGCATAAATGAACAACGCCAGCATTTCCATCGGAAATATTGGGCCGGGCCCTCGCTTTCGGGGGCTGGCCGGGGCCGGGGCGCGGTCGGGCGGCGGGTCAGCGCGCGTTGCGCAGGCGCATGCGCTCGGAGCTCACGCGGCCTTCGAGGTCGAACTTGCGGATGCGGTAGCCGATCTGGCGCTCGGTGAGCCCCAGGGCTTCGGCGGCGCGGCGCTTGATCCAGCCCGCCTCGCGCAGGGCGGCGATGATCTCGGCGCGCTCCATTTCCTTGAGCGAGTGCTTGCGGACTGGAAAGGCGCCCGGGGAGGCCGCGCGCTCGGGCGCGGGCCCGCCCGGTTCCGCAGGCGCCCCGGCCCCGGGGTCCAGGGCCAGGCGCACCAGCTGCTCGTCGATGCGGTCGCCTTCGGCCATGATGACCAGCCGCTCCACCAGGTGCTCCAGCTCGCGCACGTTGCCCGGCCAGTCGCGCGCGGTGAGGAAGTCCAGCGCGCCGGGGGTCAGGAAGAGGTTGCGCCCGTACTCGTGGGCCATCTTGCGCAGGAAGTGGTTGAGCAGGCCGGGCACGTCCTCCTTGCGGCGGCGCAGGGGCGGCACGGTGATGGGAAACACGTTCAGGCGGTAGTAGAGGTCCAGGCGGAAGTCGCCCTGGTCCACCAGCTCGCGCAGGTCGCGGTTGGTGGCGGCCAGGATGCGCACGTCCACGGTGATGGTGCGGTTGCCGCCGATGCGCTCGAACTCGCGCTCCTGGATCACGCGCAGCAGCTTGGATTGCAGCGGCAGGGGCAGTTCGCCGATTTCGTCCAGGAAGATGCTGCCCCGGTGGGCGTCCTCGAAGCGCCCGGGCTTGGAGGACGTGGCCCCGGTGAAGGCGCCCTTCTCGTAGCCGAACAGCTCGGATTCCAGGAGGTTTTCGGGGATGGAGGCGCAGTTGACCTTGACGAAGGGATGGGCCTTGCGTTCGGAGAGGTCGTGGATGATGCGCGCGATAAGCGTCTTGCCCGTGCCGGACTCGCCGAGCAGCAGCACCGTGGCCTTGGTGGGCGCGACCTTCTCGATCTGGCGCTCCACCTCCTGCATGGGCGTGCTGGCGCCGACGATGTACAGCCCGCGCGTCTCCTTGGAAATCTGGTACTTGAGGGTCACGTTTTCGCGGCGCAGTTCCTCCTCGCGCTGGCGCACGGTCTCGCTGATGCGAAACATCTGGGCCAACAGGGTGGCCACCACGTTGAGGAAGTCGATGTCCTCGCGCACGTCCACGCCCTGGCCGAAGAGCCGGTCCACACTGAGCACGCCGATGGTCTCGTTGCCCAGGATGATGGGCACCCCGGTGTAGGACACCGGGCGCGCGCCGCCGTCGCGGGCGCGGGTCTTGTTCAGGAACAGCGGCTCGTCGCAGACGTTGGGGATGTGCAGCGGCGCGGCGGTGCGGAATATCTTCCCCGTGGCGCCCTCGCTGGTCTTGTAGACGCCCCGGCGGCGCTCCTCGTCGGTCAGCCCGTGGGAGGCCATGATGACCAGCTCGCCGGTGTCGCGGTCGAGCATGGTCACGGTGGCGCGCTCCATGGCCAGGGAGGCCGACAGGATGCGCAGGGCTTCCTTGAGGGCCTGGCCGAGGTCCAGGGCTTTGTGGATGATGGTGCTGATCTCGGAGAGCACCTGGAGCTTGATCTGGGTCAGGGACGGCGGCATGCGGGGAGCTATGCAACCGCAATGCCGGAGCGCACGGCGCCCGGCGTTCCCGGGGGGCTGCGTCCAGTGTGCTGATTTCAATGCCTTTTTCTGGGCGGCGGCGGCAGGTGCTGCGCGGGTGGCTTCTGCGCTGCTTGACAAAAACGGAAAAGACGCCCCTGGTTTGGTCAAAATTGTCGAACGCTCTGGATGGAATTGTCAATTCCCGCAGGGCGCGCGGACGCCGCCGCCGCCGGGGGTGTCGGCGGCGGCGGGCTTGCCCGGGCGGTGCGGGCCGGGTGATGCACGGCGGGCGATGCGCTGCGGGGCGGGCGGGGCTGCGCGGGCCGGGGTCAGTATTCCTGGTTCTCCAGGTCCACGCCCAGGCGCTCCCACTGGGCCTTGGCCTCGGCCTGGGCCCGCCCGGCCTCGGCCTCGGCCCAGGGGTCGAGCACCAGGGTTTCGGCCACGAGCTGCCAGATGTACTTCACCTCGTACCTGGCCTCGGGGTAGAACTTGGGGATGCGCTTCATGATCTGGTCGCGGCAGTTGGAGCAGCCCACCACCACCACGTCGGCCCCGGTGCGCCGGATCTGGTTGAACTTGTGGCGCGCGTGCCAGGCGGACTCCTTTTCGTAGGGCATGGGCCACATGCCGCCCCCGGCGCCGCAGCAGTAGTTCAGCTCGCGGTTGGGGGTCATCTCCACGAAGTCGTCCACGCACTGGCGCAGGATCCAGCGCGGCTCCTCGAAGAATCCGCGCCCGAAGTGGCGCAGCAGCTCGCGTCCGTGCTTACACGAGTCGTGCCAGGTGAAGCGCCGCCCGGCGTTGACCGACGGGTCCAGGCGGATGCGCCCGTCGCGGATCAGCTCCACCAGGTAGTCGTAGAGGTAGATGTAGCCCACGCGGTTGTTGGGGTCCTCCACCACGCAGCGCTCCATGCCCTTGCGGCAGCCGTAGGACCCGCCGCCGCAGTCGGGCATGATCATGCGTTCGATGCCCATGCGCTGCATGTAGTCGATCTTGCGCTTGGCCAACAGGCGGTTGGCGTCGTAGTTGCCGGTGAACAGCGCCCAGTCCACGGCCTCCCAGCCCTCGCTGGGCACGGTCCAGTTCTCGCGCGCGGCGTAGAAGATGCGCCACCACCAGAGCTGGTCCTCGAAGTCGCCGTAGACCTCCTTGGAGTTGGGGAAGAACAGGATCTTGGCCTCCTGCCGGTCCACGGGCACGTAGAAGCCCGGGCAGTCGTCGTCGGCCATTTCCTGGCCCAGCTCGGCCATGCCGGTGAGGTAGTCCTCGCGGGCGATGGCCAGGTTGTTGCCGCTCTCGACGTTGTTGGCCATGCCCTTGTGCAGGCTGCCGGGCACCTTGTCGCGCTCGCGCAGGTGCTTCATGTGGCCCATGACCCCGGGGATGTCCACGCCCTGGGGGCAGGCCTGGGAGCAACGGCCGCAGCCCGTGCATAGCCAGGGGAAGGCCGAGGCCACCACCTCGTCCACCAGGCCCAGGGCCAGCATGCGCATGACGCGGCGGGTGTCCCAGCCCTCCATGCCCGGGGTGCCGGTGACGGGGCAGCCGTTGGAGCAGGTGCCGCAGGCCATGCAGGCGTTGAAGTCGAACTTGGCCAGATAGTCGCGGACCTCGGCGGGCATCGCCCGGGGAACCACGGGCGGCGGGGCCTGGGGCGCGGCGGTTTGGGGTGCGGTGTCCATGGCGTGCTCCTTGGGCGCTTGGGCCCGCCGGGGGCGGGATGCTCCTGCGGCGGGCCGTTGCGGCCCCGGGGCGGCAGGGGCCCCGGGGCCTTGGGGCTAGGCGGTGGTCGGCTCGGCGGCCTGCTCGGGCCGCACGGCGGCGCCGGACTGGTCGTAGAACATGCCGCAGCGCAGGTCGAAGTGGCGGTTGATGCTCATGGTCGGGCAGCTGGCGTTGAGCGCCACCTGGGCCACCGTGGAGCCCAGGTAGGCCTCCTCGGGGTCCTTCTCCCGGCTGTGGTGGGCCATGAGGATCAGGTCGGCCCCGCGCATGCGGGCGTACTTGAGGATCTCCATGGACGGCACGCCCTCCCAGCTCTCGTAGGACACCTCGCGGATGCCCTCCAGGCGCGGGGCGAACTCCTTGAGCATGCGCCCGCGCGCCTCGGCGATGCCCGCCTCGATCTGGCGCTGGTCGGGCGCCTCCATGCCGTGGCCCACGTCCAGGGCGTGGAACACGTGCAGGGCCGCGCCGTACTGGCGGGCGAGCTGCCCGCCGTAGCCCACGGCGCATTCGGCCTGGAAGGAGAAGTCCGTGGCGACCACGATGCTGGCGAACTGCATGCGGCCCTCGGGCACCTCGTTGGCCACGATCATCACCGGGCAGCGCGCCTTCTGGCTCACGCGCTCGATGTTCGAGCCCGCGATGCCCCACATGCGCGAACGGCGTTGCAGGTCGTCTTCGGTGCTGCAACCCATGACGATGAGGTCCGCGTTCTTCTTGCGCGCCAGGCGCAGGATTTCCGCGTGCGGGATGCCGGGCACCACGAGCACGTCGCAGCCCGGGCAGTCCGCCAGCTGGCGGGCGTAGACCTGCCGGATGGTCGCGGTGATGCGCTCCACCTCGCCCGACGGCATGAGGTGCTCGATGGCGCCCCAGCCGTGGGACGGCAGGCCACAGACGTGAAGCAGGGTCATGTTCGCCTCGTGCTTGCGGGCGAAGGCGAAGGCGGCGTTGGCCGCGCTGCGGCAGACCTCGGACGGTGTCACAGCCAGTACGATGTCCTTGAACATGGCGTTACCCCCCTGTTGCAGGGTTGATCCTCGGCCTTGGTGCCCGGACGGGCCGGGCCTGGGCCGGGGGGCGGGCGCGCCTCCGCCCTCCGGCGGCCCCTTGCGGGGCGCGGTGGTGGGCCGGCCGGCCTAGCCGGCCCCTGCCGCCTGGGTCACGGGCTGCGGGGCGGGCGGGCCCTCCCGCAGCCGGGCGAGGAAGCCGGGCGGCACGGCCAGGTTCTTGCCAAGCAGCACCTGCCCGGCGTCCAGGCCCATGGCCAGGCCCAGAACCTGGGGCAGGTACAGCACGGCCACGGGCCTGGCCAGCCCGGCTTGCCTCTGGAACGCTTCGAGATTCATCTGGCACATGGGGCAGACGGTGACCACGGCGTCGGCCCCGGCGGCGGCGTTCAGGATCTCCGCGATGCGCGGCAGGGCCGCCTCGCGGTGCGTGGTGGACAGCGAGGCCCCGCAGCAGCGGGCGCCCTTGTCCCAGGCCAGGACTTCGGCCCCCGTGGCCCGCAGCACGGCGTCCATGCTCACGGGGTGCTCGGGGTCGTCGAAGGCGGCGTAGGGCCGCAGGGTCTGGCAGCCGTAGTAGGGGGCCAGCGTCAGCCCGGCCAGCGGGTGTTCCACCGCCCCGGCGATGCGCGCGGGCCCGATGTCGTTGGCCAGCACGTCCAGCAGGTGGCGGACCTCGGCGCTGTTCTCCCAGGGCAGGCCCTCGCCCGCCAGGGCGTCCTGAACCCGGGCGTACAGCTTGTGGTCGCGCCGGGCCTCCTGGCGCGCGGCCAGCAGGTTCAGGTAGCAGGCGCTGCAAGGGGCCAGCACGTCGCACCCGGGCAGGTCGCGTTCGGCCAGGGCCAGGTTGCGCGCGGGCAGGGCCATGGCCAGCAGGGCGCTCACGGCGGGGGCCGCGCTGGCCCCGCAGCACGTCCAGCCCGGAATCTCGGTCACCCGGGCGCCCAGGCGCTCCAGCACCAGGCGGGTGGACACGTCGTACTCCAGGGCCGTGCCCGTGAGGGAGCAGCCGGGGTAGTAGGCGTACTGCACATCCGTTGCGGTGGTCATTGCCGGGCCTCCTTGCCTTCCAGGCGGGCGGCGCGCTCGAACAGCGGGGCCAGGGCGCCGTCCCACGGGCCGGAGCCCAGCTCCAGGCGGACCTTGCCCCGGCGCATGAGCCGCAGCCCCAGCGGGGTGAAGCGCAAGGCCTCGCCCGGGCCAGCCGCGCTGAAGTAGTGCATCATCATTTCCGTCTCGCGCACGCGGCCCCGGCGGCGCACGTTGTCCAGGAAGGCGCGGTAGAAGGCGCCGTGCCGGGCCAGGGCCGGGTGCCCCGAGGCCCCGGCGATGCGCTTGAGGGCGTTCATGGCCGAGGTCAGCGGCAGCCCGCGCGGGCAGCGCAGGGTGCAGGCGTAGCAGTTGGAGCACATCCAGAACGCGCCGCTGGAGAACACCGCGTCGGCGCGGCCCATGAGCACCAGCCGCCACATGCGGCGCGGGGTCATGTCCATGCTCTGGGCGTTGGGGCACGAGGCGCTGCACGTGCCGCACTGCATGCAGGCCGCCAGCATGGCGCGGACCTCGCCCATGGCCTGCGCCAGGGCCGGGTCGGCCGCCTGGATCACGGGGATGCGGGTCATGGCGTGGCCTCCGTGGGCTGCGGGGTTTCGGCCAGGGCGGCGTCGATGACGGACAGGACCTGCCCGTCCTTGAAGCCCGCCAGCACGCTGGCGCTGTTGGGGCACACGGCGGCGCAGGAGCCGCAGCCCTGGCAGAGCAGTTCGTCGATCTCCACGCGCCCGCGCTCCAGGTCGATGCGCCGGGCGCCGTAGGCGCAGGCCGACACGCAGCGCCCGCACAGCGAGCACAGGCTGTGGCGCACCTGGGCCGTGACGCGCCCGCCGACCACGTCCTTGTGGGCCAGGATGCGCGCCGCCTTCTGCGCGGCGGCCTCGGCGGAGGCGATGGTCTCGTTCATGTTGCGCGGGCTGTGGGCCACCCCGCAGACGAAGATGCCCTGGCGCAGGAACTCCACGGGCCGCCACTTGCTCTCGGCCTCGCGGAAGAACCCGTCGGGCCCGGTCTGCAGGCTGAAGACCTCGGCCAGCTCCTCGTTGTCGCCGGGCTCCAGGCCCACGGACAGGGCCAGCAGGTCCACGGTCACGCGCAGCTCGCGGCCCAGCACGGGGTCGGTGGCGGCGATGGTCGGCCTGTGGTCCTGGCCGAAGGTCACGCGCGGCTTGTCGGTGGGGGCGTAGCGGATGAACAGCACGCCCCTGGCCCGGGCCTCGGTGTAGAAGCGCTCGCTGAAGCCGTAGCTCATGATGTCGCGGTAGAACACGTAGACCGGCAGGTCGCGGTTGCGCTCCTTGAGGGTCAGGGCGTTCTTCAGGGCCGCGGCGCAGCAGATGCGCGAGCAGTAGTTGCGCGGCTCCTCGCGCGACTCCACGCACTGGATCATGGCCACGCCGGTCAGCGCGCCGGTGTCCAGGGAGCCGTCGGCCAGGCGGGCTTCCAGCTCGCTTTGGCGCAGCACGGTCTTGTGCACGCGGTAGCCGTAGGAGTCGGGCACCACCTCGTGGCCGCCGGTGGCGATGATGGTCGCCCCGTGCTCCACGGTGATGGCCGGGCCCTCGGCGGTGGCCAGGGCGGTCATGAAGCGCCCGGCGCGGCCCATGGAGAGCATGATCCGCGACTGGGTGAAGACCTTGATGTTGGGGTGGCGCATGACCTGCTCGGCCAGGTCCTCCATGGCCCGGCGCGGGTCGCCGCCGCCCAGCAGGGTGTGGTGCGCGGCGGCCATGCCGCCCAGGCGCGCGGCCTTCTCGCTCAGGCACACGTCGTGGCCCATGTCGGCCAGGGCCATGGCGGCGGTCATGCCCGCCAGCCCGCCGCCGACAACCAGCGCGCGCGGGGTCACGGGCAGCCGGCCCAGCACGGGCGAGGGCTCGGCCCCGGCCAGCTTCACGGCGGCCATGGCCAGGGCGGTGTAGACTTCGGTTTCCAGGGCCGGGCCCGGCTCCATGGCCCCGGGGAAGGTCGGGGTGTAGATGTCGGTCACGTCCATGAAGGCCGGGTCCAGGCCGATCTGCGCGCCCAGCTCGCGCAGCCGGGGCACGTAGGCGTAGGGCATGCAGGCGCCGACGAGGATGCGGTTGGGCCGCAGCTCCGCGGCCAGCTCCTGCACGGCCTGCCAGCCCGGGGCGGAGCAGGCGCCCTGGATGCGCGCCACGCGGACCACCGTGGACAGCCCGGCCAGGCGTGCGGCCAGGGTGTCCATGTCCACCTTGGTCTCCAGGGTCGGGCACGAGTCGCACAGCACGACCAGGGTGCGCGGGGCCTCGCGGGTCACGTCGCGGTATTCGGGGGCGGGCCCGGGCTCCTCCTCGCGCGGCGGGGAGTGGACCTTGAAGGTGCGTGCGGCGTTGAGGGCCGCCGCTCCGGCCTGGATGACCGACTCGGCGATGTCGCGCGGCTCGTTGAAGGCCCCGGCGGCGTACACGCCCAGGCGCGAGGTGCGCGCGGGCTGCAGGGGCGGGGCGGCGGCGAAGCCGTTGGCGTCCAGGGCGATGCCCGCGGCCTCGGCCAGCCGGTCGCTGCCCGCAGGCGGGCGCGCGCCCGTGGCCAGCACGGCCAGGTCGAAGACCTCGCGGCACAGGGTGCCGTCGTCGTCCATCCAGGTGATGGGCACGCCGTCGGCCTCGGGGTCGGGCTCGATGGAGTGGATGCGCGTGCGCACGAAGCGCACCCCGTCGCGGGCCTCGGCCTCGTCGCGGTAGCGCTGGAAATCCTTGCCGTAGGTGCGCACGTCCATGGCGAAGATGGTCGCCCGCGCGTCGGGGTCGATCCTGCGCGCCAGGCGGGCCTCCTTGATGGCGAACATGCAGCAGATGCCCGAGCAGTAGTCCGCGCCGTGGGCCGGGTCGCGCGAGCCCACGCATTGCAGCCAGGCCACGTTCCGGGCCGGGCGCCCGTCGGGGCGCAGCAGGCGGCCGCCGGTGGGCCCGGTGCCCGAGCACATGCGCTCGAATTCCAGGGCCGTGACCACGCCGGGCACGGAGCCATAGCCCCAGAGCTGCCCGGCCTGGGCGGGGTCGTAGCAGTCGAACCCGCAGGCCAGCACCACCGCGCCGACCTCCAGCTCGTGGGCCGCGTCGGACACGGCGCGGATGTAGTAGTGGTCGAGCCAGCGCACCACGGTGCGCTCCAGGGGCCGGGCCAGCCACTGGCGGGCCCCGGCCTGGACGAGGGCCTCGGCGCGGTCCTGGTCGTCCGGCCCGGCCACGAGGATCACGTGCAGGTCGGGATACAGCTCCAGGCCACGGCGCATGACCTTTTCCGGGTCCACGTCCGCCACGGCCAGGTCCAGCAGCAGCAGCGCCGTGCGTTCCTGCTCCAGGGCCTGCTGGGCCGCGGCGCCGCTTTCGGCCAGGGCCAGGGGGAAGTTCTGGTCCGCCAGCCAGGCGGCCAGATTGGTGCGCGCGGCCTCGTCAGGCAGGGCCGCCACCACGCGGAAATCCTTGCGTTCGGCGTACTTGAAGTCGATGGCGTCGGTGGGGCAGGCCTCGAAGCACGACCAGCAGCGCGTGCAGCGGTCCAGGTCCACCACGTAGTGGTTGGGGATGGCGTGGGGCACGGGCATGTAGATGGCCCCGCGCGAGGACAGCCCGGAGTTGTACTCGCTGGGCACATGCACCGGGCAGACCCGGGCGCACTCGCCGCAGCTGATGCAGCGGGCGGGGTCCACGAAGGTGGACCGCTGGCGCAAGGTGGCGTGGAACTTGCCCGGGTCGCCTTCCAGGGCGGCCAGCTCGGTGTGCAGCAGGATGTCGATGTTCTTGTGGAACAGGCCCTTGCGCATGCAGAACTGGCTGGAGGAGTCGCGGCTGGTCAGCGGGAGCATCTTGCACATGCCGCAGGCGTCGGTGGGGAACTGGTGGTCGAGCTGGGCCAGGATGCCGCCGATGTTGGGCCGCCTGTCGATGAGCGCGACCTTGAGGCCGGATTCGGCCAGGTCCAGGGCCGAGCGGATGCCCGCTATGCCCGCGCCCACCACCAGCGCCGCGTAGTGCTTCCTCTTCATGGCGTCCTCCGTCGCGCTAGTGCGCCTCGCCCGTCATCTCGCTGAACTCGTCCTCGCGGAACACGGTCATGGGCGGCGCCTCGTCGGGGCTGCGGCCCGGCTGGTAGCCGAAGGCCCGCTGGGTCCGCTCGGCCACGGTGCGGAACAGTTCCATCACCGGCACATCGTTGGGGCAGGCGTTGGAGCACTGCCCGCAGCCCACGCAGGCCGTGCTCATATGCGCCAGCCGCGTGAGGTGGAAGAACACCGTGTCGGTGGGCAGCTTGACGGCCCCGCGCTTGTGGGCCCAGCCCAGGTACTGGTCGGGCTTGTAGTCGAACACGTCGGTCAGGAACACGCACTCCTTGCAGTAGCAGACCGGGCAGGCCACGCGGCAGTTGTAGCAGTTCACGCAGCCCGAAAGGTATTCGGCCAGCCCGGCCAGGGAGGCCGTGCGCTCGCGCGTGGCCTCGAACATGGCGTCGCGCGCGGCGCTGCGCCGGGCGGTCAGGGCCTCCACGGCCTCGCGGCGGCCCGGGGCGCCGGGGGCGTCGGGCAGGCCCAGGCGGGCCAGCACGCCCTCGCCGCGCGCTGTGTTGCCCAGCACGGGGATGGCCTGGTCCAGGTCGGCGCCGTGCAGGCCGAGGATGATGTCCGCGCCGTCGGGGGCCGGATGCTCGCACACGCGGCAGGCCCCGGCCAGGGCCTGGCCGCCGGGCCGGGCCTCGCCCCTGGCCGCCGCGTGCAGGAATTCGGCGCTGCGTTCCAGGGGGTCGCCCTCCAGGCCGAAGGCCCGGAAGTCGGCGTTGGTCATGGCCCCGGGGCAGTCCACGCCCACCAGGAGCACGTTGTCCAGCCCGCCCTGGTTGAGCTTGACCAGCTCGATGAAGGCGCGGATTTCGCAGGGCCGCAGCACGGCGGCCACGTGGCGGCCCGAGGTGGAGCCGCGCGTGAGCCGCGACACCAGGCGCGCCGCGTTGAGCGGAAAGGCCGGGGACAGCGGGTCGGCCCGGTCCAGGGCCTTGGGGTCGTTGATCAGGACCGGCATGACCGTGCCCCCCGGGGCCAGGTGGGCCGGGGTCAGCACGGCGTCCACGCCGCCGCTGGCCAGCAGGGTCTTCAGGAAACCCTGCACGGCGCGCACGGGTCCGCCCTCGCCGATGTCGATGCGTGCGATGGTAGCCATGGCGTCCTCCTTGGCGGCCTTACAGGGCCGGTACCGCGCGGGCCTCGCTGGGCCCCAGGGCGCGGATCTCCTCCACCAGTTCGGCCACGGTGCGCGCGAAGTCGTTGCCTTCGCTGGCGCCGATCCAGGTCAGCTTCAGGCGGCGCTGGTCGATGCCGAACTGCGCCAGCATCTCCTGGAGCAGCTTGACTCGCCTGCGGGCCTTGTAGTTGCCGTTGATGTAGTGGCAGTCGCCAGGGTGGCAGCCGCTGACGAGCACCGCATCGGCCCCGGAAAGCAGGGCGCGGATGATGTACTTGGGATCGACCATGCCGGTGCACATCATGCGGATGAGCTTGACGTTGGACGGCTGGATCATGCGCGAGGTGCCCGCCAGGTCGGCGGCGGTGTAGGTGCACCAGTTGCACACGAAGGCCACGATGGTCGGTTCGAATTGGCTCATGGGCTCCTCCCTTGCGGTGCCGGTCTACGCCTTTGCGGCGGGGGTTTCAGGGCTGGCCTGCGTCTGGGCTGCGGGGGCCGGGGGCAGGGCGTCCAGCAGGCCTTCCAGCTCGGCGAAGACCTGGCGGCCATTGAAGTGCCGGACCCGCGCCGCGCCGCTGGGGCAGTGCCCGGCGCAGCTGCCGCAGCCCTTGCACATGGCCTCGTTGACCACGGCCACGCCCCGGCGGGCGTCGAACTCGATGGCCGAGTAGGCGCACAGCCCGACGCAGGCGCGGCAGCCGGTGCAGATATCGGGGTCGATGCTGGAGACGGTGGGCGAGATTTCCACCGTGCCGCGCGCGGCCATGGCCAGGGCCTGGGCCGCCGCGCCCGAGGCGTGGGCCACGGCGTCGGGGATGTCGCGTGGGGCCTGGCACGTTCCGGCCAGGAAGATGCCGTCGGTGGCCGTGGACACCGGGCCGAGCTTGGGGTGCTCCTCCAGGAAGAAGCCGTCCTGGCCCTGGCTGATGCCGAAGACGCGCGCGGTTTCGCCAGCGTCGGCGCGCGGTTGCATGGCCGTGCAGAGCACCACCATGTCCACCGGCACGCGGACCGGCGTGGCCGAGAGCGTGTCCTCGGCGACCACCACCAGCTTGCCGTCTTCCTGGACGACCTCCGCCGGGCGGCCCCGGATGAAGGTCACGTCCTCCTCCTGCACGCGGCGCAGGAATTCCTCGTAGCCCTTTCCGAAGCAGCGCAGGTCGATGTAGAAATTGTAGACCTTGGCCTTGTGGCCGACCTTGTCCTTGATGAGGTGGTCGTACTTGAGGGCGTACATGCAGCACACGCGCGAGCAGTATTCATGATAGTTCACGTCGCGGCTGCCGATGCAGTGCAGGATGGCCACGCTCTGCGGCGGCTGGCCGTTCTTCATCAGGATGCGCCCGCCGGTTGGGCCGACGGCGTTGTTCATGCGCTCGAATTGCAGCGACGTGTAGACCTCGGGGTAGCGCCCGTAGCCGTATTGCGCCATGGGCGTGGGGTCCAGGGTGTCGAAGCCCGTGGCCAGGATGATGGAGCCGACCTCCAGCTCGAAGTCCTGGGCGGTCTGCTCGTAGTCGATGGCCCCCGAGGGGCAGATCTTCTGGCAGGCGCCACACTTCTTGCCGGTCAGCGTGCGGCAGTGGTCGGGGTCGATGACCGGGAAGCTCGGCACGCTCTGGGGCGAATTGCGGTAGATGGCCCGGCGCGTGGTCAGGCCTTCCTCGAACTCCGAGACGACCTTGGTCGGGCACTTTTCCAGGCACATCCCGCAGCCGGTGCAGCGCTCCTCGTCCACGTAGCGGGGCTTCTTGTGCACGGTGACGGTGTAGTTGCCCACGAAGCCCTCGACCTTGGTCACCTCCGACCAGGTCAGCAGGTGGATGTTGGGGTCCTGGGCCACGGCGACCATCTTGGGCGTGGAGATGCAGGCCGCGCAGTCCAGGGTCGGGAAGGTCTTGTCGAACTGGGCCATGTGCCCGCCGATGGAGGGCGCGCGTTCCACCAGGTGCACCCGGTGGCCCGAGCGGGCCACGTCCAGGGCGGCCTGGATGCCCGCGATGCCCCCGCCCACGACCATCACGTCGGGATGCACGCGCTCCTTGCGCGAGTAGAGGTCCTCGTGCCAGTGCACGCGGGCCACGGCGGCGGCCACCAGGTGCTTGGCCTTGCGCGTGGCCTCCACCGGGTCGCGGGTGACCCACGAGACGTGCTCGCGGATGCAGGTCATCTGGAAATGGAAGGGGTTGAGCCCGGCCCGCGCGCAGGCCTTCTGGAAGGTCTTCTCGTGCAGCCGGGGCGAGCAGGAGGCCACCACCACGCGGTTGACCCCGTGGTTCTTGATGTCCTCGATGATCATGTCCTGCCCGGGGTCGGAGCACATGAACTTGTAGTCGCGCGAGACCACCACGCCCGGCAGGCTGCTGGCGAACTCGGCCACTCCCTGCGAATCCACCTTGCCCGCGATGTTGGTGCCGCAATGGCAGACATAGACGCCGATGCGGTTCGGCATGGTTCCCCCCTCCTTGCGCGCTGCTGCGCGCGCCTGGGCATGTCGCTTGCCCCTCCCAAGAACAAGAAGCGTACCTGCGTGGGGAAGGGCTGTTTTCCCGGTGTGTTGCATGGGCGTGGCCGGGCCCGGGCGGCTGGTGCTCCGGCGTCGGCCCCCGCGCCGTCTTGCGGCGCAAGACGGCGCGGGGAGGGCGACAACCTGCCGCAAAAGCGGGAGGATGCGAATTCTCCTGTTTACACAGGGTATTGGTTGAGTGCCTGGCTTCCGGCGGCGCTGTCTTGCGTGGCGAGACGGCGCAAAAAAGCACTGGCTGTCCGCAGGGTAGGGGCTGGCGCTGCGGGTCGTCTTGCGCGGCAAGACTCCCTGTGCGCCAGGGGGGGGCGGGCGGGGAAATCCTACCGCCATTCTTGCATTTGGAGCGGTTTGACAATTTGCGCCAAAGCGGCCCATAGTCAGCATCGGGTTGCTCCGCCTGGTCTGCAACGGGGGGTGAGTGCCATGCAGGACGCGACACGCCTGGCCCCGGACTGGTTCCTGCCAGCCGACGGCGCTGCGGCGGTGCCCACACTGGACCCGGCCTCCAACTACGCCATGCTCATCCGCCCCGACGGCACCGTGCTGGCCGCCGACGAGGCCCTGGCCTCGCGGCTGGGGCTGGCCCACGGCGAGCTGGTGGGCCGCTGCATCTTCGACCTGTTCGCGCCCGGCGCGGCGACCCTGCGCCGGACCGTGGCCGAGGACGTGGCCCGCCTCGGGCTGCCGCGTTCCTACCAGGACAGGTCGTCCTCGGGGCATGTGCTCGACGTGCTGGTGCAGCCGGTGCTGGGCGCGGACGGGGCCGTGCAGGCCCTGGCGGTGTTCGTGTGCGACGTGACCGGGCACTGGAAGCTGGCCCACGACCGCGTGCGCCTGTCCGCCGCCCTGGAGCAGGCCGTGGAGGCCGTGATCCTCATCGAGAACGACTTCACCATCGGCTACGTGAACCAGGCCTTCGAGGCCATGACCGGCTACCCGCACAGCGAGGTGCGCGGCAGGCCCGTGGCCATGCTCTACCAGGGGGCGCACCAGCAGGCGGCCTACGCCGAGATCCGCGCCGCCCTGGACGAGGGCGACGCCTGGACCGGGCGGACCTTCCACACCGTCAAGGACGGGCGGATGATCCGCGTGGAGAAGACCGTCTCGCCCATCCGGGGCCGGGGCGGGGTGGTGCTGGGCTTCGTCAGCGTCTGGCGCGACGTGACCCGCGTGGCCGAGCTGGAGCGCCAGCTCCGCCAGGCCCAGAAGATGGAGGCCATCGCCACCCTGGCCGGAGGCATTGCCCACGATTTCAACAACATCCTGGGGCCGATCATCCTGCACGCCGAGCTGGGCCTGGCCCGGCTGCCCGAGGGCGACCCCGTGCGCGCCGGGCTGGGCGAGATCCTGGGCGCGGCCCACCGCGCCGGGGCCCTGGTGGGGCAGATCCTGTCGCTGTCGCGCCGGGGCGAGGCCGAGGAGCCCAGCGTGTTCAGCCTCGCGGGCATCCTGCGCGAGTGCGAGAAATTCCTGCGGCCCTCGCTGCCCGCGACCATCGACATCGTGCTCGACCTGCGCACGCCCGACGACGCCGTGCTGGCCGACCCGACCCATATCCACCAGGTGGTCATGAACCTGGCCACCAACGCGGCCTACGCCATGCGCCGCGCCGGAGGCACCCTGACCCTGGCCCTGGAGGCCGCCGACCGGGGCGCGCCGTGCCGGGCCATGTTTCCCGACGCGGAGCTGGAGCGCGCGGTGCTGCTCACCGTGCGCGACACCGGCGAGGGCATCCCCCCCGAGCGCCTGGAGCGCATCTTCGACCCTTTTTTCACCACGCGCCAGCGCGGCGGCACGGGCCTGGGGCTGACGGTGGTCCACGGCATCGTCGTCGGGCGGCTGGGCGGGGCCGTGCATGTGCGCAGCAGCCCCGGGGCCGGGGCGGCATTCCACGTGCTGCTGCCGCGCCACGAAGGCCGCCGGGACGAGGCTCCCGCCGGGGGCCCCGGAGCCCTGGCGGACGGCGGCGGCCAGCTGGTCCTGCTGGTGGAGGACGAGGCGCCCCTGCGCCAGAGCACGGCCATGGTGCTCCAGGGCCTGGGCTACCGGGTGGCGGCCTGCGCCGGGCCCGCCGAGGCCCTGGAGCGCTTCGAGGCCGGGGGGGAGGGCTTCGCCCTGGTCCTGGCCGACGTGACCATGCCCGGCATGACCGGGACGGCCCTGGTCCGGCGCCTGCGCCAGCGGCGTCCGGACATCCCGGCGCTGCTTGTCTCGGGCTACAGCGAGATCGTGACCCCCGAGCTGCTGCGCGAGCTGGGCGCGGACTATCTGCGCAAGCCCTTCACCACCCGCAGCCTGGGCGCCGCCGTGCGCCGGGCCCTGGGCCGGACCCGGCGGGAGGGCGGCGGCCATGGCTGAGATCCTCATCGTGGACGACGACCCCATGCTCTGCACGGCCCTGGCCGAAGTGCTGCGCGCCCTGGGGCACGCCCCCGACAGCGCGCGGACCCTGGCCCGGGGGCTGGAAATGGCCGAGGCCGGGAACTACGAGGTGGTCATCCTCGACGTGCGCCTGCCCGACGGCGACGGGCTGGAGGCCCTGCCGCGCCTGCGCGCCGCGCCCGGGGCCCCGGAGGTCATCATCCTCACCGGGGCGGGCGACGCCGACGGCGCCGAGCTGGCCATCCGCGGCGGCGCCTGGAGCTACATCACCAAGCCCCCGACCCTGGCCAGCATCCGCCAGCCCGTGGAACGCGCCGTGGCCTACCGGCGCACCCGCGAGGCCTCGGGGCCCGTGCCGCCCCTCAAGGACACGGGCATCCTTTCCGCCAGCCGGGCCATGGCCGCCTGCCTGGAGCGCGCCGCCCGCGCCGCGCGCACCGACGCCGGGGTGCTGCTCATCGGCGCCACGGGCACGGGCAAGGAGCTCTTCGCCCGGGCCATCCACGCCAACAGCGCGCGCGGCAAAGGGCCTTTCGTGGTCGTGGACTGCGCGGCCATCCCCGAGCACCTGGCGGAATCCACCCTGTTCGGCCACGAGCGCGGGGCCTTCACCGGCGCCGAGCGCAGGCACGAGGGGCTCATCCGCCAGGCCGACGGGGGCACGCTGTTCCTGGACGAGGTGGGCGAGCTGCCGCTGGTGATCCAGAAGGCGCTGTTGCGGGTGCTCCAGGAGCGGCGCTTTCTGCCCGTGGGCGGCTCGGCCCTGGTGGAGAGCGACTTCCGGCTGGTGGCGGCCACCAACCGCGACCTGGAGGCCATGACGCGCCAGGGCGAGTTCCGCGAGGATCTGCTCTTCCGGCTGCGGACCATCACCATCGACCTGCCGCCCCTGTGCAGGCGCGAGGGCGATGCCGTGCTGCTGGCCGGGTGCTTCCTGGAGCGCTTCTGCCGCCGCCTGGGCATCGTGGTCAAGGGCATGGCCACGGACTTCGTGGACGCCGTGGGCCGCTACCGCTGGCCGGGCAACGTGCGCGAGCTGATGGGCGCGGTGGAGAACGCCCTGGCCTCGGCGGAGGGCGAACCCAACCTGCTGGCCCGCCACCTGCCGACCAACATCCGCGCCGCCCTGGCCCGGGCCACGCTGGACGAGGGCGCCCCGGCCCCGGCGGGCGGCACTCCGGGCCTGGGCGAAGCGCAGCTGCCGCCCCTGGCGGCCTTCCGCCAGGCCCGGGTGGACGAGGCCGAACGCTTCTACCTGGAGGAATTGCTGCGCGTCACCGGCGGGGAGGTGCCCCGGGCCTGCGCGGTGTCGGGCCTGTCGCGGGCCCGGCTCTACGCGCTGCTCAAGCGGCACGGGCTGCGTCGTCGGCCGGGTTGAGCCCGGGCCCGGGGCGCGCCGGGAGGCCCCGGGCTTGACGCGACGCGCAATATGTATCAGGAAACAGGACAATCGGGCCTGTGCGCCCGGGCCGGGGCCCCGTCGCCGGGGGCGCCGCGCCGGTGTTCGGCCGCAAGGCCGCTTTCCGCAACAAGGGAGGTCTCATGTCCGCCGCATGTTTCGTGTCTTCGCATTCCAGACCGGCCCCGCGCCGCCGGGCACGACTGTGCGCCGCAGTGGGGCTGGCGCTGCTGGCCCTGGGGCTGCCCGCGCTGGCCCTGGCGTCCTACTCGCCCCGGCCCGCGCCCACCCAGGCCCAGCTCGCCGCCGGGGCCACACTGTTCACCGCTCATTGCAGCCAGTGCCACAGCGCGGGCCCGGGGGCCATCGACATCATGCCCCTCACCGCGCACCTGACCCGCCTGGGCCTGGAAGCCGCCATCGAAGGCCAGGGGCTGGTCTTCACGCACATGCCCGTGTTCACGGGCACCCGCGAGGAGCGCGACGCCATCGCCGACTACGTGGTGGCGGGCCTGCACGGCAGGGCGGACGCCCCCGAGGGCGGGCCCCTGCCGCAACTGCCCGTGACCATCCCGCCCTTCGATTCCGCCACGGCCCAGTACGTGCTGCTGACCTGGAACACCCTGGGCATGAAGTGCATTACCGACTGCGACGCGGCCTACTCCTACCTGCCGCCGGGCAACGCCCTGGGGGCGGCGCTCATCCGGCGCGGGCCCGTGCCCGAGGTCCTGGGCGGGGACGCCGTGGCCCTGAGCTACGAGGCCCCCGAGGGCTTCCGCAACCCCTCGCGCCATGTCCGCTACTGGGACTTCGCCGCGTCCATCTCCGGCAAGGTCCTGCCCGCCGACACCTCCACCGCCGGGGCGACCATGCAGGGCCCCATGAAGTGGAACCCCAAGTCGATGAATTTCGAGGCCGTGGGCATCCCGGTGGTGCCGTATTCCGATGACGGCACGGTGAACCCCTATCCGCTGTTCACCGTGCGCGCCGTGGACAAGGCCTCGGGCCAGGAGCTGGCCAGCACCAAGGTGGTCGTGCCCGTGGGCACGGAGATGAGCTGCTGGCGCTGCCACGGCGGCGGCTGGGGCCGCCCCGAGGGCACGGGCGTGTCCCTGGAGACGGCCCGCTCCATCCTGGCCGTGCACGACAAGCGCAGCGGCACGGACCTCATCGCCCGCGCCGACGCGGGCAAGCCCGTGCTGTGCCAGAGCTGCCACCCCGACCCGCTGCTGAACGCCCCGGGCGACCCCGCGCGGCTCAACCTGCCTGCCGCCCTGCACGGCTTCCACGTCAACTACTTGAAGGGCCGGGACGCGGAGACGTGCTCCTTCTGCCACCCCGACAGCACCGCAGGGCTGACGCGCTGCCTGCGCGACAGCCACGGCAGCGCCGGGATGACCTGCACGCCCTGCCACGGCTACCTCGAAGACCACGCCCTGTCGCTGCTCAAGAAGGAGAACGAGCGGGGCAACACGCGCGCGCCGCTGCTCATGCGCGCCGTGAGCCCGCGCCTGGTACCCGACGTGGCGGCCATCAACGCGCGCACCCCGTGGCTTCAGGAGCCCGACTGCCTGACCTGCCACACCGAGCACTACACGCGCCCCGGCGCCGACGCCGTGGCCTTCAACACCTGGACAGCCGACGCCAGCGGACTGTACCGCGCGCGCAAGGAGCGGACGGGCAAGGTGTCGTGCATCGCCTGCCACAACAGCCCCCACGCCACCCACCCCTCGGTGAACCCCTTCGGGGCCGACCGCGACGCCGTGCAGCCGTTGCAGTACCAGCAGCTCAATGCCGCCATCGGCGCCCAGGGCAACTGCGCGGTGTGCCACGGGCCCGACGCCGGGCTGACCCCGGAAATGTCGCCGCACCACGCCATGCGCTAGCTGGTGAATCCGCAGGCATGTGACCGGAGCGCCCCGTCGCCGCAAGGCGGCGGGGCGCTGTGACGCCCGGGCGGGCTTGTTCGCGCGGTTCTGGTCCTGTGCCGTTTTGTGATGCGCTGTGGCGCTGCTGCCCGCGCCGGGTCAGGGCGTGGTGTCCAGCAGGCCCAGGGCCCGGGCGCTGGCGCCCAGCTCGGCGTTGGAGCCCAGGTGCAGCTTGGCCAGGGCCCGGGTGCGGTAGGTGCCCGCCGTCTTCACGCTCACGCCCATGGCCCGGGCGATGTCCGTCAGGCGCACGCCCCGGGCCAGGGCCCGGGCCACCTCCAGCTCGCGGGCCGAGAGCAGGGCCCGGGCCGGGCGGGGGCGCGGCGTGGCCAGCCGGGCCGCCAGCACGCTGACCAGCTCCGGGCTGACGTAGCGCCTGCCCGCCAGCACGGTGGCCACGGCGTCCAGGAACTCCCGCTCTCCCGCCCCCTTGGAGACGAAGCCGCGCGCCCCGCTGCGCAGGGCGCGCGCGGCGTGGGCCTGCTCGGGCAGGAAGCTGAAGGCCAGCACGGGCACCCGGGGGTGGCGGGTGACGATGCCGCGCAGCACCTCGTCGCCCGCGCCCCCGGCCAGCGCCGGGTCCAGCAGCACCAGGTCGGGCGGGGCCAGGGCCAGGCGGGCTTCGGCCTGCCGGGGCGTTTCGGCCACCGCGCAGGCGCACTGCGGCAGGGCCGCCGCGAGCACGGCCATGGCCCCCCGGCAGACAATGGGCTGGTCGTCGATGAGGAGCACGTCCATGGGTTTTACACCTGTGGATAACTGTGAATTTTCCGGGAGCAGGGGGCACTATTGCGACAGCAATATGTTTTGCCGCAAAGGGGTTAGCGCTGCTTTTAGGGCTTTTTCCCATGCTGCCAGATTATTCTTACATCGTCTAGGGACTTCTCCCGATACCTTTGGGATGATTTGAGCGGAACCCCCTATTGACCCGCATACCCGCTTCCAATAGGTAGAGTGTGGCGTTTTTCGCGGTGTCTAGAGAAAGTCTTGAAACTGACACGCCAAGACGCGACGCCGCGAGGCATTCCGGAAAACACGGACCAGGGAGAAGGAGAGGCCATGACCGCACGGGGCGGAAGTTCCACGGACAAGCTGCTGGGCATCATCCGCGGCTCGCAGGGGCAGCAGGCGGCCCCCCCGGGGCAGGCCGGGGCGGGGGCCGGGGCGCCCGGGGCGGGCCCGGTGCGCGGGGGCCGCGCCGTGCTGTCCCAGTTGATGGCCCCCAGGCAGGCCGCGCGCAAGGGCGTCGTCGTGGGCGTGGATATCGCGCCCACGGGCCTGCGGCTGGCCAGGATGAGCCATGGCGCCGAGGGGCCGCGCCTCTTGGGCTGCCGCGAAATTCCCTTCGGGCCCAAGCTCGGGCCCGACAGCCCGGACTTCCCCGCCTTCCTGGGCCGCCAGCTGGGCGAGTTCCTCCAGGGCGAGAAGGGGGGGGAGCTCTGGTCGCTGGTGCCCAGCTCCCAGGCCGAGCTGCTGCATGTGAACATCCCCCGGGTGCCGCCCGCGCGGGTTTCCGAGACCGTGTTCTGGACCGCCCAGAAGGAGCGCCCCTTCGACGCCGCCCAGTACGTCATGGACTACGAGCTCCAGGGCGACGTGGACGACAAGGGCATCGCCAAGCGCCGGGTGCTGGTCTACCTCGTGCCCGCCGCCGAAACCGCCCGGGTGCGCGCGCTGTTCGCCGAGGCGGGCTACAGGCTGGCCGGGCTGACCATTTCGCCCCTGGCCCTGCAGACCCTTTTCCGCAGGGGCTGGGTGCCCGAGGCCGGGCGGGTCTGCGCCAATATATTCATGGGCCGCAACTGGTCGCGCATCGACATCTTCTCCCAGGGCAACCTGGTGCTCAGCCGGGGCGTGAACACCGGCGTGGGCAGCCTGGTGGACGCCCTGGCCGAGGGCTACAACGAGCACCAGCGCGCCCTGGCCGAGGCCGCCGCGCGGCCCGCCGCGCCCGCGCCCGCACCTGCGGCGCCCCAGCCCGAGTTCGAGCTGGAGCTGGAACTGCTGGACGGCGAGGCCCAGGAGCCCGGCCCGGCGTCCGTTCAGGAGGCCGGGGCCGCGCCCCTGGCCCTGGAGTTCGACCCGGAAACGGCCCCCGCCGCCCCGGCTCCGGCCCCGGCGGCGCGCATGGACGCCGAGGCCGCGCGCCAGGTGCTGACCGCGCGGCTGCTGGGCCGGGACGTGGACCCCGACCTGCCCGGGGCGGAGCTGACCGAGGCCGAGGTGGTGGAACTCGCCACCCCGGCCATCCACCGCCTGGGCCGCCAGCTCGACCGGACCTTCCATCATTTCACGGAGCTGCACGGCGGGGCCACCGTGGAGCACATGTGCTTCTCGGGCGGGCTGTGCTCCAGCCGGACCCTGCTGGACGCCCTGGCCCGCGACCTGGGCATCCCGGCGGATCTGCTGGACCCCCTGGCCATCGGCCCGCGCCCCGGGCCGGAGGTGGCCCTGCCGCAGTCCCAGGCCGACCGGCTGGCCCTGAGCCTGGTGGCCGGGCTGGCCCTGTCCGACGGGCGCATCACGCCCAACCTGCTGCACACCTACAAGGAAAAGGACCGCGAACTGCGGACCGTGCGCCAGGGCAACGCGGTCTATGTCGCGTTCCTGGCCCTGGTGCTGGTGCTCACGGGGGTCTGGTTCTGGCAGGGCGGCGAGGTCCGGGGCAGGCAGGCCGAGCTGGACGCCCTGCGCGCGCGCATCGCCACCTTCAGCCCGGTGGTGAACCAGAATCTGCTGCTGAGCATGGCCGGGGACCTGGGCGTCCGGCAGCGCCGCCTCAAGGACCTGTCGTCCCGCTACGAGGGGCTGGCGCTGTTCAACGAGGTTTCGGCCCTGCTGCCCGAGGCCGTGCTGCTGCGCAGCGTGGGCGTGGAGCTGCCCGCCCCGCCCAAGGCCCCGGCGCAGGCCCCGGCCAACGGGGCGGCGCCCGCCCCGGCTGCGGCGGGCTTCGTGATCCTCGACGGCCAGGTGGCTGGCGATCCGGAAATGCTCGACGCCCGGCTGGCGGCCTTCCTGATCCGCCTCGAGGGCTCCCCGCTGTTCGAGGGGGCGGTGATCCACGAGCGCCAGACCCTGCGCCCCGCCTCCGGGGGCGAGGTGCTGCGCTTCGTGGTCCATGTGCGGGTACGCAAGGAGGGCGCGGCATGAGCGTGAAGACCATGCACCTTGGCGGGCAGGTCTGCCTGAAGGGTGCCATGTGCCTCGGGGCCCTGGGGGTGTTCTTCTGGGTGCTGGTGCTGCCCCGGATGGACACCGTGGGCCGCCTGGACGCCGAAATCGCCGAGGCCCGGGACGTCATCGCCCGGCAGGACAAGCTGTTTCCCCTGTACGCCGCCATCTCCGCCGACCTGGCCCGGGCGGACATGGCGCCCCTGCCCGAGCCCCGGGGTGGCCTGCTGGCCCTGGAGGACATCCCGCGCATCCCCGATATGCTGGGCGAGCTGGCCCGGGCCCACGGGCTGGAGGTGCGCTCGGTGACGCCCGCGCCCGAGTCCCTGGACGTGGAGGCGGGCACCCTGGAAACCCAGTGCGTGCTGCTGGGCGACCTGGACGGCGTGCGCCGCTTCCTGGCCAGCCTGGGCGGGGTGGAGTGGGTGCGCGGCCTGCTGGCCCTGCGCCTCGAGGATTCCGGCGGCAGGACCCTGGCCACCCTGAAGGCCGTGGTCCGTCTGGCCGGGCAACATCCCGCCGTGGCCGGGAAAGGATAAGCCATGCCCAAGCGTCAAATCGTGCTCATCGCCGCCCTGGTGTTGGCCCTGGGATACGCGGGCTACGACCTGCTGCTCGCGGGCAAGGGCGGGGCCGACCAGCAGGCCCTGGCCGCCGAGCAGGACCGCAAGCTGGAAGCCGTGGCCGCCTCGGTGCGCGAGGCCGTGGACAAGGACCGCCTGACCACCGTCGAGGCCTACCGGCTGACCCTGGTGGCCCCCGGAGGCACCGCGGACCCCCTGGTGCGCGCCCGCCCCGGCGAGGGCCCGGGCGGCGAGCAGGCCAGCCAGGTGCTGGAGCAGGGCGGACGTTTCTTCTACAGCGGGCTGGTGGCCCTGGGCGGCTCCCTGCTGGCCATCGTCAACGACTCCGAGTACCGCACCGGCGAGCTGGTGGGCGAGACGGGCTTCACCCTCATGGACATCCGCCCCGACGCCGTGGTGCTCCAGGGGCGCAACCCGCAGACGGGCACGCTGGAAAACGTGGTCGTGCCCATCGAGGAAGACATCATCAATTTCGTCGAGGAAGGCGATGCGAAAAACTGAGACCATTTTCGGAAGGCCCCGGGGCGCCGGGCTCCTGGCGCTGGCGCTGCTGCTGGCCCTGGCCCTTGGCGGCTGCACGGGCAAGGGCAAGCCCAAGGACGATCCCTTCTTCGAGAAATGGCGCGCCATGGCCGAGCAGTCGCAGGGGCACACGCCCTCGCGCCAGCCCCTGGACATGGACGCCGAGCAGGAGCAGGCCCCGCAGGCCCAGCCCGAGCGCGAACTGCCCGACGTGGTCGTCGGCAGCCTGGACATGCGCAACGCCAATATCGTGGCCGTGCTGCGGGCCCTGGGGCGCATCGCCGGGCAGAGCATCATGGTCAGCCCCAAGGTCGAGGGGCTGATCAACGTCAGCGTCAAGGACGTGCCCTGGAGCCAGGTCTTCCGGGGCATCGTGCGCACCCACGGCCTGACCTACGAGTGGGAGGGCGACATCCTGCGCGTGATGACCGTGGCGGACATGGAAGAGGCCGTGCGCCTGGACGAACTGCGCAACCGCCAGGCCCTGGGCTCGGCCACGGTCAAGGTCCGCTACGCCGACGCCGCCCGGCTGCGCGAAACCCTGGCCGCGCTGCTGACCAAGGACGCCGACGGCAAACCCCGGGGCTCGGTGGAACTGGTGGAGCACACCAACTCCCTGGTCATCAACGCCGTGCCCGGCGACCTGCGCAAGATGACCCGGCTCATCGGGGAGACCGACAAGCCCGGCAGGCAGATCCGCATCAAGGCCTTCATCGTGGAGACCACGGGCGAGACCGCGCGCAGCCTGGGCGTGATGTGGGGCGGCGCGTACAAGCGCGCCTCGGTGGGCGGCAACGGCGACTCGCTGTGGGTCTCCCCGGGCGGCACCGGCGGCACCGGCGACCCCGTCTCCGGCGCCAACACCGGCACCACCGGCTACACTCCGGTGGTCGGCGGCACCACGGGCCTGTCCAACCAGGGCGCCTTCTCCAACATGCTGCCCGACCTGGGCGAGAGCGGGCGCGGCGGCTCCCTGGCGCTGATGTTCGGCACCCTGGGCGGCAATATCCTCGAAGCCCAGCTGGCGGCCCTGCAAGAGGACAACAAGCTCAACATCCTTTCCAGCCCGTCCATCACCACCCTGGACAACCAGACCGCCGTCACCGAGAACGGCGAGGAAGTGCCCTTCATCACCCTGGATGAGGCCGGCAACGCCGAGGTGGAGTGGAAGGAAGCGCTGATGCGCCTGGAGATCACCCCGCACCTTATCGACGCCGCGCACATGCGCCTGAACATCCTGGTCAACAAGGACGAGGTGGACTTCACGCGCAGCGTGTCGGGCAACCCGCTGATCATCAAGAAGAAGACCGAAACGACCCTCATCTCGCGCGACGGCGAGACCATCGTCATCTCCGGACTGACGCGCAAGCGCCTGTCGTCGGAGGACGCGGGCATCCCCGGCCTGCAGGACGTGCCCGGCCTGGGCCACCTGTTCAAGTCGTCGAGCAAGAGCAACACCCTGGAAGAGGTGCTCATCTTCATTACGCCCACGGTGCTGGGCGAGTGGCAGCCCGGCTTCCGCCAGAAGACCCTGGAGGAGATCGAGCAGGAGCTGGAGGAAAAGCGCGCGCGGGAAGCCGAGGAGGACGCCCGGGGCTAGGGCCTGGCCATGCGCTACTACGAGATATTCGACCTGCGCGGGGAGCCGTTCTCCAACTCGCCGGACCCGGACTTCTTCCACGAGTCGCGCGGGCACCGGGCGGTGCTGCACGGCCTGGAGATCGCCCTGCGCCTGCGCCGGGGGCTCAACGTGGTCCTGGGCGAGGTGGGCACGGGCAAGACGACCCTGTGCCGCAGGCTGCTGCGCGAGCTGGCCGCCGACCCGGGGGTGCAGACGCACCTGCTGCTCGACCCCGCCTGCGGGAGCACCGCCGAGTTCCTGGGCGTGCTGCGGGCCATGCTCTGCGGCGCGCCCCCGGCCCCGGGCGACTCGCCCTGGCGCGTGAAGGAAGACATCAAGGACGCCCTGTTCCGCAAGGGTGTGGACCAGGGGCTGACGGTGGTGCTGGTGGTGGACGAGGCCCAGAAGCTCGACCCCGGGGCCCTGGAAGCCCTGCGCGAACTGCTGAACTACGAGACCAACGACAGCAAGCTGTTGCAGATCGTGCTGCTGGCCCAGGAGGAATTCCAGGCCGCCCTGGACGCGGCGCCCAATCTGGCCGACCGCGTCAACGCCCTGTTCCGCCTGGGGCCCCTGAGCCTGGGCGAGACGCGGGCCCTGGTGCGCCATCGGCTGCGCTGCGCCGGGGCCGCGCCCGGGGCGCCCGAGCTGTTCACCCCCGGGGGCTATCTGGCCCTGCGGCTGGCCTCGGGCGGGTTCCCGCGCCGGATCATCCGCCTGGGGCACAAGGCGCTTTTGGCGCTCATCGTGCAGGACCGCAGGCGGGCCACCTGGCGCCTGGTGCGCGCCGTGGCGCGCGAGGAGCGGCCTGCGGCCCGGCGCGCGGCTCCGGCCCTGGCGGCGGGGGCGCTTGCGGTGGCCCTGGCCGTGGCGGGCGCTGTGGCGTGGCTGCCGGGGCTGGGCCTGCGGGCGGCGACGCCCGGCGTCCAGGCTGCCGTGGCCCTCGCGCTGCCCCAGGCCGGGGCGGCCCAGGCTGGCGCCGCGCCCGCGCCTTTTACCGCGCCCGAGGCCGAAGCGGCCCCCGCGCCCCAGGCCCCCGCGCCCCTTTCCGCGCCCGCTGCCGCCCCCGCGCCTGCGCCCGGCCCGCTGCTGGGGCAGGTCCGCCTGGGGCCCGGCGAGAGCCTGTCGCACGTGGTGCACGGGGTCTACGGACGCTACAGCCCGGCCCTGCTGGAGCGGGTGCTGGCGGTCAACCCCGCCCTGGCGGACCCCGGGGCCTTGCCCGAGGGCCAGAGCGTGGAACTGCCGCTGCTGGGCGGGGCCGGGCCGCGCTTCTGGGTGCAGCTGGAGCAGCACCCGACCCTGGACGCGGCCTGGGCCGCGCGGCGCGGCGCGCGCGCCCTGGGGCTGGACGCCCGGGTGCTGCCCTGGCGCGGCGACGACGGCGCCCTGCGCTTCGCCGTGACCCTGGGCGGCCCCTGGGCCACGCGCGAGGAGGCCCAGGCGGCCCGGCAGGCCGCCGGGAGCGGCGCCCTGCTGGCCGTGGGCCACGGGCTGGCCATGCTTTCCCCGCGCTAGACGCGGACCACTGCGGGATACGAGGCAGACATGCAGGCGATACGGAAGAAGAAGCTCGGCGAGATGCTGGTGGAGGCGGGCCTGCTGGGCCAGGAGGAGCTGTCGCGCATCCTGGCCGAGCAGCGCGGCAGCGGCATGCGCCTGGGCGAATACCTGGTCAACCGGGCCATCCTCAAGGAGGCCCAGATCATCGATCTGGTCAGCCGCCAGCTGGCCATCGACACCTACAGCTCCGAGAAATATTCCTACGACGTGTACCTGGAGTCGGTGCTGCCCGCCGAGCTGGCCCAGCGCCACCGCATCGTGCCCGTGGCGCGCAAGGGCCGCCTGCTCACCGTGGCCACCCCCGACCCCATGGACATCGCCGCCCTGGACGCCGTGGAGATCCACACCGGGCTGGAAGTGGAGCCGGTGATCTGCACCGAGAAGGACTTCGAGGCCCTGACCTACGCCCTCTACGGCATCGCCAACGACCTGGGCGGCGTCATGGACGGCATGGAGGACCTCTCCGCCGCGGGCGAGGCCACCACCGAGGAGATGGAGCAGGGCCCCGACGTGGCCGTGGCCTCGCTCCAGGACATGGCCGAGGAGGCCCCGGTGGTCCGGCTGGTCAACTCCATCCTGACCCAGGCCGTGCGCGAGGGCGCCTCGGACGTGCACATCAGCCCCGAGAAGGACCACGTGCAGCTGCGCTTTCGCGTGGACGGGCGGCTGCGCGAGGTGCCCGCCCCGCCGCGCAACTATTTTCTGCCCATCGTCTCGCGGCTGAAGATCCTGGCCAACATGGACATCGCCGTGGCCATGGTGCCCCAGGACGGACGCTTCACCTTCAACGTCGAGGGCCGCGAGGTCCACGTGCGCGCCTCGACCCTGCCGACCATCCACGGCGAGAACATGATCCTGCGCCTGCTCATGCGCACGGGCGCGGCCCTGGGCCTGGACGACCTGGGCATGCCCGAGGCCGAGCGGGCCAAGATCGAGGCGGCCATCGTCAAGCCCTACGGCATGATCCTGACCACCGGGCCCACGGGCAGCGGCAAGAGCACCACGCTCTACGCCGTGCTGCGCAAGCTCAACACGCCCGACATCAACATCGTGACCCTGGAGGACCCGGTGGAATACCGGGTGCCCAAGATCCGCCAGGTGCAGCTCAACCGCAAGGCGGGCATGACCTTCGCCAGCGGCCTGCGCTCCATCCTGCGCCAGGACCCCGACGTGATCATGGTCGGCGAAATCCGCGACCAGGAAACCGCGCGCATCGCCGTGCAGGCGGCCATGACCGGCCACCGCCTGCTCTCCACCCTGCACACCAACGACGCGGCGGGCGCGGTGACGCGGCTCATCGAGATGGGCGTGGAGCCGTTCCTGGTGGCCTCCACGCTTTTGGTGTCCATCGCCCAGCGCCTGGTGCGCCGGGTCTGCCCGCATTGCCGCGAGGTGGACGGCAGCCGCCCGGCGGGCCTGGCCCTGCTGGGCCTGCCCGAGGACGGCACCTACTACCGCGCCGTGGGCTGCCGCCTGTGCGGCGGCACGGGCTACAGCGGGCGGGTGGGGCTCTACGAGATTCTGGAGATCGACTCCGCCACCCAGGGCCTGATCCTGGCGCGGGCCGCCGCCCCCGAGATCGCCCGGGCGGCCATGGACGCGGGCAGGCTGCGCCTGTTGCGCGACGACGCGGCCCACAAGGTCGCCCAGGGCCTGACCACGGTGGAAGAAGCGCTCACGGCGGTGCTGGTCTAGTTTCCCTTTTGCCGGTTGCCACAGGAAGACACGGATGCCCAACTACAAATACAAGGCCATGAGCGAAACCGGCGCCCCCGTGAGCGGGGTCGTGGCGGCGGCGGACGAGGCCCAGGCCATGCAGCTGCTGGCCGCCAGGGGGCTCATCCCCCAGTCCGTGCGCGCGGGCGGGTCCGACGCCGCCGAGGGCGGCGGGGGCGGTCTTGCGCTGTTGCAGACGGTCAAGCCCCAGGAGTTGATCCTGTTCACCAAGCAGGTCAGGACCATGGTCCATGCGGGCATTTCCATCGTCAACGTCTTCCGCATCATGGAGCAGCAGGCCGAGAACCCGCTCATGCGCCGCACCGTGAGCGCCGTGGTCCAGGACCTCAAGCAGGGCGCGACGCTCTACGACGCGTTTTCGCGCCACCCCAAGGTGTTCAACGAGCTGTACTGCGCCATGCTGCGCGCGGGCGAGATCAGCGGCAACCTGGTCAACGTCTTCGACCGGCTGATCTACCTCATCGACCACGAGTACAAGGTCCGCAAGCAGATCGTCTCGGCCCTGACCTATCCGACCATCGTGCTGGTCATGCTCTTCGGGGCCTTCCTGTTCCTGCTGACCTTCGTGGTGCCCAAGTTCGCCATGCTTTTCGAGTCGGCCAACATCGACCTGCCCCTGCCCACGGAAATCTGCATCGCCATGTACAAGGGGCTGGTGGCCTACTGGCCGCTGATGCTGCTCACGGTGGTGGGCGTGGTCGGCGCCACGTCGCTGTATGTGCGCACGCCCCCCGGGCGGCTGCACAAGGACCGGCTGCTCCTGGCCCTGCCCCTGGTGGGCCCGGTGTTCCAGAAGGGCGCCATGTCGCGCTTCGCCAGCATCTTCGGGCTGCTGCAATCCAGCGGCGTGTCCGTGCTGGCGTCCCTGGACATCATTTCGCGGACCATCGGCAACGCGGCGGTTTCGCGCGTGTTCGACGGGCTGGGCGAGAAGCTGCGCGAGGGCCGGGGCATCTCGGCGCCGCTGCGCGGCAGCGACTATTTCCCGCCCATGGTGGTCAACATGATCGCCGTGGGCGAGGAGTCGGGCAACCTGGAGGAGATGCTCTCCGAGGTGGCGGCCCACTACGACTACGAGGTCGAATACCAGGTGGGCCGCATGGCCGAGATGATCGGCCCGCTGCTCATGGTCGCCCTGTCGGCGGTGGTCGGCTTTTTCGCGCTGGCCATTTTCATGCCCATGTGGGATTTGACCAAGATGGCGCACTAGGCCCGCCCCCCGGGCCATAGGCATTTGGCGTTTTTCAACCCAACAACCGCTTCTGGAGGAACACATGCAGACCACTTCCAACACCCTGAAACGCCAGGGCTTCACCCTCGTCGAAATCATCGCCGTGCTGGTGATCCTGGGCATCCTGGCCGCCGTGGCCGTGCCCAAGTACATCGACCTGCAGAAAGAGGCCGGCAACAAGGCCGTTGACGCCGTCATCGCCGAGCTGAACGGTCGCGAGAACATCGTCTGGGGCAAGGTCAAGCTCTCCACCGCCGGGTGGACCGCCGACACCTCCGTCACCGGCCACACGGACTACGGCACCGGCGTGGGCACCGACTTCGTGTGGACCACCGCCGCCTCCGCCTCCGGCGGCGCCATCAAGCACAAGAGCATGGCCGACGCCGACACCGTGACTCTGACCCGGACGGCCTCGACCACCGACGCGCCCGGACGCTGGAGCCGCTAGCCGTGACCACGGGAACTCCGCAGGGGGCCAGGCGCCCCCTGCGGAGATCGCTCTGCGGTGGCCCCGTGGCCCGGCCCCAGGCCGGGCCACGGGACCGTCGCGCCCCGGGCTTCACCCTGGTGGAGATCATGGCCGTGCTCGTGCTGCTGGGCATCCTCACCGCCGTGCTCCTGCCCCGCTTCGGTACGCTCCAGGAGGACGCCGCCCTGCGCGCCCTGGACGCCGCCGTGGCCGAGCTGAACACCCGCGAGACCATGGCCTGGGGCGGGTTGCGCATCGACAACGCCGTGCCCGCCAGCGACGCCGCCATGGACGCGGCGGTCCTGGCGCGGGTGGATACGGCCCTGGGCGACCACTACGCCTGGACCTCCGGCCCGGGCTCCTCGGGCGGGACCCTGGAGTTCCAGCACGTTTCCGCCCCCCTGGCCCGCAGCGCCGCCACCCTGGCCGAACCCGCCGCCTGGAGCCGCTAGCCGTGCCTGCCTCGCGCCCCCTGCGCCGCGCGCGCGCCGCCTTCGCCCCGGCCTTCACCATGGTCGAGGTCATCGCCGTGCTGCTGCTGCTGGGCATCCTGGCCGCCGTGGCGGCGAGCAGCATGAACGACGGCGACGACCGCACGCTGCCCTACGAATTTTCCGTGCTCAAGACGCATATCCGCTTCGCCCAGGCCCAGGCCATGGGCCTGAACACGCCCTACGGCATCCGCTGCCAGGACGGGGCCTACTGGCTGTTCACCGGCACGGCGACGGGCACGTCCGTGCGCCTGCCCGGCCAGGAGGCCGACACCGTGACCCTGGCCAGCAGCGTGGCCCCGGCGGCCTTCACCCTGGCCTTCAACGGCCGGGGGCAGGCCTTTTCCTCCGCCGTGTACACCGACGCGGGCCGCCTTGCGGCCGACTTCGCCGTGACCCTGACCCACGAGGGCCAGAGCCAGTCCTTCACCGTCACCGCGCACACGGGGTACATCCCATGACGCCCGCCGCCCCTTGCCCCCGCCGCGCCCGGCGCGGCTTCACCCTGGTCGAGCTCATCGTGGTCTTCGTGGTCGGGGCCCTGCTGGCGACCCTGGTGACGACCATGGCCCAGCAGCACATGCCCCACTTCGGCAACGAGACAGCCATCCAGGTGGACCGCCAGTACGACCTGCTGCGCGAGATCGAGCGGCTCCAGGCCGCCTACCGCCAGCAGCTCGAGGCCGGAACCCTGAACCTGAACACCCTGCTCTCGGGCTGGGCGCCGGAGAGCGGCGCCGTGACCCTGGCCGTGGAAGCGCACACCGTGTCGGACACCGGGGGCACGTTCACCTTCTCCACGCCGCTGCGCAAGGTGCGCTTCACCTGCGGCGACTACGTGATGTATGCCTATTTCGCCCAGTAGACCCGCCCTGCGCCCGCGCCCGGGCTTCACCCTGGTCGAGCTGATCCTGGCCATGACCATCCTGGCCTTCGTGGGCGTGATGTTCGTCTCGGCGCTGACCTATTCGGCCACGAGCTGGATTGCCGCCGCCGAGTCCGTGGAGCTGGCCCAGAAGGGCCGCCTGGCGCTCACGCGCCTGTTCGTCGAGTTGCAGGAACTGCGCGGCATGGACCCGGCCCTGCGCGCGGGCAACGACGCCGACAACCTCTTTTTCCTGGATACCGACGGCCAGCCCCTGGCCCTGCGCCGCGTGGGCAGCACCATCGTGCTCGGCGGGCGGGTGCTGCTGGACGGCGTGGCCACCGGCGGGAGCATGCTGACCTACCACCGCGCCGACGGCAGCGCCTGGAACCCCACCAGCGGCGCACTGCGCGACCTGTACGAGATTCGCATCCGCGTGGCCCTGGCCTCGCAGTACCTGAACGCCGAGCGGGCCTTCACCACCACCGTCAACCCGTTGTTCACCGGCGCGGCCCGCGCGCCGAGGCTGCAATGAGGAGGCCGCCCATGCGCCAGACCATGGCGTCGCGTCCGGGCGCGGCCATCGTGCCCCTGGTCATCGCCCTGTTGCTCATGGCCGGGGCAGGGGTGGCCGTGCATGACCTGCTGACCACCAGCGCCCTGGAGCAGCCCGGCGCCGTGCCCGGGCGCGCCGCGACCTACGCCGCCGAGGCGGGCATCCGCCTGGCCGCCGCCGAATACAACGCCCAGGCCGCAGGCGCCGACCGCACGGCCCTGTTCGAGGCCATCGACGGGCGCGATTTCGTGCTCGACGCAAACACCAACTCCCGCTTCAACCTCGGGGCGTTCTCCTACGGCTTCAAGGCCCTGGCGCACAACACCGCCACGCGGACCATCACCGCCGCCGCCGTGCGTCGGGTGCCCCTGGCCGACATGACCGAAGCCGCCTCGGGCCCCATCGCCTTTCCGGCGGGCAGCATGATCAGCGTGCGCGACGAGATCGGCAACGACATCCCCGTGACCCTGGCCTCCGCCGCCACCGTGTCCACCGCCCCGGACGGCAGCCAGACCGTGGCCTTCACCTACGCGCCCCTGTCCGGCGGGGCCGTGCTCGGGGCCAGCGCCGACCTGGATTTCGTGAACATCGCCCACGCCACGAGCAACACCCCCGCGGGCAGCGCCGCCAGCCTGACCGGCCTGCCTGCCGCCATGGCCAACTTTCCGCCCGAAAACGGGCGCATCCACATCCCCGGGGTGGACAAGACCTACACCTACCGCGAGCGCGTGGTGGAGAGCGGCGGCAGCGTGACCCTCAAGGGCCTGACGCCCGAGACGGGCTCCTTCGCCCTGGCCGACTTCCAGAACGCGACCCTCATCCTGCGCAACGCCTACGCCCTGCGCTGCACGGGCAGCGTGGGCACCGGCACCTACGCGGCGCAGAAGACCCTGGTCCACTACGACTCCCCGGTGGACAGCGCCGCGAACATCGACCCCACCGAGCGCGTGGCCGACCCCAACCGGGTCATCGAAACGACCATGACGGACCTGACGGCCTTCAACAGCGCGGACAAGACCCTGCGCCTGGACGGCGCCAACAGGACCGTGCTGGAGGTCAAGTCCTACCAGTCCACCCAGGGCTCGCACATCAACTACGCGGCCATCCACAGCCTGGAGCGCGACAGCAGCGGCCCCTGGGGCCACGTGGTGCGGCTGAACAAGGACAGCCTGTTCAAGTGGCGCTGGAAGCAGGACACCCGGCTATCCTACGACGTGCAGACCAAGATTGCCTCGGGCTGGAAGCTGCCCTTCGCCCTGGCCGGGCTCTCCCTGCGCCTGCGGGAGACGGCCACCGCCGGGCAGTACGACTTCTACGGCGTGTCGTTCCTGAAGTTCTACGGCAGCGGCCCGCTGCCCAGCCAGCGGTACCGGGGCACCTGGTATACCGTGCTGGGCGACCACATCCCCAGCGGCGTCAAGCCTGCGAGCCAGGGCACCACCGTGCATACCTGGAACACCCCGCCCGAACTGGTGGATTCCAGCGACTATCCCCTGAGCCTTACCGAGTCCGACCGGGTGCTTTTGGTCTTCTGGCGCAACAAGAACGGGGTCAGCACCTGGCTGGCCTACAAGGTGCTGGGCTACCGGAACAACGGCGCCTCCATCACCGGCGAATGGGGCCTGTATCCCAAGCAGCTCAACATCGACGGGCGTATCGTCAACGACAACACCACCCTGGTGGTGCGCGCCGAAGAGCAGTTCGTGAACGGCGAGAAGGTCAACCGCTTCAAGGTGTTCTACGGCGACGCCACCGAGCAGAGCGGCCTGACCACGCGCACGGGCGACGCCACGCCCTACAACATCATCACCGGCGCCTCCAACGCCGCCAGCAAGGACCGGGGCCGCCTGCGCTACAGGCCGGAATGGGTGTCCAACCGCGGCCACAGCTATCCCATCTACCCGGTGCTGCGCATCGGCGACTGGTCGGCCAGCGCGGACTATTTCTCCTTCGTCATGGACGCCCCGGCCTACACTCTGCACCAGTGCAAGTGGGACGGGGTGAACACGGCGGCCATCGCCGCCGACACCGCCGCCGACATCCGCATCTTGTCCGACGGCGGCACCATCCGCACCCGCGAGTTCCTGACGCCGAACAGCGCCGAGTGGCCCGCCAACCCCAACAGCTGGCCCACCAACCGGCCCGAGGTGGGGCTGCACGCCTACGGCAGGCTCATCCGCGCCGACGCGGGCAACAACGCCGTGACCTTCGACGACCTGGCCCTGGGGTTTCTGCTCTACGAGGACACGCCCATGCCCCTGGTGGACTAGCCGACTGGCGGCAAGCCTTTTTTGCCGACCGTTGAACAGTGGTGAGATGAGGACGCGAAAGAATCCAGGGCCGACGGGCAGAAAGGCAGACGCGAGGGTCTGGATTTTTTGAGCAACGCGGCAGACCGCCATTTCGGGGCGGCCCGCCGGAGGACACGCCATGCACCGCCTTGCAGCCATGCTTCTTGCCGCCGCGCTCTGCGCGGCCCTGCTGGCCCCGGCTCCGGCCCGGGCCCTGCTGGCCATCGAGCCCGACACCCTCGCGCCCCCGGCGCAGGCCCCGGCCCCCCGGCCTGCGGCCCCGGGCCCCGGGGAGCGCCAGCCCTCGCAACCCCCGCAACCCCCGCAGGACAAGGCCCCGGCCCAGCCTCCAGCCCCGGCTCCGGCCCCGGCCCAGTAGGCGAATTCGCGCCCCGGGCTTGACAATCCTCGTCCGACCTGGAACCACAAGGGCGGTCGGGCCGGGGCCCGGCCCAAGGCATCGCGTAACCCTGCGAGGTTCCCGTGGCTTTGAACCGACGCGACAACGGTGGCATGGCCCGCCGTCTGGCGATGATCTTCTCCCTGGCCTGGCTGGTGTTCTGCGCCCTGGCCGCCCTGGGGCTGGCCGACCGGCTGTGCGTGACCTCGGGCTGCGCCCTGTACCAGGACTGGTCGCTGTGGGATGTGTCGCTGTGGTGGTGGGGCGTGGGCGGCTTCGGGCTGCTGGCGGTCGTGGCCGTGGTCTCGCCGGTCACGGCCCTAGGCCTGGCCGGGCCCATCGTGCTGCTGGACGCCGGGCTGCTGACGGTGATGGCCTTCCTGGCCCCGTGCGTCAACTGCCTCATCGCCGGGGCGGGGTTCTTCGTGGTCTGGCTGTGCCTGCTGGCCGCCGTGCGCCCCCGGGGTTCGGCGGGGGCCCTTTTGGCCATGCTCTGGCTGGCCGCGTTGTCGCCCAATCTCGTGGCCCTGGCGGGCGACGGCGGGGGCTGGGCCATCTACGGCAACACCGAAAACGCCGCCACCCGCGTGTATTTCTCCCCCAGCTGCCCGGCCTGCCGCCGCGCCGTGGCCGACCTGGCCACCAGCACGCCCTCGGGCGTGGCCTACATCCCCGTGTCCGAGCACCCCGAAGACGTGACGCGCCTCATCGCCCTGCACCAGGACGTGCTGGCGGGCACGCCCTTCATCGACGCCTTCCGCAATGCCGTGCGCCCCGACTTCGAGGCCGGGCCCCAGGGCTTCTGGCGGCGCCTGCGCTACCGGGCGCTTTTGGCCCACAACCACGCCGTGTTCCGGCGCATGGGCGTCCATGCCGTGCCCTACGTGGCCACCGTAGGCTGGCGCGGCCTGCCAGGGCCTGCCGCGCCCCAGCGGCCCCCGGGCGAGCCCCGGCCCGAGCCCGCCCCCGCGCCGCTGCCCGCCCCGGCGTCCGACGACACCCCGGCCCCGGACGCCGCCCCGGCCCCGGCGCCCGCCGCTCCGCAGGCCGCCCCGGCGCCATGAGCGACTTCGAGGCCCTGGTCCAGTCCTGCGTGCAGCAGGGCGTGTCGGACATGCACATCACCGGCGGGCATCCCGTGGTGCTGCGCAAGGACGGCACCGTGGCGCCCCAGCGCAAGATCGTCCTGCGCCACAGCGAGGTGGACGAGCTGGCGCGTTCGCTCATGACCCGCCAGCAGGCCGAGACCCTGCGCCGCCAGTGGTCCGTGGACTTCGCCATCTCCGTGTGCGGCACGCGCCTGCGCATCAATATCTTCGCCACCACGCGCGGGCTGTCCCTGGCGGTGCGCTTTTTGCCCGGCGAGGCCCCCGAGATCGAGATGCTCAATCTGCATCCCTCGGTGGGCGACTTCTGCCGCGAGGCCTCGGGGCTGGTGCTCCTGTGCGGGGCCACGGGCAGCGGCAAGACCACGACCATCGCCGCCCTGCTGGGCGAGATCAACCGCACCCGCGCTGCCCATGTGGTCACCCTGGAAGACCCGGTGGAATACCGCTTCCGCTCGGTGAAGTCGTTCATCGAGCAGCGCGAGCTGGGCGCGAGCTTCCAGAGCTTCGAGCAGGGGCTGGTGGACGTGCTGCGCCAGGCGCCGGACGTGATCTGCGTGGGCGAGCTGCGCCGTTCGGAGATCGTCCGCCTGACCCTGGACGCCGCCGAATCCGGGCACCTGGTCTTCGCCACGCTGCACGCCAGCTCGGTGGAGGAGGCCCTGTACCGCATGCTCAACGCCTTCCCGGCGGACGCCCAGGAGTTCGCGCGCTACCAGCTGTCCTCGGCCCTGTGCGGGGTCATCGTGCAGCGGCTGGCCCTGCGCCCGGAGCTGGGCTTCCGGGTGCCCGAGCTGGCTGTGCTGCGCACGGGCAAGGCCGTGCGCAGCATCATCCGCGAGAACCGCCTGAGCCAGATCGAGAACGCCATGGAGCTGGGCCGCGAGGCGGGCATGTTCACCTTCGGCACCTACGCCCAGGAGATGCAGGCCCGCAGGAAGCCCTACATCCACCCCTCGCGCACCCTGCGCTCCGGGCAGGAAACGGCCCGCGAAACGGTCTACGAATCCCCGCTCATCGACCCCCTGGCGGCGCTGCGCGCCGCCCCGGCCCCCGCCGCCCCGGCCCCCGGCGCCCTGACCATCGAGGACGACGACGCCCTGTCCGACGTGATCCGCCAGATCACCGAACGCGGCCCGCTGCCCGGGGCTTGATCCCGGTCAATGCGGCGCGCCCGCGCCCGGGGCATCCTGGCCCGCAACGCGCCCATCTCCGGGACCACAGCCCACAGGACCACGCCAGCATGACCGGACATCCCGCCTTTTTGCCCCAGCCCTCGCGCATGACCGTGGAGGTCACCACGCGCTGCAACATGCGCTGCGCCCTGTGCGTCAAGCAGGCCCCGGGCGCGGACATCGGCGACGGCGACATGGACCCCGCCGTCTTCGCGCGCCTGGCCCCGGCCTTCGCGCACCTGGATTCGCTGGTGCTCACGGGCATCGGCGAACCGCTGTTGCACCCGGGGCTGGACGATTTCGCGCGCCTGGCCCGCGCGGCCATGCCCGGGGCCGCGCGCATCGGCATCCAGACCAATGGCCGCCTGCTGACCCCAGCGCGCGCCGCCGCCCTGGCCGCCGCCGGGGTGGACCGGGTCTGCGTGTCCGTGGACAGCAGCGCGCCGCAGACCTTCCGCACCCTGCGCCCCGGGGGCGAGCTGGGCGATGTGGAGCGCGCCCTGGCGGCCCTGGCCGGGGTGCGCCGCGCCGTACCCGGCGCGCGCCTGGAGCCGGGGGCCGAAACCGTGCTCGTGCGCGACACCGTGGCCGACCTGCCGGAGCTGGTGCGCTGGGTGGCGGCC
This sequence comes from Desulfocurvus vexinensis DSM 17965, assembly GCF_000519125.1. NCBI lineage: Bacteria > Pseudomonadati > Thermodesulfobacteriota > Desulfovibrionia > Desulfovibrionales > Desulfovibrionaceae > Desulfocurvus > Desulfocurvus vexinensis. The sequence continues at coordinate 101,430 of NZ_JAEX01000002.1, forward strand.
CGGGGCGTGCGCTTTCTGCTGGTGTCGCACATGCTGCCCTACGCGCCGCAGGCCGCCGGGCTGGTGGCCCACCCCTCGTCCAGCGACGCGGCCCTGGCCCTGTACCGCCGCTGGAAGGACCGCGCCGCGCGCGAGGGGCTGGACCTGGACGCCTACCTGGACGTGCTGTGGCGCTTCGACAAGACCGGGGAGCAGAAGCGGCTGGTGGCCCTGGTGCGGGCCATGCTGGACGAGGGCGCGCAGGATGGGGTCTGGATGCGGCCCCAGCGGCTGCTGGGCCAGGACGGGGGCGAGCTGCGCCGCCTGGAGGACGCCTTCGGGGCCGCTGCCCTGGCCGCCGCGCGCGAGGGGCTGGACCTGCGTCTGCCCGCCGCCGCGCCGCGTTTCGAGCGGCACTGCGCCTTCGTGGAGGAGGGGCGGGTGTTCGTGGACCGCTTCGGGGCGCTGGCGCCGTGCTATTTCCTGTGGCACCGCTACGTCTGCCATCTGGACGGGCGGCGCAAGCCCGTGACCCCGGCGCGCTTTGGCGCCGTCAACGGCCAGGGCCCGCTGGAGCTGTGGCGCGCCGAGCCGTTCGTGCGCTTCCGCGAGGCCGTGCTGCGCTACGACTACCCCTATTGCCTGGACTGCGCCATGAGCCCCTGCGACCTCATCGCCGCCGAGCCGCACGACTTGGACTGCTACGGGCGCGACGTGCCCTGCGGCGACTGCCCCTGGGCCCTGGGGCTCTACCAGTGCCTGGGGTAGCGGGCAGCCCCGGGGAGCCGGGGGCGCCAGGGCGGGCGGGGGCTACTTCTGGGCTGCGAACCAGTCGGCCACGGCCTGCATGTCCTCGTCGGTCATGGTCCTGGTCTTGTTCTGCATGGCCTTGTTGAAGCGGGTGCCGTCGCGGAAGGCCTTGAGGGCGGTGACGATCCGGGCCGGGTCGGCGCCGTGGAACTCGGTGGCGTGGCATTGGCAGCCCTTGGCCAGGGCCTCGCCCCGGGCCAGGTCTGCGGCGGGCGCGGCGGCGGGAGCGGTGGCGGCCAGGGCCAGGGCGGCGGCGAGAACGAACGCGGCGATGCGCGGCATGGGGTTTCCCCTTGCGGTTGCGGTTGCGCGGCGCGCGGCCTTGGGCCTTGCCAAGGGCGCGCGGGGTCTGGCACATTTTCTTTTTCGCAAACCCTAGCAGGGCACGGAGGCCGACGCAATGGGCTACCTCGACATGCAGGCCTGCCTGCACGACCTGGAACGGCACGGGCAACTGGTGCGCATCCGCCAGGAGCTGGACGCGCGCCTGGAAATCGGCGCCGTGCAGCGCCGCGTGTTCGCCGCCGGGGGCCCGGCGCTGCTCTTCGAGAACGTGCGCGGCTGCCGCTTCTCCATGGTCGGCAACGTCTTCGGGACCATGGAGCGCCTGCGCTTCATCTTCCGCGACACCCTGCGGACCATGGAGCGCCTCTTCGCCCTCAAGGTGGACCCCCTGGACGCCCTGCGCCGCCCCTGGCGCTACGCGGGGGTGCCCCTGGCCCTGGCCCGGGCCCTGCCGCGCACGGTGCGCTCCGGCCCGGCCCTGGCCCAGCGCGCCCAGGTGTCGGACCTGCCCATGCTCGTGTCCTGGCCCATGGACGGCGGGGCCTACGTGACCCTGCCCCAGGTCTATTCCGAAAGCCCGGCCCGGCCCGGCTATGCGGCCTCCAACCTGGGCATGTACCGCGTGCAGCTTTCGGGCAACGCCTACGCGCCGGACCGCGAGGTCGGCCTGCATTACCAGATCCACCGCGGCCTGGGCCACCACCACGCCGAGGCCCTGGCCCGGGGCCAGCGCCTGCCGGTGAATATCTTCGTGGGCGGGCCCCCGGCCATGACCCTGGCCGCCGTGATGCCCCTGCCCGACGGCATGCCCGAGGTCTTCTTCGCCGGGGTGCTGGGCGGGCGGCGCCTGGCCATGGTCCGCCGCCCCGGGGCCCTGCCCGTGCCCGCGCGGGCCGATTTCTGCATCCAGGGCCATATCGTGCCCGGCACGGGCAAGCCCGAGGGGCCCTTCGGCGACCACCTGGGCTACTACAGCCTGACCCACGACTTCCCCGTGCTGGAGGTGGACGCCGTGTACCACCGGCCCGACGCCGTGTGGCCCTTCACCACCGTGGGCCGCCCGCCCCAGGAGGACACGGTGTTCGGGGCCTTCATCCACGAGCTGACCGCCGAGCTGGTGCCCACGGTGTTCTCGGGGGTCCACGAGGTCCACGCCGTGGACGCCGCCGGGGTCCACCCGCTGCTGCTGGCCGTGGGCAGCGAACGCTACGTGCCCTACGCCGAGCGCCGCACGCCCCAGGAACTGCTGACCAACGGCATGGCCCTGCTGGGATCCACCCAGACCGCGCTGTCCAAATACGTGCTCATCGCCGCCCGCGAGGACGACGCACGCCTGTCGGCCCACGACGTGCCCGCCTTTTTCCGCCACATGCTGGAGCGCGTGGACCTCGCGCGCGACCTGCATTTCATCACCCGCACCACCATGGACACCCTGGACTACTCGGGCATCAGCCTGAACCAGGGCTCCAAGCTGCTGTGGGCCTCGTGCGGCCCCGCGCGGCGGACCCTGGCCACGGAAGTTCCCGGCGGGCTGGCCCTGCCCGGGGGCTTCTCCGACCCGCAGCTGGCCGCCCCGGGCATCCTTGTGCTGCGCGGCCCGGCCCACGACCAGGGCCGCGACGCCCACGACCCGCGCCTGGAGGCCCTGGCCCGGGCCCTGGAGGGCGTGCCGGGGCTGGAGGGCCTGCCCCTGGTGGTCTGCGCCGACGACGCGGCGTTTACCGCCCGCAGCTGGGACAACCTGCTCTGGGTGGCCTTCACCCGCTCGGACCCGGCCACGGACCTCTACGGCGCCGGGGCCTTCACCCACTGCAAGCACTGGGGCTGCACCGGGCCGCTGGTGCTCGACGCGCGCCTGAAGACCTACCACGCCCCGCCCCTGGAGCCCGACCCCGAGGTGGAGCGGCGCGTGGACGCTCTGGGCGCGCCCGGCGGGCCGCTGGCGGGCCTCATCTGAGCGCGGGGCCCGGCCCGTGTTCCGGCCCGGCCTGGGCGTCCGCTCCGGCCCTGCGCCTGGCCCTCGCGCCCGGCCCTGCCCTCGCGCCCCGGCCCGGCCCTCGCGCCCGGCTTTGGGCCCGCTTGGCCCTTGCGTCCGGCCCGGGCCGGGCGTAAGACCGGGGCTTTGCGACCCCACCCAGCCCAAGGAGACCCCCCGCCCATGCGCCGACTCTTGCCCCTGCTGCTCGCCGTGCTTTTCGCCCTGCCGCTGGCCGCCTGTGCGCCGCGCACGGGTGACGCCACCCTGAAGGAACGCATCCGCGCCGCCGTGCGCGAGGACCCGCAACTGGTCCTGGACGCCCTGGCCCAGGACAAGGTGGCCCTGCTGGAGCTGGTGGAGCAGGGTGCCCGCGAGCGCCGCGACCGGGCCATGAAGGACAGGTGGCGCCAGCAGTTGGACGCGCCCCTGGCCCCGGCCCTGGACCCCGCGCGCCCCTGGCACGGCGCGCCCGACGCGGCGGTGACCGTGGTCTCCTATTCCGACTTCCTGTGCGGCTACTGCGCCCAGGGCTCGCGGACCATCGACGCCCTGGTGGAGCGCCATCCCGGGCGGGTCCGCCACCTCTCCAAGCACGCGCCCATGTCCGAGAACGGCGAATACGCGGCCCGGGTCTACGAGGCCCTGGGGCTGCAGGACGGGGAACTGGCCCTGGCCTTTGCCCGGCAGGCCTTCGCGCAGCAAGCGGGCATCGCCGCCGCGCCGCAACCCAAGGAGGCCTTCCTGGCGCTGGCCCTGGCCCTGTCCGGGGTGGACGCCGCGCGCCTGGAGGCCGACATGCAGGGCGACACCGTGCGCGACCGGGTGCGCGACGACGCCCGCGAGTTCCTGGACTGGGGCTTCACCGGGGTGCCGGTGTACCTGTTCAACGGCGTGGCCGTGGAGGGCGCGCTGTCGGAGCGGACCATGGAAGAGGTCCTGGACCTGGTGCAGGGCGGCAAGTAGCCCGCCCGGGCACGGAACGAACGCAGGGGCCCGCAGCCGGAAACGGTTGCGGGCCCCTGTGCGTTGCGGGCGGCGGGGCGCCTCGGCTCAGGGCCGGTCCAGGGCGTAGTCGCGGCAGATGGCCTCGAAGGCCTCCAGGTCGCGCTCGCGCGGGGCGCGCATGAAGGCGCCCAGGAGCATGGCTCCGATGCCCGCGCGCCACAGGCGCCCCCGGCGGGCGCCGGGCCAGGGCCTGCGCAGCAGCCGGGCCAGCAGGGGCGCGGGCCGGAAGCCGCTGCCCGCGACCATGTCCGGCTCCGGGGCCCGGGCGGGGGCGGCGCCGGGGGGCGGGGCGTCGGGGGCGTCGGGGGCGGCCTCGGGCAGGCCGGGCGCGCTGGCCGGGGCCTCGCTGAAAAAGCCCTCCGGCGCGCCCAGGGTGCCGTAGAAGGCGTCGGCGTACTGGGCCAGGGTGCGGCGGCCCAGCAGGGCGTCCGCCGGGCCCAGGCGGTCGAGCACCAACTCGCAGCCCGTGTGCGGCGCGGCCAGGGTCAGGCGGAAGTGCCCGGGAGTGAAGGAAAAAGCGCGCAACTCAAGGTCGCCGGGCACCACGGCGGTGACACCGAAGGCCGCCCAGGGCACCGGGCCCCCGGGCGGATGGTCGCCCAGGCTGTCCAGCACGGCCAGGGCCGTGGCCATGTCCTGCTCCGGGGCCGGGCCGGGCAGGGTGAAGCGGGCCAGGGCCGCCAGGCCGGTGGCGGGGTTGTGCAGCACGGCGCCGGGCCCGGCGCCGTCCCCGGCGCGCCAGGCAAAGGGCAGCACGGCCAGCCCCGCCGCCGCCAGGGCCTGCCCGGCCCCGGCCCAGCCCGGGGGCAGGGCGGCGGGGTCGGGGTCGGCGACGGCGCCCGGGCCCATGGCCGCGGCGACCCGCGCCAGATGGGCCTGGGGGTCGAAGGAGCCCTTGGTGCGGGCCCAGCGCAGGTCCAGCCCCTGGCCGTCGCGGCCCGCAACGGACAGGGCGAAAGCCTGGAACTCCGCCGAATCCCAGCTTCTGGGCACCTGAAGGCTCACGCCGTTCCAGGCCAGGGTCTTGCGGGGCGGCAGGGGCGCGTTCATGGCGCGGCAGGTGCGGAAGCGGGCGCAGTTCTTGGCATCGCGCAACGATAGCGCCCCGGGGCGCGATTGTCCAGATGCGCCTGGGCGCCTGGAACCTCCAAGGTATGGAATATCAAGGACATGGGCCGCGCGCCAGGGCGGATTTCCGACTTCCGGGCTCCCCTTTGGCGGGGCTCTGGCGCCGCGTGGCCAGGATTCGGCTTGAAATCCGGCGGGCTGCATTCACACCCTTCCAGTAGGTGAATATCCTATTCTTGTGATATGATTTTTAGTTATTTAAGTGTGTTGCGCCCATTTTTCTGGACATGAACCACGTGGCCGAATTATGGGGGTTCGGAATATGCCGGTTCGGAGGGCGGGCTTTCCGAACCACGAGCAAGTGACCCCGTCATGCGTGTCGGGCGCGAAAGGAGGGCTGCGGTGGATACATCGGGATGGAACTGGGAGCCGGGTGAACGGCTTGTCGCCGACCTCGGCGCCAGCCGGGACAAGTACGAATGGGTCGAGGAGCCGCACGTGAGCCCCGATGGCGAAACGTACGCCGCCGTGGCCAACGTCCAGGGCGAGTTCACGGCCTGCGTGAACGACGAGGCCTGGGAAAACACCTTCGAGCGGGTCTGGAACCTCGGGTTCGGGCCCGATGGCCGTCTCACGGCCTGCGTTTCGGACATGGGCGAGTGGAAGTTCGTCGTGGACGACGAACCCTGGGAAGAGAGCTTCGGCTACGTCTGGGATACGCATTTCAGCGCCGACGGGTCGGTCATCGCCGCCGCCATCCAGAATGACGGCGCCTACGGCATGGCCGTGGACGGCACGCCCTGGGAGACGCTCTTCGAGAACGGCACGGCCTTCACGCTGAGCGCCGACGGCGCGCACAGCGCGGCCGCCGTGCAGGCCAAGGAGCTGGGCCAGGCCGACATCAAGCGCTACCAGGAAGGCCTCTACACCGTGGCCATCGACGGCAACGCCTGGGACACCCTGTTCACCAACGTCTTCGGCGTGACCCTGTCGGCGGACGGCAGCCATGCCGCAGCCGAGGTGCGCACCAATCTGTACGACTTCACCGTGGCCGTGGACGGCGCGCCGTGGGCCGCGCGGTTCCAGGGCGTGTGGAAGCCGCTGTTCGACCCGCGCGACGGTTCCGTGGTCGCCCCGGTGCGCCAGGGCGGCAAGTGGTCGCTTGCGCGCGACGGGCACCTGATCTGGAGCCTGTACGGCCAGTGCTGGCACGCGGCCTTCAGCGCCGACGGCGCGCGCCTGGCGGCCATCGTCAGCCCGCAGTTCGGCCGCTGGACCGTGGCCGTGGACGACAAGCCCTGGGGCCTGACCTTCGGCGAGATGGTCACCGACCTGGCGCTGTCGCCCGATGGCGCCCGCGCGGCCGCCCTGGGCAAGGACGGCGGCAAGTGGGCCGTCATGGTCGATGGCAAGGCCTGGGCCGGACGCTACGACATGGCCTGGGCCCCGGTGTTAAGCCTCGACGGCGCCCACGTTGCGGCCAAGGTCGAGAAGGGCGGCAAGTACACCGTGGCCGTGAACGGCAAGGAGTACTCCCGCGCCGGCGAGGCCTGCTTCGACCCGGCGTTCAGCCCCGACGGGCGCCTTGTTCTCGTCAAGATGATCGAAAACGGCAAGTACCACCGTCGCGTGGTGCCCGTGGCCGATTTCAAATAGGGGGGAGCCATGCACGCATTCTACGCCCTTGTCAGCGGCCCCCTGGTGTGGGTGGCCTTCGCCGTCTTCCTGGGTGGCAGCATCTGGAAGATCGCTTCGCTTCTGGCCGAAACCAAGGCCAAGGACACCTACGTCGTCGAGTACTGGAGCTGGCGCCACGCCCTGGCGAGCTTCCTGCACTGGCTGGTGCCCTTCATGAGCACCAACTCGCGCCGTCAGCCGGTGATGACCATCGTCACCTTCCTGTTCCACGTGGGCATCGTCCTCGTGCCGCTGTTCACCCTGGGGCACCTGGTGCTCCTGGAGGAGAGCGCGCTCGGCGTGAGCTGGGCCGCGCTGCCCGACAGCGTGGCGGACGCCGCCGCGTGGATCGTGGTCTTCGGCTGCGTCTACTTCGCCTGGCGCCGCCTGACCCAGCCCGAGGTCCGCTTCGTGACCAGCTGCTCCGACTTCGCCATCCTGGCGGTGGTCGCCGCGCCGTTCGTCACGGGCATCATGGCCTACCACGGCTTTGGCGACAACCTGCTCATGACCAGCCTGCACATGCTCTGCGGCGAGATCATGCTCGTGGCCATTCCCTTTACGCGGCTCTCGCACATGCTGACCTTCTGGTACACCCGGGGCTACACGGCGTCCGAGTTCGGCGCCGTGCGCAACGTGTACGACTGGTAGGCCCGGCCCGAACCCGCGAACGCATTGCAAGGAGATCCTACAATGGCTGAGACCGCCGAAAACACCCAAGCCGCCGCACAGGCCATGTCCTGCCTGGAGCGCGTTGCGGCCAAGTCGGCCCAGGACAAGGCCGACGGGAAATATGCCCAGTTCGCGTCCATCAAGGACGTGGGCGTGGACGATGGCGTCGCGCGCCTGACGCCCGAACGCATCGAGAAGACCATCAACCAGGTGCTGCGCGGCGAGTGCGGCGCCCGGATGCGCGCCTATGTGCAGACCTGCGTCCACTGCGGGCTGTGCTCGGACGCCTGCCACCACTACCTCTCCAACGACAAGGACCCCAAGTATTCCCCGGTGGGCAAGGTCAAGCGCACCATCTGGAACATGCTTGAGAAGAAGGGCAAGCTGAGCCCCGAGGAGTGCCGCGAGGCCGTGGTCGTCGCGCACACCGAATGCAACCTGTGCCGCCGCTGCCAGCAGTTCTGCCCGTTTGGCATCGACGTGGCCTACATGATCCAGACCGTGCGGCGCATCTGCCACAAGCTGGGCATCACCCCGCAGTACATCCAGGACACCTGCCACTCCCACGCCGCGACCCTGAACCAGATGTGGGTCAAGGACGACGAGTGGACCGACACCCTGCAATGGCAGGAGGACGAGGCCCGCGACGAGATCCCGACCATCCGCATCCCCGTCGGCAAGGTCGGGGCGGACTTCATGTACTCGGTCATCGCGCCCGAGCCCAAGTTCCGCACGCACCTCATCTACCAGGCGGCGGTGATCTTCGACCAGGCCGGGTGCGACTGGACCATGCCCGCCACCCCGGGCTGGGACAACTCCGACATGGCCATGTTCACCGGCGACTTCGAGACCATGGGCCGCATCAAGAAGGCCCACTACGAGGCCGCCCAGAAGCTGCGCGTGAAGAAGATCGTCATGGGCGAGTGCGGCCACGCCTTCCGCAGCGTCTACGACGTGGGCAACCGCTGGCTGGGCTGGAAGATGCCCCCGGTGCCCATGGTCCACTCCATCGAGTTCTTCTACGAGCTGGTCAAGGCCGGGCGGGTGCGCCCGCGCGAGCTGTTCCCCGAGCGCGTGACCTTCCACGACCCGTGCAACACCGTGCGCGGGCGCGGCCTGCACGAGATGGGCCGCTACGTGGCCAGCGCCTTCACCCAGGGCGTGGTGGAAATGGCGCCCAACAAGGTCTTCAACATCTGCTGCAACGCGGGCGGCGGCGTGATCAACTGCGGTCCGCCGTGGAAGACCAAGCGCGTGCTCTCCAACCGCTACAAGGCCGAGCAGCTGGCGCGCATGAAGGACCAGGGCATCAACACCATCATCTCGCCCTGCCACAACTGCCACGGCGGCCTGGAGGACATCATCCACCACTACGGGTTGGAGATGAAGCTCATGTTCCTGGGCGACCTGCTCTTCAAGTACATGGAGAAGCCCGGGGCCGTGGAAGCGGAGTAAACCGACAACGCCCCGGCAACGGGGCGGGGAGGACCATATGCATCCCAGACACGTTCTTGCGGCCCTGGCCCTCGCGGTCCTTGCCGCCGTGGCCCTGGTGGCGGCGCCCGCCGCCTGGAGCCAGGACGACATCGTGGAGCTCAAGGCCGAGGCCTTCGGGACGCACCTGCGCCCGGCGGCGGTCTTCAACCACGACGCGCACAACGAGAAAGCCGAGCTGGACGACTGCGCCCGCTGCCACCACGTCTACGAGGACGGCAAGCTGGTGGAAGGCCAGGACTCCGTGGGCACCGCCTGCGCCGAATGCCATACCCTGAAGCGCGTGGGCACGCAGCCCGGCCTGCGCGAGGCCTACCATCGCCAGTGCAAGGAATGCCACGCCGAGCGCGCCGCCGGGCCCATGGCCTGCGGCGAGTGCCACATGGGCAACTAGAGCCGAGTTGACCGGGCGTTCCGGGGCGCTGCAAGGCGCTCCGGAACGCCTGTTGTTTCAATGGGTTGCCAGCGGGCAGCCGGGGCCGGGAAAATTCTTGGCCGGGGTTTTTGAAAACCGTTGACAAGAAGGGGCGCTGTGGATAGACACAGTGCTCCCGACTGTGGGAGCGCGGGCGGGTAGCTCAGCTGGGAGAGCATCGGCCTTACAAGCCGAGGGTCACAGGTTCGAGCCCTGTTCCGCCCACCACAGAGGCACGGGATCACGCGGAGCCGTAGTTAAGTTGGTTATAACGCCGGCCTGTCACGCCGGAGGCCGAGGGTTCGAGTCCCTTCGGCTCCGCCACTTGAAAGACCAGGGGCTTGCACGCAAGCCCCTTCTTGATGCCCCAGACTGTGAGCGGGAGTTGGGGGCGACTTTGCCCGAGGGTGACGGCTTCCAGGGGGAGCCCGTGGTCATGCGGCCACAGCCCTGACGAACCTCTCGCGCTGCTGCGCGACGTTCAACCCGCCATTTTCACATATGCGGAGCCGTAGTTAAGTTGGTTATAACGCCGGCCTGTCACGCCGGAGGCCGAGGGTTCGAGTCCCTTCGGCTCCGCCACCGACACTGACCGCCCCCAAGGGGCGAAATCCTGCCAAGCCCGGAAGCGCAAGCTTCCGGGCTTTTTATCGTGGTCCGGGGTGCCCGGGCCGAGGCTTTGCTCTTTGCCCGGGCTTCGCAAGGCCTGTTTCCTGGGCAACGCCTTGCGCGCACGCAGGGCACGCAGTTCCTTTGCCTGGGCGGGTCGCCGTTGCGGGGAAGGGAGTGCGGTTCTGGAAAAGCGCGTGCCGTCGCGCCTGACCAGACAGCAAGCCGGGGAGTGCGTGCTTTGGGACTTTGTTCTGGCGCGCGCGTGCGCACGTTCCTCAACCACAAGATTGCCTCTTCGCGCGCGGCGCAGGAGGGAGGCCGATGCCGGGGCGTGCGTGGCCGGGGGCGCCGGAGAGGTGGGAGATACGTCTATCATCGCGAACGGCAGCTGAAGCGCGTCGCGATAAATCCGCGCCAAAATCGCGATAATTGAACGGCCCTTGCCGTTGCACTATGTGCAACAGCATTACAGAAACGCCCCTGGCTAGCAACCTGGCCAGGGGCGTTTGTGTGGTCATGAGGTGATCAACAGCTCACGGGCCGGGGCGGCGGCGCCTCGGCCACGGACCGTGTAGGTGGTTGTCAGCGGGATCAGCTCGAACCCCTGGAACAGCGCCCGGACCTCGGGGCAGTCGTTGAGGGAGAGCAGGAAGCGCCCCCGGAGCTGGCCCAGGGCCCGGGCCAGGCGCTCGAAATCATCGCGCCCGAACAGGCCGGGGCCGTAGTAGCCCTCGGTTCCGTAGTAAGGCGGGTCCAGGTAGAACAGGGTTCCCGGGCGGTCGTAGCGGCGCAGGAACACCTCGAAGTCGAGGCACTCAATGACCACTCCGGCCAGGCGCTCGTGCAGCTCCTCCAGGCGCGTGCCCAGGGTGTTGAGGTTGAAACGGGCTCCCCGGCCCTGGTCCACACCGAACGTCCGGCCTGTGACCTTGCCCCCGAAACTCAGCCGCTGGAGGTAAAGGAAGCGGGCGGCGCGCTCCAGGTCCGTGAGGGTGTCTGGGTCCGTGACGCACAGCCGCTCGAACGCTGCGCGGCTCGTGATCTGGAACTTGAGCGTCTCCATGAACTGCGGGTAATGGCGCTGGAGAATCCGGAAGAAGGTGGCCACGTCGCGCGAGGCGTCGTTGATGACCTCGCACCGGGCCGGGGTGGGCCGCCGCAGGAACACGCCTCCCATGCCCACGAAGGGCTCGGCGTAGGTCTCATGCGGCCAGGCGTTGATGTGCTCGATGACGCGCGCCGCCAGGCGGCGCTTGCCCCCGATGTAGGGGGCGACCGGTGACACTGAGGCGGTCTCCTGGGTTGTCATGGCTCTCTTTACGATTCGGCCCGCGCCTGCTAGGGAATCTCCACCCTGATCAGGGGAATGGAGCAGCTGCCTGCGGGCGGTGGTCCGGTGTTCGCGCACCGGGCCAGTGGGGGTGCGGCAGCACCCCCGCCTGTTCCTCTCATGCGCCCGGCCCCGTCTTGGGGCCGGGCCTCCTTGTCAAAGAGCCTGCGGCTACTCGGCCAGCCCCGCCAGCTCGGTGCGCAGGGCCTGGGCCTGGGCTTCCAGGTCGGCCAGGCGGGCGACGTCCTCGGCGGCGGGGGGCTGCCCGGCGGTCTGGGCGGTCAGCACCGCGCGCAGGGGCCGGGCGCTGGCGGCGTCCAGGGCCGTCAGCTCGGCCAGGATCTCCTCGCGCCGGGCCTCGGGGGACGGGGCGGGCTCCGGCTCCAGGTCGTAGGTGCGCAGGACGCGCCCGTCCACCACTGCGTCGGTGTAGGTGCTGGCCCGCTGCTGGCCCGGGGGCACCTCTGTCACGTCCACGATCCGCCGGTAGCCCAGGCCTACCAGATGCGCCTCCGCCAGGCGCGCGGTGTAGTACTGCACGCCGTCCCGCTCCACGGTCGGGGGCAGCCCCCGGTGCTCGGTGCCGTCAGGGTATTGGTACATGCTTGCTCTCCTAGCTCTAGTTGACCACGGCGTTGGCGCACCGCTGCTCGGTGCGCACCACGCCAGTCCAGGTGTAGGTTGTGCCGTTGGCGTTGTGCGCAGACGAGCGCAATTTGAATCCAGCGGCCAGGAAATCGACCACGCCCCGCGCCGAGCCGTCGTTGTAGAGTGCCGTGCCGTTGATGGTCAGCGAGTCCAGCTCGCAGCCCGTGGGCACATACGGCCCGTTTGCGAGGCCGGTGCCGGTGTAGGTGCCCGACACCGTGGCCAGGCCGCAGGGCAGGTTTGCCGTGCAGAGGGGCTGGTAGCCCGCAGGCGGGCCGTACCACCAGCCGAGTTGCCCGAAGTCCATCAGGATGTTGCTCCCCGCCAGGTGCGCGGCGAGGACGAAGCTCCAACGGTCGCCAACTGCGGGCAGCGCGTGGGGGCCGCTGACCTGAACGCCGTTGCAGGTGCATCTCATCTCCCGGGCGTCCAGATCCACGGCCACGCCGTGGACGTTGTTGGCGACGTTGGTGCCCAGGCCCGTGGCCAGCGTCTCGTACGAGGCCCCGGCCCAGCGGACGACAGTGCTGTTGTCCACGCGATACAGCACGCCGCCTCCGGCCACGGTGTCCCCAAGCGTGTAGGCGCCATGGTTCAGGTCGCGCTGGGTCGGCACCACCACGCCGAGCCGCAGGCCGATATCGCCCGCCACGCTCTGCCGGACCTCGAAATACCAGCGACCTCGGGCAGGCAGGTGGATCGTCGGCCACCACGCGAACGTGTAGGCGCTCGCCCGGGTCCGCAGCCCGCCCAGCGTGGTCACGCCGTACTCGGTGCCGGAGTAGTAGTCCGAGCCACACGCCTGCTGCCGCGTCGGGTAGGTGTTGGTCGGGCTGTCCAGGGTCTGGACCGGGGCACCGTTGACCGTCCAGTGGTTGCCCGCGCCGCTGGTGTCGGCGCCGAGGTCGCCCGGGGCCCCGAACTCCAGCCGCGTGCCGTTGAAGCCCCGCTCCCCCGTGTAGACCAGCGGCACCCAGTGGTCCCCGCGCGGGGCCCCGAACGCCTCCGGGCCCAGGGCCGCGCCGTCCACGAAATCCACGGCGGCCAGGAACCCGTCCAGGTAGGAAGCAGTGCCCGCCCCGTCCACGCTGCGGCCCAGGCTGTGCGGCTGCACGCTGTTGACGCGGCTCTGGTGGGAGGGGGTCGGCGTAGCCACCAGCGTGAGCGCCTGGCGCTCCCCGTTGACGTAGAGCCGCACGCGCTCCAGGGGGTCGGCGTGGGTATAGTCCACGGCGCAGACGATGTGGTAGTAGCCGCCCACGTCGCGCAGCAGCGGGGCGGAGGTGGCGTGGGCCTGCACGACGCCAGCCAGCACGTCGTAGTACACCAGACAGTGGGATACGATCGCCAGGTAGGTGGCGCTGGTCGCCCCGGCCTGGCGCGCGCCGAAGAGCCCCGCGATCCCGGCCAGCGAGCCCCGGCGCACCCACCCGCTCCACGTCCAGGTGGACCGATTGCCCGCCGTGCTGGGCGGCGTGCGCGACAGGTATTGAGCCGTCCCGGCGGCGCTGTCCAGCAACAGGCCGTTCCCGATCTGCACCGGATACCGGCACGAGCAGCGGCGGATCGGCAGCGAGGGCGTCAGCGGCGCGGACATCAGAGCACCTCTTCGATGTAGGCGTGCAACTGCCCGTCGCCCTGGCCGAGCAGGTGGACCAGGTAGGTCCGCCCCGCCAGCATGTCGGCGCAGCTGCCATACTGCTCGACCAGGCCCACGCCATGCCCCACGAAGGCGGCAGCCGGGCCCATGGTCAGCCACAGCCTGACCTCGCCGCCGGGCCAGGTGGCCAGGTCCGCCGGGTCGGCAAAAACGGCGGCAGCGTGGGTCACGGTCACGCTCTGGTGGCTGCGCGCCCCCAGGGTGAGCTGCACCTGCTCGGTGGCAACCTCGCCCAGGGCCAGCGGCGGCGCCGCATAGGCCCCCGTCAGGGTCGCAGGGCCCGCCAGGGGCACGGCCAGGGCCTGCGCGGCGGTCACCGCGTGGGGGTTGTCGGTGCGGGTGGCGTGCGCGCCGACCTCGGCCCCGGCCAGGGCCATGATGGCGGCGCGCAGTTGCGTCAGGGTGGCGCCGTCCGGCTCCAGCTCTGCCGCCTCGATCACGTCGAGGATCTCGCGTTGGGGGTGCTCGATGGCGGCGGCGGGCACCACGCTGCCCTCGATGCCCAGCGCGGGCTGGGCGTCCACATACGCGGCGTCGGCTTCAGCGCCGAGCGGGGGAACGTATTGCATGTCAATCCTCCTCGTAGGCTACGATCAGATGGGTGTGCGCCGGAGCCAATCGTCCCAGGACGCACTCCAGGTCCTGGGCGCGGGCGATGGCCCCGAGCAGGTCGCCGCAGCGGCTGGCCCCGGCGCGAAACCAGGTCACGCGCGGACCCAGCACGCGCACCCGCCAGGTATGCCGCACCGTCGCCGGACCGTTCAGCACGTCGCCGCAGCGGCTGGCCCCGGCGATGAATGGCCGGAATTCCTCGATGATCACGCTGTATCCCAGCTCGCTGGCCACGGCCTGGAAATACGCGGGGCTCTGCCCGCCGCGCGCGGTCAGCACGCGCACAACGGCGCGGCGACGCTCCTGGAGCGTGGTGGCGTCCCCAGTACAGGCGTCGGGCAGGGCGCAGACCCGCTCCCAGTCGGGCAGCAGTTCCAGGGTCGATCGCGGATCGACCTCGTCGAGCAGGTCGTCCGAGCGCGCGTCCACCCGGGCCAGCTCCCCGGCCAGCGCGGCCAGGAACTGCCCCCACGTCGAGTCCATGTCCTGGGGCAGTGCGGCGCCGGGCGGCTGCAAGGCCTGCAATTGGGCCTGGAAATCCTGTGCGCTGCGGCCCATTACATATCCTCCCAGACGATGGCCCCGGGAACAGCGATCTCTCCCGGCCCGTGGGCCACGTCCGCCGCAGGGCTGACCAGCTGGTGGTCCGTCTCCCCGGGCGCCACGCTGATGGCCTCGCGCAGGTGCGACAGTGGAATGGTGCCCCCCGGGCGGGCCTGCCGCCGGATCAGCGCCGTCACCTCGGCCTGCACGGCGGCCCGCACGGCTGCGGTGTTGGGGGCCAGGCGCACGGTCATGTCCAGGGGCACGGGCAGCGGCGCCACCACGGTCACCTCCGCCGTCACGGGGCGGGCGGCCTCGATGACGGCCTGCACGGCGGCCACGTCCAGGGCCGTGGGGATGCCATCCGGGGTGGAGTCGTCCGTCATGATGCGCACGACCACGGTCCCCGGGCCCTGTTCCTGCGGGGCAACCCACACCCGGGTCACACCGGCCACACCCAGGGCCCAGGCCTCATAGTCCTGTGCCGCGCCGCCCTGGGGCGGGTTGCGCACGCGCGCCAGCAGCCGGGCCAGCAACGAGCCGTCGCCTTCCTCGTCCGCGCCGCCCCCGAACCCCGCTGCGGCCAGCGCCCCCCGGACCCCCGCCAGGGGCGTCACCAGCGTCAGCGCCAGCCCGGCGTCGGCATTGCCGCTCTGCCCGGGCTCGTCGGCAACGGCGGGGGCCGTGGCCGTGCCTGCCGCGCTCATCGCTACCTCGGCGGTGGTGGCGTAGGTCGCGCCGTCGGCCCGGGCCAGCACCGTGCCCGTCGGGACCACCGCGCCGGAGGTGCCCGCGAGGGTCACCTCGCCGCTGGCGCAGCTGGCGGCCTTGCGCGTCACGCCCCACCAACTGCTCCACCGTTCCAGGTGCTCGGCCTCGGCGGTGTCGGGCATGGCCTGCCTGGCCAGCCAGTCCAGGTACCCATACAGCCCATGCACCGCCCCCGAGTGCATCCTGGCCACCACGCCCAGCAGCGACCGCCGCAACTGCGGCGAGGCGTCGGGCAGGCGGCTCTGGATATCGGCCAGGGCACGGTCCAGCAGGGTCTGGAAGTCCGGTCTGTCAAACGGCATTTATCCCTCCAATGCCCTGGTGAATGAATAGGTGGACTCCGAGCCGGAGGTGCGGGTGATGCGGATGTTCCACTGCAACATCCCCCTGCGCGGGAAGCTGGTGGCCACGCTCACGCTGGTGGCCACGCCGTCCTCCACCAGCCAGCCCAGGGCCTCTTCGGCGTACTCGCGGGCCTCGGCCAGCACCTCGGGCAACTGCTTGCGCCGCCACAGCAGCCACAGCCGCGACCCCGTCAGGTCGGCATCACCGAAGGCGTCGGCCCACCAGCCGCGCCGGTCCGTCCCGCCGTGCGGCAGTTCGTCCTCGGGCAGCGCCCGCCTGTCCAGGAACAACGACAGCACCACGGCGGTGGCCAGGCTCTCCTCGGCCAGCAGATCCCCGCCCAGCACCTGCAGGTCGCCTCCGGTGTCGGTCCAGACCAGGGCCGCGTCCATCCTAGCTCTCCTGCGGCGGATCAGTGGGGCCGCCGCCGTCGTTCTCGGGGTGGACATGCCCGCGCAGGGAAACGCCCTGCGCGCGCACATCCGCATCGGTGGTCACGTCGCCGGTCACATGCACTGCCCCCTCGAACCGCGCGACGGACGCGCCCCCGCCCGCCGCGCGGGCAGTCAGGCTGGGCGTCACGAACTCCACCGCCTCCGAGGCGGTCACCTCGTAGCGCGTCGTCTGCACGGCCACGTCCTCGGCGGCGTCGATGTGCAGGTGCAGGGTCGAAATACGCACCCGGCGGCCCCGCGCCAGGTGGATCACGTCGCCCTCGTCCGTGTAGAGGGCCACCTCGCCGTCTTCCAGGCCGCGCAGGCGGTACCGGCGGTCATCCACCCGCAGCACCACAGCGTGGCTGCGGTTGCCGCCAACAGAGCCCACCAGCACCTCGGCGCCGGGGTGCGGCACGCTGGTGATGCCGTAGTCCTGCCACCGCTCAAGGCCGTCCAGGGTCTCCCCGGCCAGCGCGGTGACCTGCACGCGCTGCAGCGTGGCGTCGTCGGCCACCAGGCGCAGCACGCCCCGGGTCAGCAACAGGCGCACCGCGCGCCGCACGGGGTCGAGCAGCTTGTGCAGGTTGCGCAGCATCACCAGCCCTCCTCCTCGCCGGGTTCGGGCAGTTCCACCAGCGCAAAGGCCTCGGGCGGGCACAGCTCCAGCTCGGTGCGGCAGCCCTCGTCGTCCAGCAGCCAGGTTGCGGAGCACACCAGCAATTCGGCCCCGTCGTAGCCCAGGAAGGCGTCCTCCACCCTGGCCAGGACGCCCGGCTCCCAGAGTCCGCCCGGGTGCGTCCAGCCTTGCACGGTGTAGGTCACGGTCCGCGACCGCCCGTAGCGCACGTCGCGCTCCCAGGCCGCGCGGGCCGTGGCCGCCGCCTGGTCGATGCTCTCCTCGGCGATGATCGTCTTGGGCCGGTGGCGGGTCACGCCCTGGTCGCGGGCCGTGGCGCAGGGGTGCGCAGCGGCTTCGCCGGACCAGTCGTCGTCCCCGGCGGCCTGGCCCTTAATGGTGTAGAGATGGTGCCGGTCACGTTCGCTGAACCGCGCGCTGCACTTGACCACGTTGTCCCCCAGGGTCAGGGCGCCGCCCCGGCTGGCCCCGGCGCTGCGCGTCAGGACCAGGTGGCCCGCGCCGTCCGACGTGAGCAGCACGGCCCGCACCCGTGCGGCGGCCTCCAGCACCTCCAGCACGCTGTCGCCCTCGCCGCCCTTGAATGTGCGAAACGGTGCCCCGGCCTGGGCCAGATCGCGGACCTGAACGCCGTAGGGCGCGCACAGATCCCGGGCCACCTGGGCCAGGGTGCGGCCTGTGAATTGCGAGGCCGGGGCGCTGCAGTCGGCCAGATCCCCGGTCTTGTCACGGCCCTGCACGCTCACGGTGTGCGCGGTGGCGTCGTAGTCCACCGACACCTCGTCCACATAGCCGGTGATGACGGTGTGCCCATCCAGGGCCACGGTGCAGGCCTGCCCCGGGCGCACCGGACGCGTGGTCCGCTGCCCTGGCCAGCGTTCCGTCAGCGCCAGGTCGAAGCGCCCGGACACCCTGTCCAGGGCCCGGGCCACGCTGATACGGGTCCAGCCCTCGTAGCGGGACGAGCCGATCTGCAGCACCGCCCTAGGCATCCAGCACCTCCAGATCCACGCCGCCGGGCACGAAGCCCGGGTGGCGCACCACGGCCCGGTTGCGGCTGACGACTTCGTCCGCCCGCGTCGCGTCGCCCCAGATATTGTGGGCCACCACCAGCGCAGGCAGGGTGGCCCCGGGCCGATAGGAGCGCAGCGCGGGCAACCGGGCTCCGCGCTCGGTCAGGTCGAGCACCAGCGCCGTGCGCACGGCGCCCAGCGCCCGGAACGCCCTGTCGCTGGCACTGTCCATTTCCAGGTCCAGGCGCTCCCCCAGTTCCTCGCGCGTGGCCAGGGCGTCGTTGGCCGACGCGTAGTCCTGGCTCGCCGCCGCCCGGCTGGCCTCGACCACTGCCGCCCGGCGCACCAGTGCCGCCACGGCGGCGCGGTTGGCCAGGGTGCGGGTGGCGGTTGTGGCCTCGGCCCCGGCGGGCACGACCAGGGCGGCGGTGGACAGCGATGCGGACCCCCGCGCCGCCGTGCCCGTCGCCCCCCAGGAACGCGAGAGCCCGAAATCCCACATCGTCCGGAAGGCTGCCAGCACGCCGCTCCCGGAGCCGGACAGCGCCGCCAGCGTGCCCAGCACCCCCGAGGCCATGGCGCCCGGAGCCCCGGCCAGCGTCAGCGCCTGGGCCGCCAGGCTCGTGGTCTGGCCCTGGATGGCGGCCAGCGTCCCGCTGGGGGCCCGCACGACACCCAGCGCCTGCGACAGCGCATCGCTCACCGCGCCCAGACTCCAGGCCCCGTCCTCGCGCACATGCTCCGGGTAGCCCTGCGTGTCGTAGTGCGCGACGAAATCCTCGGCCAGGGTGCCGGTCGCCGCATCGGCTGCCTCGCCGACCAGGGCCCCCGTGTCCACGCTGCGGCTCGGCGCGCTGTCCTCGCCCGCTTCCAGGAACTCCACGGACACCGTGGCCATGCCGCCCTTGTCCGTGGTCTCGCGCAGTGTTGCCCGCGCCACACACACCCGCAGGCTGCCCAGCCAGGGGTGGACCAGCGTGCCCGGGCCGGGCTCTTCCAGGGCGGCGAGCAGCGCATCCCGCGCGGCCATGTAGTCCGGCCCCAGCACGAAAGCCTCCACCCGCCAGCCGCGCGCCAGGCGCCCCATGTCCTCGGTGTACGGCGTGTCGCGCAGCGGGTACTCGTGCTGCACCGTGCGGCGCCCCAGGGTCGCGTCGTGCGACCGGACGTGGAACGGCGCGCCCCGGAACGACGCGCTGCGCAGGTTCTCGCGCCAGCTCATCGGCCCACCCCCCCGAGCACCACGCCGGTATCCACGTCCAGATCCATCCCCTGGGCCTCCATGCGCTTGACCCGCACGCGGTCGTCGCTAATGGAGACGAGCACAGACGCCTGCGCCGGTTCAGGCTCCGCGCCCTTGCCCCCGGCAAACCACTCGGCCAGCTTCGCCCCGCCCCACTCGCCGCCCAGGTAGCCCGCCAGGGAACCGCCCAATCCGCCCAGGGCCCCGCCCACGGCGGTGCCGATGCCGGGCAGGATGGCCGTGCCGATGGCCGCGCCCAGGGCCGCGCCGCCCCAGCCCCCAAGCGCGCCGCCCGCAGCGCCCCCCGCGTAGCCGCCCGCAGCTGTGGTCTTCTCTCCGCCCGTCAGGCTGTCGTCGGTCAGCACGTCGGCCAGGCCGACACCGGCGGCCACAATGGACGCCGCTCCGCCCAGGCGTCCGGCGTAGCGCCCCATGCCGCCAAAGCGCGCCAACAGTCGCCCCACGCGCCCGCCGCGCTTGCCCAGGGTGCTCCGCCCGCCCTTGGCGCCGCCCGCAGCGCCCCCCGCGTAGCCGCCCCCATACTCGCCGGGCAGCAGACTCATCCGGCTGTTGACCACATACACGGGCAGCGGCACGGGCAGGCCGCCCAGGCCTGTGGCGGCCCCGCCGCCTCCGCCTTTGCCGCCGCGCAGGAAGCTCCACGCCCCCCGGCCCATGGTCCAGGCCTTGCGCGCCAGCACCAGCCCGCCCAGGGCCACGCCGACGCCCGCGATGCCCTTGATGATGCGCCCCGTGTTCTCAGGCCCCAGGGCGTTGAGAGCGTCTGCAGCCGCCTGGATCGGACTGCTCAACTCCTCGTCCATCACCTGCTTCCAGGCCGTCATCAGGGCCGTCATGGCCGATGCCGCCTTGCTTGCAGCACGCGCGGAATCGGCCAGGGTTGTGGTGCCGTCCCCTTGAACGGCCATGAACGTGTCCAGGCTGCCCAGCGCACCCGTGCGCTGGAATTCGCCTGCCGCCTGGTTGAACGCCCGTATCGCCTCGGCGTCGAAAATGCTCCCCATCTTTACACTGTCACCCCGCGTGCGCTCGATGATCTCGGCCATCAGCTCGTTGATGGGCCGCAACACCCGCTGGCCCGCCTTGAGCCGCTCGGGGTCGAACACCTGGATACCCGCCTTGCGGAGGGCCTTCAGCTTGGTGGGGTCGCGCAGGGTACGCATCGTCGCCTCGAAGGCCGTCGCCGCCTGCTCCGAATTGCCCGTGCCCCTCCGGACCATCTGCAGCGCCGCGCCCATCTCAAGCAGGGCGTCGGTGCCGCCCCGGCCCATGGCCGTATAGGCCGTGATCACCCGGGGCCCCAGGCCTGCCAAATCCCGCAGGGTGAACGCGCCAATCTTGCCCTGCTGGTTCAGCGTGTCCAGGGCCCGCAGCACCTCGTCCGGGGCCTTGATGTCCATTTTCTGGAACTCGGCAAACAGGCCGCCGATGTCCGCCCCTGCCACGCCGGTGGCCTGGATCGCCACGCCGATGTTGCGGATGTTCTCTTGCGCGAACCCCAGGTCGCCCGTCATCTCGACGATCGCCTCAATGGCGGAGGTGATTTCCGAGGGGTCGGCCCGGATGTCCGGGGCCAGGGCCACATCATATATGGATTTTTTGAGGTTCTGGACGGCTTCGTCGGACACGCCCGCCTGGATGCCCAGGCGGGTGAAGCGCAGTTGCAGGTCCGCCAGCATCTTGGCCGTGCCTGCTGCGCTGACCCCGCCCAGCATGGCCGTGTACTTGTTGCCCAGCGCGTCCAGCCCCCGGCCCAGGGCCGCCGCCGAGCGCGCCACGCGCCCGAGCTGCCGCTCGGCCCCGCCCGCGAACTGGCCCACGGCGCTGCCGTAGCGCCGCGCGCGGGCTTCGAGGTTGCCGGTCAGGGACAGGACGATGGATGTGCGCAGGTCGCTCATGTGTCGCTCGTTTCAGGCTGGTCAGGGGTTCAGCAGGCGCAGGTAGGCCAGGGCCCGGCGCACGGGCAGGGCGCCCACCTCTGTGGGGCCCCAGCCCGTGCGGCTGGCCAGGATCAGGGGCAGGGGCTCAAGCGCCGCCGCCGCCCCCGTCAGCTCGCCCCCGGGCGGCGGCCCTCTCGGCGGCCTGCAGGCTGGCGGCGTCCATCCGGTCCGCCGCGTCCTGGATGGCCGCGAAGTCGTCGGGGTGCAGCCGCCCCATCTGGGCGACGGACAGCGGCCCCTGCAGCGGCTCCCCGCCGTCCTCCAGGCGCACGATCTGCCGCCGCAGGGTCTCCACGCCCATGCCCGAGGGGCTGCACACCAGGGCCGGCCCTTCGCCCGGCACCATGACCAGCCGCTCCGAGGCCGCCCGGGCGTCCAGGATGTCGCCGGTGGTCAACTCGCGGAGCACCGCCTGGCGCAGGGCGGTTTCACCCAGCCGGTACCCGTGCTTCAATGCAACAGTGACGGTCGCGGTCTCGTGCATGGCTACTCCTCGTCGCAGCTCAGGGCCGACATTTCCAGGTCCACCTGCCCCTCGGACAGCTCCAGGGCGTTGGTGGTGAACGCCCCGCGCAGGGTGAACACCTTGCCCGTGTCCGTCTCGAACATCACGGTGGCGTCGGTCAGGTTTTGCAAGGCCGTGATCGACAGGTCCGCCCCGTGGCGCACCTTGCACTTGAGCACGGGGGGTTCGTAGTTCTCGGTGTAGCCCAGGGTCTTGGTGCCGTCGGTGGCGACCTCGCGGGCCATGCCGCCGGGCGTCAGGGAGCCCTTGCCGTCGGAGGGGATTTCCGCCCCGTCCACGCGGATGATGGCGCTGCCGGTGTACTTCATGGACTGCTCCTAGAGAATGAACTGGACCTGCTGGGCGTAGATGCGCAGCTGGTTGACCAGGTCGGGGTTGGACCGCACGTTCAGGCGGTTGCGGTCGTCGGGATCGCGTTCCACCAGCAGGGTGGCCTTGTAGGAGTCGAAGTTCTCCACCAGCCCCTTGGCCTCCAGCTCGCGGAAGAGCGCCAGCAGCTCGGCGCGCACGATGCGCGGGGTGGCGATGGCCTGGCCGGGGCTGAAGCGCGTGCCGTCGTCGGCCAGCTTGTGGCGCGGGAACTTCTGGGTGATGCGCGTCCGGATGGCGTAGCGCAGGTACGACAGGGTCGCCGGGGTGGTCACGTCCAGGTAGCTGGGGTCGGGCAGGCCGTAGCTGTTGGTCTGGTAGGTCGTGATCTGCCGTTCGATCTGCACGGCCCCGTCCCGGGTCACGGTGTGCGTGGCCAACCCGCTGTACAGCAGCAGGTTCCGCTCGACCATGGTCCAGCGATCCTCCACCGCCGGGGGCAGGCAGCCCGGCAGCTCCAGGGTCTGCAGGGGCCGGGCCGGGTCGATGTCCAGGTGATACGCGGCCACGCCGCAGTTGACGGCGGCCCAGGTCCACGGCGGCGTCGGGCTCTGGCCCATGGCCATGCAGCTGACGGCCTGGTGGTTGCGGGCCGCGCCCCAGGTGGTCGCGGCGGCGTGCGATCCGGCCAGCGCCGCGAAGGCCACGCCGTCCACCATCTTGAGCGGTCCGCCGCGCGCGTCCAGCTCGGCTTCCAGGGCCGCCATGTTCGCGGCGTCGGTGTACGGGGTGCAGAGGTAGTTCCACCAGCCGTCGCCCAGGGCCGCCAGGGCGTCGGCCAGGTCCGGGTTGGCCGTGCCGCCGCTCATGGCGGTGACGGCCACGCCGACGCCGGAGGGCAGCGTCTCGCCGTAGTAGCCCAGGCGCAGGTCGATGGCGTTGCCCGTCTCGCCCTTCCAGCGGCAGGTCAGGTCCACCTTTTCGGGCACGGCCCCGTTCACGGCGGCGGTCACGGGCAGGTCGGGCTCGGCGGCGATGGCGGCGGCGATCTTGGTGGCGATTGCGGCGGCGGTGTCCCCAGCCGCAATGCCGACGCGCACCCGGACCCCGGCCACATACAGGGCCAGGGTGCCCGAGCCCGTAGCCGGGCCCGTGACCGTCAGCGCCCCGCTGGCCGCCACACCCTCGGCATCGTCGGCCAGGGGCACGGCCCAGGTCTCGGTGTAGGCGTTGGCGCCCTTGAGCCCCGCGAACATGGCCGCCAGCATCGAGCCCCGCCCGAAGAGCTTGACGCCGTGGTCGGCGGACAGCACCTGCACGGGGCTGCCCGGCGTTGCCGCGCCCGTCTCCAGCATCTGCCCGAACACCATGATCTTGCTCATGTAGTTGGGCGTACCCTGTACGGCCATGCTGTTGTCGAACTCGACGTAGCACAGCGGCACCCGGATGGTGTCCGGGATCTGGTTGAAGCTGATCGTCATCTAGGCCTCCTTCTTGGCCTTGGGCCGGGTGGCCCGGGCCACGTCGCCGTCGCGCAGGCGGCGGCGCCAATAGGTGGTGTCGGGCACGTCGGCCCCGTCCTGGGGCAGGGGCTGCCCCGTCGCGGGGTCCAGCACGGCAAGTCCCGCGCCGGGCTTGAGGTAGAGCGTCTTCATGCGTCACTCCTGAGGCAGGGTTATATGGTCCTGGGCCACGGGCGCCCCGTCGGCCTGGGCCTGCTCCGCGAACACCGTGGCCAGCACGTCGATCGTGGCGGGGTCGAGAGCCCCGGGCAGCTCGAACCGCTGCCGCCAGCTCACGCCCCACATGGCCACGCCGCGCTGCGCGACCCGGCTGGCGAACAGGTTCTGGGCCTGGACCTGGGCCGGGGCGGTCTCGGTGGCCGCCAGGCCCCAATCCTGCCGGTCCAGGCCGCGCAGCGTGGCGGCGACCATGGCCAGGGCGGCCCGGTCGCGCGTCGCCCCGGCGGAGTCCTTGGCGACCACGAACGCCGCCAGGGTCAACTCCAGGCTGCGGTCCACGAGGCGCACGTCCAGCGCCGCCACATAGACGGCGGGTGCGGCTTGGCACACCCGCCGCAGTTCCTCCTCGTCGAACCGCCCGCCATGCACCTCGCAGGTGCGCAGGCCGGGCACCTGAGCCTGCAGGCCGTCGCGCACCGCGTCCAAAATCTGTTGCATCACCTGGCCTCCATCTGCCCGGCGGCCCACTCGTCCACCAGGCGCCCCAGATCGGCCAGGTTGTCGGGCGACAGGCCGAGGTAGGGCCGGGCGGGGGTTTGCTTGCCCACCTCCGCCCCGCCGAACTGGTGGATGGCCGCGTAGACCAGGTTGGACCCGACCTCCACCGCGTCACCGGCCACCACATACTGGATGGAGTCCAGCAGCCCGCCCTCGGCCTGCAGCAGGCTGTGCCCGCCGTGCCGCGTTGCCGCGTAGCGCGGCGACCACGCCGCCCAGGGCGTGCCGTCGGGAGCCTGGCGTTCCTCGGCGATGCGTCGCCGGGTCTGCGACTCCACCTCCGCGCCCACAGCGTCCAGCAGGCCAGGCGTGTCCACGGCGGCCAGCGCCTCGATGCGCTGGGCCAGGGCGCCCAGCTCGCGCAGGTCGACCCGCAGCGCCATACTCACGGGCGGAACCTCCCCCGCCCGAAACGGGCGGGCTGGGACAGCATTTCCACCGTCCCGCCCGACACCGTGGGCGTGGGCGCCAGCCCAAGGGACACCTCCCCGGAGCTGATGCGCCGCAACACGCCCACGGCGTCCTCGTAGCGGGTGCGGATTTCGTCGGTCAGCACGTCCGCGCTGCCCGCCAGGCGGTAGACGGCGATGTCCACCGCCAGCCTGGTCAGCACCAGGGGCACACCGGGCAGCGGCAGCGCGTGGCGCGCCCCCACATACCCGTCGACCTCCGCGACGGCGTCGGCCAGGGCCCGGTCCAGGGCGTCCTGGTCGGCCTGCCCGTCGCCGTCGCGGTCGGCGAGGACCAGCAGCCGGTCCTCGCCGTAGCGGTCGACGATGTCCTGCGCGCTGGCGTAGGGCACTAGCGGCTCTCCTTCTTGGCCTTGGCGCCCTGGGCCTTGGCGCCGGGCTCGTCTTCGGCCTGCTGCTCGGCAGCGGGATCCTCGACCACCTGGACCACGAGCAGGGGCTCGGCCTGGAGGGCCGCCAGCTCTGCGGGCGAGAAGCGATCGTCCGGGTACGAGGTGGCCTGCGCCGGGTGGGGCAGGCCCGCCCGGCGGAAGCCGTCCTTCTTGCTGGTGATGATGATGCTCATGGTGCCTCCTTACTCGGTCCCGGTGCTGCCGTAGGCCATCTGCCAGAAGGCGTAGCCCCCGGCGGCCCGGGCCTCGGCGCCGAACTTGTACTCCCCGCGCGTGAACACGTCGTCCGCGCTCATGTCGATCTGCTGCACGAAGACGGGCTTCTTGCGCTCCTGGTAGATGAACGGGCGGACCGGCTTGGTGGTGTCGAGCAGGAACCAGGCCGTGTCGCTGGTCAGGTGGGCGCTTTCCACGACCTCGGCGGTGCCCCTGTAGGGGTTGGGCTTGCCGTCCTCCAGCCGCTCGGTGGTCATCAGCAGGCGCGCGGTGTCTCCCAGCGCCGGAGGCACCAGCAGCACGTTGGGCGTGATGTTCAGCGGACGGCCCTCGTCGTCGCGCATCTTGCGCAGCGCCGTGCGGGCGGCGCCGTAGCTGCCCTGGGCGGCGGCCAGGGTGGCCGCAGAGAGCGCCTTTGCGCCCTTGTTGCTGACCGACGCACCGGCCACCGGATGGTCCGTGTCGAAGAAGTACTGGCCGTCGTAGCACAGAGCGGTGAACCCCTGGTTGACCAGGTCGAACACGATCTCGTCGGGCAGTTGCTTGGCCGAAAATCCGGCCATCTGGGCCTGCGGCCCGTAGATGCCCAGGGTGTCGTCCTCGATGTGACTGCGCTTGACCGACACCGTCGCCTCGAAGTCGTCGTTGACGATCGAGTAGCGGAATCCCTCCAGCGCCTTGATGACCTTGTCCCCGACCCATTTGCGCATCCGGGGGAAATTGGACAGCCACGCATAGTCGTTCTGGCTGCCCGTGGAGGTCACCTTCATGGCGATCTTCTCCCACAGGCTCGGCGCGGCATCGAAGGCCTTGTGGAAGGTGGTCTTGAGGTTGGTGAACACGTCGTTCAGCACCGCGCGGTTGACCAGCAGACCGCCGAAGCCGAGCAGCGGCCAGGCGCCGCCGGGGTCAGCCTGGGACGCATGGGCCGTCTGGAAGGACAGGGTCAGGGCCACGGCAAACAGCAGCAGCCAGGCCAGGCAGATGGAAACAGTGCGTTTGATGGGCATGTGTCTCTCCTTTACTCGACCCAGACGCCCTCGGCGCCGACGCCGAGCACGATCCCGCAGGCCGAACGGGTGTTGGTGCCGTGGGTCTTGGCCACGGTCTGGTCGTCCACGATGTAGCAGGGCTTGCCCACGCACGCCTGGTCCACGGCGTCCGTGGCCGAGTTGGCGAACAGGAACGCCTTGCGGCGGCGCACGAGCACGGTCCGCGCGCCGTCGGCGCCCGCGCTGTTGTCCACCTGCTCCTCGGCCCGGCCCAGGTAGGTCAGGGTCGTGGCGGTGCTGCCGGGTGCGGCGTAGCCGGTGGCAGTGGCCACCACCAGGCTGCCAGCGTAGATTTTGACGCCCGCCGCCACGGGCACGGAGATCAGCTCGCCGTCCCGGTAGGGCGTGTTGCGGTCACTGGTGAGCGCCATGTCGTCTCCTTACCCGGCGTACTTGGCCAGGTCTTCGGGGGTGTTGCCGAACATCTCGGCGATCTTGGCCTGCTGCGCGTTCAGGGCCTTCGGGTCGGCGTCCCCGGGCTTGCCGGGCAGCTCAGGATCCTTGATGACCTGCGGCGCCGTGGCCACGAACTTCTTGAACTCCTCCAGGCCGCCCTCCGCCGCGCACATGGCGCGGTAGTAGCCCTGGCTGGCCGGGGCGATCTTGCCCCCGGCGATGGCCTGGGTCACGGCAGCCTCGATGTCGGCCTCGCGCCGGGCGGCCTCGATCGTGCGCAGCCGCTCCTCGGCGTTGGCGGCGCGGGTCAGGGCGTGGTCCAGGTCGGTGCGGGGCACATACTTGTCCAGGCCTCCGGGCTGCTGCTGGTTGGCGGCCTTCGCCAGGGCCTGGGCCTTGGCCACGGCCTGGTCGGCGGTGGACCCGGCGGGCAGGTCCAGGGCGGCGGCCACGCCTGCGGGCACTTCGGGGGTGTTCTTGGCCTTGTCCAGGGCGGCCTGCACGGCCCCCGCCTGCTGGTTGATCTGCTCCTCGGTGGCGTCTTCGGCCACGCCGAGCAGGGCGCACAATGCTTTGGTCAACTTCATCTCGTCCTCCGGTTCGGCGGCCTGGGCGTTCAGCGCCTTGAGCCGCAGGTTGGGGTGATTCGTCAGCCCCGCCGAGAGCAGCTCGGCGACGCGGCTCGGGACTGATCTCGTGTGGTAGAACACGGGCGACAGGTAGCGGTATTCCCGCGTGGCGATCTGATTCGCCGCCCGGGGGGTCCACTCGACCCGGCCCCACACGGCACCGCCCCGGATATCCAGCCCGGTGATCCAACCCGCAGCAGGGGCCTCCAGGCCTTTCGGCGCGCGGTGTTCGGTCGCGTGTTCCCAGTCGATCTGTACGGGCAGCCCGCGCCGGTTGTACGCGGCGACGACCCGGGCGGCGTCGTCCGGGCCGAACGCCCAGGCCCGCCCGTCGATGCCACGCACCTCAGGGCCAGCCGGGATCAGCTCGACCCACTCCGGAGCCTGCCCTGCGGGCATCTCGGTGTTGAAAGCGATACGTCTCATGTCGCCCCTCTAGCGCATCGCTCGGGGCAGGGTCTTTTAACGGGGGTTAACAGTTGCGGCGGGCGCCGCGTGATACGAGGCAGGGTTCAGGGGCAGGGGGGGGGCGTCCGCTGCGTCAAGGATGCCCGTTCAAAAACGTTTATAAACGCCCTGTGCCGCCCGTTCGGGCCGGGGCGCGCACCTCGGGCCGCCGCGCTGGGCTGCGACCGCCCAGGGGCGTTTTTCCGCACCCCGGGGTTTACACGCCCCCCGGGCGGCGTTATGTTTGTTTCGAGACGGTAGCCCCTGAAGACTGGAAAAACGCCGGGCCAGTGGTTGGTTGCGACCTTCCATGCGGGGGTGCCAGGCATGACCTGGGTGGCGTCCCGCCGGGGGCTACTTGATCTCCCCTTCCAGCAGCACCATTCCTGGTGCCCTCAGGTTCGCCGGGGCGACCATGCCCGCGCTGCGAACGGCGTTGGTCACCCCTCCCCGTACCGCGTAGTCCACGCGCACGGCGATGCGCCCCAGTTCGGCGCGCCCGGGCACCTCCACCACATACAGCAGCGCCGGGCGGCGCCCGGCCCCATCCCATATCACGGCCAGGGGCGCGTCCAGCAGCCGTACCAGATCCAGCACCACGCCCTCCGGCACAGCCTTCGCGCCTTTGCGGGCCTCGGCAAACAGGTGCGTAACCTCGCGCTGCTCAATTGTCAGGGCTGCCGACTCCGGCACAACGCCCAGCGTGGCCAGGCCCTCGCGGACTGCGGAGGACAGTGCGCCCACCGTCCGGCGACCGCCCAGCCCAACACGCTCCCCGGCCTGGATCCGCCCGGCCCAGTCCCTGTACTCCGCAGCCAGGGTATCCCGTACTTCCCCGGGCAACGCCGTCCACGCGGCGCCTCCCAGTTCCCCGGGCGCAGCGGCGATCTTATCGCCCAGCAACCGCACGGCGTGCTTCCCGCGCCCAGCGGCCCCCGGGTTGTAATCCCACCCAGGGTCGATGCCCTCGGGCACCTGGTGCGTCTCGCCGGTGCGGATGTTTTTCCAGGGTCGGGTGCGCACGGGCGGCGCCTGGCGCTGCACGCGCACGCGGGCCGGAGCCCGGTGCCCCGTGGGCAGTCCCGTCCCGGCGTCAACAAGCGGCTCGGGCTCCGGCGCCTGCACCCCCGTGCGCCCCAGGCGCTCTGCCTCGGCGCGCGACACCTGGCGCACCCGGCATTTGCAGCCCCAGCCATTGGGCGGGTAGTGCGTGCCCCACCACGGGTCGTCCACGGGCAGCAGCGTCCCGTGCCAGCCCACATGCTCGGGGCGGTGGGCACGGCTGGGCCCCAGCTCGTAGAGCAGAAACGGATGCGACGCTTTTGTGCGCTGGATGCGCGCCCACTGCCCGGCGGCGCGCGCCGTGCGCATGTTGGTGCGGTAGATGGTCGCCAGGCGCCGTGGGCTGCCCAGCTGCACCTCGCGCACCTCGCCGGTGACCGGGTCCACCGCCTCCTTGCGGCCCCACCAGCCCAGCTCCTGCAGGCGCGGGGTGAGCGTCTTGGCGAACTCCCGCATGGTGCGCCCCTCGGCCTGGGCCCGGGCCGCCTCGGCGCGGATCGCGGTCAGCACGTCCAGCTCCATGGCCTTGGCCACGGTGAACGACGTGGCGTGCTCCTCGCGCCACACGTCCGTGTGGTCGAATCCGGGCTTGAGCCCCTTGGCCTGG
Source organism: Desulfocurvus vexinensis DSM 17965 (assembly GCF_000519125.1). NCBI lineage: Bacteria > Pseudomonadati > Thermodesulfobacteriota > Desulfovibrionia > Desulfovibrionales > Desulfovibrionaceae > Desulfocurvus > Desulfocurvus vexinensis. Next base: position 130,971 of record NZ_JAEX01000002.1, read on the forward strand.
AACCACTCCATGGCCTCCCTGGGCGGCGGCCCCGGGAAGTTGAAGCCGGGCTTGGGCGTATGGCTAGGCACGGTCCCGCACCCCGCGAATCACCAGCTCCCGTCCGTCGGCCAGGATGATGATCCCGTCCATGCGCCCGTGTCCGCAGCAGCTCATCACTGTGCGGATGTTTGCGGCGGTCAGAGCCGCGACCAGGTCGGCGATGCACAGATCGATGTCGCAACGCCGTCCGCTGATGGCCATGGGCACCTGGCAGGTGTATTCCCCCGGCTCGCAGCACGCGTCAGGACGCCGCATCGCCAACCCCCCGGGCCCGGAACGTCGCCTCGGCCAGGCTGCGCACCAAGGCCGTGGAATTCAGCCCTCCTGCCGCCAGTTCAGTCAGCCCGGCCAGGAATGCCTCCAGGCTTTCCGCCCGTTCGGCCAGCGCCAGCACGGGGTCCACCATGGGCGCCAGCACGCGCTCCCAGTCCTCCAGAGCCACGTCAGCCAGGGCCTCCACCGGGTCCGGCTCCTGGGGCGCTCCCTGGCGGTTCAGGGCGCGGTTCAGGGCGGGCGGCTCCTGGGGCAGCGACTGTATCCCCAGCAGTTCCGCCCCGGGCTCCGGGTCAGGCAGGTTGAAGCGGTCGCGAATCACGGACTGCTCGACCTTCAAATTCAGGGGCACCAGTATGCCCAGCGCCTCGGCCAGGAGCTTCAGATCCTGCGCCTCGGGCAGGAAAAAGCTCACCCGGGGGTAGCCCCCCTTGGGCGGCCCGTAGTTCAGGTCCACGAACGGTCGCACCAGGTCGCGGTTGATGGTGTTGCCCAGTTGCCGGGCGTCGGCGTCGCGGATGTCCTGGCGCACCTCGTCATGCACCTGGGCCTGGCTCAAGCTCGCCCCGTCGTCCGTGGTCATGGTCTGGCCCAGCACGGCCTTGGATATCTGGCGGTCCAGCCAGTCGGCCAGCCGCGCGAACAGATCCTGCCCGCCGGTGGATTTGCCGCCCTCGACGAATTCCAGGCGCATCCCGTCGGGGATGATGCACGCCGCGTCCGTGCCGATGTTGGCCACCGCCCGGATCAGCGTCAGCTTGTCCTGCTCCGAGGCTTGCGGTCCGTAGCGCCCGACGCGGATCGGCATCCCGAACACCTCGGCGAAGCGCATCCAGTCCGAGAGGGTGAACGCCTTGCACATGTAGGCGGCTGCGGCCAGCCGTGCCAGGCCGCCGCGCGCGGGCAGCCCGCTTTTCAGGCGCGGCAGATGCGTCACGAACTTGAACGCGGGCAGGGGCAGCCCCTGGTACATGTCGGCCTGGTCCAGCAGCCGCAACTCCCGGCCCCTGTCCCGGTCGAAGAGGAAAAACCGCTGGTCGGTCCAGCGATACTCGCGCGGCACCCAGCGCCCGGGCCGTGTCTCCCACATGATCTCGCAGGCCGAGAAGCCCTTGCCCAGGGCGTCCAGCAGGTCATCCACCAGATCGCCGAACTGCGGCGGCCCCACCAGCTCCTCGCGCACCGCGTCGGCGATCTCCACGTCGCGAGCCTCGTCGCTGGCCGCTTCCACCGTCACGGGCAGCCCTGCCACCGCCCGCTTGCGCGTGCCCAGCACGCTGGAATAATGCGGCTCGCGCTCCTCCATCTCCTCGGCCAGCACGAGGTACTCGCGCAGCTCCCCCTCGGCGGCGTCGCGCAGGATGCGCGCCAGCCGTTCGGGCGTCAGCCCCTGGGCCACGCTGGCCTCGTGCCAGACGCTGCGCACCCCAACCAGCGACGGGGCCGCGTGCTCGCGGCGCAGCGCGCCGGTGTCCACCGGGCGCCCCAGATGATCGTACAGCATCAAATCGCTCCTCGCCGGAACCCCGCCGTGCAGCGCACGGCCCGGGTTATGCGGTCTGTGTCGAGAGCATTGCGAAGGGAAACGGCTTGGTACCCGAAAGCCTCGGCAGGGCCGGAGGCAGCGTAGGTCGCCAGGAACTTGGCCCAGGTGCGGTCGGCGTGTCCGGCGCTGTCCGAGTCGGCGACAAAGCGCGGCGTCCCCGTGGGCCCGGTGACCTTCTGGAGCTTGTGCAGATCCGCGCGCAGTTCTTCGTCGCCCAGGGGGATGCGGTTTTTGCGGTCGTCGAACGCCTGCTTGCCGACCGTGGCCAGGTGCAGCTTGTTGGGCCCGGTGAACAGCACCCCCTCCACGCGGTTCTCGCCGTGGCGGCGCTTGGCGTCCTCCACCGGCTTCTCGCCCATGCCGGTCTGGTCCATGCAGCAGCGCAGCACCAGGTAACGCCGGAACACGTCGGCCAGGAGCGCGTCCTGCTCGGCGAAAGTGATCCGCTTGCGCGCGATGATCTCGCGCGTCCACAGGATGTCCCCCACCAGCTCGTCGACCCAGATGACGTACAGGTCGTTGCGGGCCGCGACGTCCACGCCCACGAAGCAGGGACCGCCCCCGTACAGCTCGGGCCGCCCGGCCAGGTCGTGTTCGCAGGCGTTGATGGTCTCGTAGGGCAGCCAGGCAGATGCCTCGTCCAGCCACTGCAACTCGTATTCCTGGGCCCAGGCGTCGGGGTCCGCGATGCCGCGCCGCAGCTCCTCGATGTCGCGGGGCAGCCCGTCGCGCACGGCCTGGTAGATGTCCACCACATGCCGCGACCACACGCCGTTCAGAGCCTGGGAGGTCATGAGGTCGTAGAACTTGTTGCCCTTGCCGTTGGGCGTGGACACCACGCGCAGCTTCAGGCCGGGCGCGGAAATGACCGGGAACAGCGCCGACCAGATGGCCCGCGAGTCCTGGTGGAAGGCGAACTCGTCCAGGAAGACGTTGGCCGAGAAACCCCGCGCCGTGTCAGGGTTCGCGGGCAGGGCCGTCACGCGGGAGCCGTAGTGCAGTTCCGTCTCCAGGGCCCGGATGCTGCTGCCGTCCTCGTAGCGGTAGCCCGAGTCGACCTCCAGCAGCTCGCAGGCCGCGCCCATGGCCCGCAGGTGCAGCTTGAGCCCCTCGTTCATGGCCTCGCGCGCCTGGCGCTCGCCGCGCGACAGGATGACCCAGCGCGTCTTCTTCCGCGCCACGTCGTGCTCCAGCACGTCCTCGGCAATCTCGTATGTGGTCCCGAAGGTCTTGCCCGTCTGGCGGGCGAACATGCCGATCTTGAACCGGCTTTTGTCGTTCACCCAGCGCACCTGATACGGGGTCAGGATGCCGCTCATGCTTCGCCCCGGTAGATGGCCTTGACGCGATCCAGCACCTGCTCAGGGGTCAGCTTCTCGCGCTGGGCCTCTTCGCCCACGGCGTCCACAGACTCGGCCAGGCGCTCCCGCTCCTGCCGCCGGATTTCAGACTCGCGCTTGACGCTGGACGACGCGGCGAATTCCAGCCGGGCGACGGCCAGCGCCAGCTCCTTGATCAACTTCGGATGGACCGGCTCTTCGCCTTCCGACAGCTGCATCGCCGTGTCGAACGCCATATTGCGCACGATCTCGTTCAGCAGGTGCCCGACCTGGCCCTGGGGCGCAGCCCCCAGCTTGCCGATCCACATCGCCGCGATCTCGCGGGACTGCCGGAGCTTGGCGCCGACCTCTTCCATCTGCACGGCGTAGCGATTGACCGCGCTTTTGGAGACGCGCAGGTCGTACCCTTCGGCGGCCAGCAGGTCATTGATCCGCGCCGTCACTTCCAACTGGGACACGCGCGGGTCGCGCAGCAGCTCCTGCAACCGCTCCAGGATGTCCGGAGGCAGGGCCTTGATGGTGCTTGGCCGGGGCATGGCTACTCCGGCCTCGGGCGAGCCACGCCGGGCACGAGGGCCAGCCCGGCGGCAACGTCGCACCCGCGCCCGGTCAGGCGCACCAACGGCACGGTTTCCAGGCTGCGCACGGTGACCAGCCCCTGTTCGGCCAGCCAGGCCACATCCGTGCGCACCTGGTCCGCGCTGGCCCCCAGGCCGGTCAGGCGCAGCACGTCCTGCAACAGCGGCGCGTTCAGCTCGTAGTCCGGGTCCTGGGCCAGGGCGCGCAGTATCTCCAGCCTGCGGTTTTCCTGCAGCAGCGTGGCGTAGCTCATCCCTCCCTCCGGTTGATCAGGTGCTGGTTGATCAGGTCGATGCTCCGGCGCATGGCGCGCATTTCCCCGCCCAGTTCAGACACGGCGGAGCCCACGTCGCCCACTTTCCCCGCCACCCCGTTGATGCGGTCGTAGACCCGGGCCAGGTCGCCGTGCTTGGGCAGGTGCCCGCAGTCGGCCTCGACCTTCGCCAGCCGGGCCTCGGCACCGTCCAGCCGCTTATCCACCGTCTGCTCCAGCACCGTGATCCGTGAGTGGGTCACGCGGTCCCGGTTCACGAACCACACGTAGGCCCCGACGGCGAGCGTTGCCCCCGTCTGGATCAAATCCCACCAGAATCGCCACGCCACATAATCCAGGCTCACTGTGCCCCCTCCCGGGCCTGCCAGCAGCGCAGGGCCGCCTCCAGGCGTTCCACATAGCCCGCCATGTCGATCACGTTGTGCATCAGCGTCTCCAGGTTCTGTTCGCTGCCCAGGTGCATGTCAGGGTCGAGCGGCGCCAGGGCGGGCCGCTGCGGGCTCGGGCAGGCCGGGGGCGCCGGGGGCGGCGCCAGGGTCGGCTGCGTCGTCGCGCAGCCCGCCAAAAACATCATTGAGCACAGCAGCAACACGCGCGCTGCTGGCCAGGTCCACCACCGCATATTCCTCCTCCGCCCGCGATGCGGGCACGGGTTGTGCGCCCACCAGGGCCGCGCGGGCCGCCGTGCGGCGCTGGCGCTCCCGGGCCTGGGCCGCTTCCGTGGCGCGCACCTGCCCGGCCAGGGCCCGGGCCGACGCGTCCAGGGCGGCGGCCTCGGCCTGGGCGGCGGCCAGGCGCAGTTCCAGGGCCGCTACGGCCCGTGAGCACTCGGCCTGCTCGGCGGCCAGCCGGGCCCGGGCCGAGTCCAGCCGGGCCTGGGTGAGCCACAGCGCCAGGCCCAGCCCCACGGCGGCCAGCAACCCGGCGGCCCCCAGGGCCCCGCGCCAGCCCACCAGCGCCCACGCGGCGCGCAGCCAGGTCACGGGCATACCCCCTGGCCCCAGCCCGCCGCCGCGTACAGCGGCGTCAGGTGCAGCATGATGCGGCGCGGGTAGGTCCGGTTCTCCCTCCAGGCCGCCGGGCCGCGCCCGGCGTTGACGGCCTCCACCTGGCCCCACCAGCGCAAGGGGTCCAGCCCGTGGGCCCGGGCCAGGGCCGCATCGCGGCGCACCCAGCCCAGCCCGCCGTTGTAGGCCGACAGCGTCAGCGCCCAGCGGTTGCAGTCGTCCGCCGCCTCCACGCGCCGCCACAGCCACAGGTCGTAGGCCGCCAGAGCCCGCAGGGCCCAGCCGGGGTTCCAGGGCTCCGGGGTGCCGGTCTGCGGTGCGACTTCGGGCAGCCAGCGCGCCGTCGCGGGCATGAACTGCGCCAGCCCCTGGGCCCCGACGGGCGATACAGCGTCGGCCCGCCAGCGGCTCTCCTGGTGGACTTGCGCGGCCATCACGGCCACCGGGGCCCCGAGGCCCCACTCCGCCCGCGCCGCGCGCACCAGGGTGCTGCGGTGGGCCAGGGCCTCGCGCGGGATCTCGGCGGCCTGAGCCAGCGTGACCAGGGCCAACAGCGTGAGGGTGCCCCACGCCAAGACCACGGCCCAGAAAATGCGCGCTCCCAGCGGAAGCGGCTGACGGTTACGAGGCATCACAGCCCCAGCCCCACCGCCAGCATGGCGGCGGCGATGATCAGCGCCCGGCGCAGGGTGGCCGCGATGTACAGCCAGGCCCAGCAGTCCAGGCCCCGGCCCTCGGCGCCTGGGGCGTCGGGTGTGGCGTCGGGGGCCGCCAGATGCGGGCGCCCGTACGGGAACGCCCAGCGGTCCAGCAGATAGCCCGCAATCCCGGCCAGCACGACCAGGGCGCATTTGTACAGGATCACGCCGAGCTGCTGCGGGGCCAGCAGCCAGACCGCGACCAGCAGCGGCGCGGCGAGCAGATAGGCGGGGTACAGCCGGGGAGCACGCATCGTCGAACCTCCAGGTATGTCCGGGGGCCCGGCGGTCGCAGGGGGCGCGACCGCCGAACCCGCCGGGGAAACCATGCAGGTCGACCATAGGGCGGCAGCCGCGCCGCGTCTTCTAACGCGGGTTAAAAGATAGGGGGGCGGCGAGAATGATACAAGCGGCCAGGCCGCCCCGAGGGGCGGCCTGGCGGTGGGGGCTATGGCGCGGGGGATGCTATGATTCCGAGAGGCTGAAGGTGACTGCGCCTCCGACCTTGGAATGGCCTACCTTTATTCCTCTGAAAACAACGCTTCCTTCCTGAGCTGACGCATCAAAAAAACCTATTTGGCTCAGGACGGAATCCCGCTCTTCCTCTGTCAGCCCAGGCAACACGGTCTCCAACAGCGTTACGGAGCAGAGGATGAAACGGGCCGCCTCTGCCTCGCCTCCACCGGCAAACGTCAAAAGGATGCCATCCACCGCGCCCCCGTGCGCCGTTGCCATCAGCGACACGGTTGGCGAAAACTTGAGTTTGACCAGCGTCCCCCAGTCCCTCTCGCTGATCTCGGCTGGCGGTGTCAGGGCCGTCGAGCCGAGCCTGGCTGCCGCTTCATTGTAAAGCGGCTCCACATCTTCAGGGAGGAGGCCCAGCCCCTTGGGCAAGAGTGCCCCCGTGGCCTCTGGCGTCTCCGTCGGCAGAGCAATCTTCCGGGGCGGCGGCGGGGCGTCTGCCCCACACCCAGGCAACCCCAGGGCCAGGGCTGCCAGCAGGACTGCGACAATAAGGTTCCTCATACTCCCTCCCTGGCTCAAAATATCTGACCGTCAGAGATTTCTTGCCGAGTTGTCAGCAATAATTACAGCACATTAAGCCAAAAGGTAACAATAAAATATCCGACGCGTCAGAGATTTTTACCCCGCCTTCTTATTCCGCCCAGCCTCCGTCTCCTCGTCCCCCCCTCGTTTCGCGAGCAGAGCGCACATCGTTTCGAGGCTCCGTTGTTCCTCGGCGGGGCTGTTTCGATAATTGTCCAGCAGCGCCGCCTCGCGCGGGGTCAGCTTTGGTGCGGGGGGCTCGCCGACGCCCAAGAGTAGCCAATTGGCATCTATCCCAAACTCAGAAATGACCTGCGCCAAGAAGGTCGCGTCCGGAATCCGGTCGCCCTTTTCATATCGAACCAGAGTATTCCTACTCACCCCTAATCGTTGGGCAAATTGTTGTTGCGTCATTTTTCCTCGAACGAGGGCAAGTCTGTCGCCTAGGGGATTTTCGGGCATAGCTCAAGATTAACCCAAATAGGTTCTTGACGTTGCACCCGTTTGGGTGCATATCTTGTTCGCACACGTTTGAACTGGTTGCCACAAACACGGAAAAACGAGCTCACCGACTATGAATCACAGCACAATTCGCACTCCTGAAGAGGTAAAGGCCGAGTTCCGCCGCAAGGGCCTCTCCATCGCCGCCTGGGCCCGTCAGCGGGGATACTCCGAGGCTCTGGCCCGTATGATCCTCAACGGGGATCGGTCGCCCCAGCGTGGCATGAGCCACGCCATCGCGGTGGACCTGGGGCTGAAGCGCGGCGATGTCGTCAGCGACGATCGCATTGCCGAGGCCATCTAGCCCGCCATGCCCAAATCTGTAGCGGCAATCTGGCAGACACGCAATGTCTAAGCGCCCGCACAAATTAGACACAGGGTTGGTCCAACTGACCCTGCCCCTGTCCAGCCTGCCCTCGCGCCAGCGCGCAGCGGGCAGCCTGCGCACCAGCGAGGCCGTCAAGGAGGCCCTGGGCCAGGCCCTGCGGTCCTGCGGCCTGTCCCGCGAAACCGTTGCCGACGAGCTGACCCGCCTCACCGGGGAGCCCGTGTCCGTCCATGCCGTCAACAACTGGGCCGCCCCGGGCAAGCACGACCGGAGCATCCCCCTGGATCAACTGGCGGCCCTGTGCGTCATCACCGGCTCCGAGGCCCTGGCCCGCGCCGCCCTGGCCCCCGCCGAAATCCTGGTCCTCACCCAGGACCAAAAGCCCCTCTACGAGCTGGGGCAGCTGACCGCCGAGGACAAGGCCCGGGCGCGGCGCAAACGTGAAATCTGGGAGAAGATCGGATGAAGCATCTTCGGGAATTCGTTTACCGGCTGTGGTTTCAGTATGTCAGCCGCCGCTACGGGGGCAGGACCGTCCTCGTTCCGCGCGTTGAGGAGACATCAAGAAAAACCACTCCTCTGGAAGAGTTCAACAGTCTTCCCCAGGAGTACCGCAAGGCCGTGTTCAGTGCCGTGGAACGAGTCCTTTCCAAGGCACCTCGCTCGGCACGGGCCAGCGACGTTTTGCGAGATGTGAAAGCAGCGGTCGCCGCCATACCCCGTCCGAACATCCCGCCAATAGATCAGGCGGCAAATCCCACTCGTAACCGGACGTGAGCACAGAGATGTACTGGAATATCAGATGGTCCAGCAAAGCCCGCATGGGCTTCGCCCAAAGAGACACGTCCATGGCCGTGAGGCATTCGGATTTTGCCAGCACCTCGAAGAACGGTGTCTCGTACTCCCGGTCCAAAAGGCTTTTCTCCTCCAGGGGCAGCTTGGGCAAGGCCATCAGGAACCCCCAAAGAACCTCTGCGAGATCGTCGTTCGTCACCATCCCGGCTCCTCCTGTTGAGGCTGTCTGTTTGCGTTTCGTCCAGCCGTTACCAGGGGGAGCCGGCACCCACAATATCAAGGAGGAAGCCATGCAAGAGAAATCGTGTAGCACCTGCATCCACTACCTGCCCGACCTGGGCTCCGCCCTGCGCTCCCCGGGCCAGGGCCTGTGTATCGCCCTGTACGACGACGCGCGACAGGGCGACAGCAGGGTCGAGCCCGACCGCCCCGGCTGCGGCGCCTGGGCTAGCGTCCACGACCCCGCCAACCGCTCCTGCCCCACCTGTGCGCGGCTGCGCCCCTACGGCCCGCGCCACCTCGCCCTGACGCGCTGCCAGATCGACCCCCGGCTGGCCCCCACCTGCACCGGCGTCCGCTGCCCACATTGGGCCTCCAGCACGAGGCAGGAGGTGGCCCATGCCGGTTAGATCTTTGGCCCAGCGCCTGTGGGATGCTGACCTGACTCTGGTCCGCATCGCCAACGAGCGCGTGTGGCGCCATGTGATCGTGGACCACTACTCCGGCGCCACCGTCGTCAAATACGTCCCCCAGCGCGCCCGGCAGGAGCAGGGCCTGGAGGCAGGGCAATGACCCAGCCCCAATCCCGCCCCATGAAGGTCCGCGCCGCCCAGTGGATAGACACGATGACCCACCGCACCTGGTGGGGCGTGCAGGTGCGCTTTGCCGGAGCCAAGTGGATGAACGTCTGCCGCGACGGCGGCCCGGCGTTCTTCGATCTGCGCTGCGATGCCGAAGGCTTCGCCCAGGTGCTGCGGGAGAGCGCGTGATGGATAGCACCCCCAAGAGCACTGGCCCCGGCTCGGCCCGCCGCGCCCTGCGTGTGTTCAAGGCCCTGCGGGGCCACGCCCTGACGGGCCTGTCCAACAAGGAGCTGGCCGATGCGGTCGGCGACAGCCCCGTCAACGTCTGCCGGGCCCTGGAGGCCCTGGAGGCCGAAGGCCTCGCCCTGCGCCTGGACGATGGCCGCTGGGCCCATAGCGTCTGGCTGCTCCAGACGGCGGAGCATTTTGCCCGGGAAACCGAGTCCGCCCTTGCCCGCATCCACGAACTGAGACAGCGCGTCGCGGCTGGCGCGCGATAAGGAGAGAGCATGACCTACCCCTGCGCAACCTGCGAGTACCGCGCCCCGCTGGACGACCCGACCCCTGGCGCGCAGATCCCCGCCTGGGAAACGAAATGCATGTGCCCCACGGGCCTGTGCCCCGAGGCGCGCAAAGCCTGGGGCAAAGACATGAGCCCCGGCAAAGGGCCGGATTCCGTGCCCGAGATCAGCGCCGCGCGCGCCGCGCAGTTGGCCCAGGACCAGAACACCGCCGCCGCGGTCTCCCAGGCTGTCATGGACGTGGAAGGCGTGCTGCGCGACCTCGGGCGGCTGGATGCGACGTTGTTTTATGCGACCGTCGCAGATTCCATGCTCGTGCAGATTTTTGAAAAAATGAAGAAAGAGAAGGCTTACCAAAAGATACCCATCCGCGACGAGGCCGGAAATGTGCGACACGTCGCAGATTTGAAAGAGTTCTGCGAGGTCAAACTCGGCAAGTCCTACCAGCGGCTCCAAGAACTTTCGCAGCACATGCACACCCTGGGCCCGGACCTGTACGAGGCCGCCGAGCGCGTCGGGTTCCGCAACCGCGACTACCGGGCCCTCAAGGCCTTGCCCGCCGAGGACCAGGAGGCCGTCAAGCGCGCCCTGGCTGAGGACGCCACCAAGGACGATGCCTTGTCCCTGCTCCAGGACATGGCCGAGCGCCACGCCGCCCAGCAGGCCGCCGCGCGCAAGGAGGCCGAGGATCTGGCTGCCGATCTGGACGCACGCGACAGGCTGCTCCAGACCAAGGCCCAGCAGTTGGACAAGACCCAGCTGGAACTGGAGCGGCTCAAGAGCCTGCCCCCGGCCCAGCGTGCGCGCCTGGCCCTGGAGCGCGAGGCGGCGGCGGTCGAGCGTCTGTCCCTGGCCGAGGTCAAGGCCAGTGCTGCGGTGAACGAGTTCCTGGGCGAGCTGGCCGATCTGTTGGAGGCCGACGGCTGCTCCCCCCACACGAGCGACTACGCGCACAACCTGGCCCGCTATTGGGCCGAGGGCGTGGGCAACCACTTTGCCAACTACGGCGTGGCTGTGGACTTCGAGGGCATCGTGCGCCCTGAGTGGACGCGTGCCGAGGCAGCCCGGGGCCTGGGCGTGGCCGACGAAGGGGCGACGGCATGAACCCGCAACTGGCCGAGCTGGACTACCTGCGCGACGTAGCCGAACGGCTGGCCGACGCGCCGCACGGGCAGCGCGGGGCTGTGGTGGCCGAGGCCACCGAGCTGCTGCGCTGCTCCCGCCAGCAGCTCTATCGGCGCCTGCGCGACGTGGGCTGGGCCAGCGGGCGCAAAGCCCGGGCCGACCGTGGTCGCCTCTCCATCCCCGAAGACGTCGCCGTCCACGCGGCGGCCCTGGTGCGCCAGGCCGTGCGCGCCAATGGCAAGCGCACGCTGACGATCTCCGACTCGTTGGAGATCATGCGCGAAAACGGCCACGGCGTGGTGAACCCCGCGACAGGCGAGGTTGTCCTGCCCAAGTCCCCGACGACGCTGGCGCGGGCCATGCGCCGCTTCGGGTGCCACCCCGGTCAGTTGGCCCAAGGCAAGCCGTGCGTCCACATGCGCAGCCTGCACCCCAACCACACCTGGCAGGTGGACCCATCGCTCTGCGTACTGTTCTACCTGCGCACCGGCGGGTTGGCCGTGATGGACGAAGCCGCCTTCTACAAGAACAAGCCCGGCAACATGGCCCGCATCGCCAACGAGCGCGTGTGGCGCTATGTGATCGTGGACCACTACTCCGGCTCCATCTTCGTCAAATACGTCCTCTCCCCGGGTGAGACGGCCCAGGGTCTGGTGGACGTGTTCCTGGAGGCCATCAGCAAGCGGAGTGCGGATGACCCGTTGCACGGGGTTCCGGCGCAGCTGCTCATGGACTGCGGCTCCGCCAACACCTCGCACCTGTTCCTCAATCTCCTGGACCGCCTGGGTGTCCGCCACCTGACCCACTTGCCCGGCAACCCCCGGGCCAAGGGGGCCGTGGAGGTCGCCAACAACATCGTCGAGCGGCGCTTCGAGGGGCGGCTGGCCTACCTGCGCGTGGAGTCCCTGGAGCAGCTCCAGGCCGAGGCCGACCGCTGGCGCAAGCACTTCAACGCCTACGAGCGCCACTCCCGCACCGGGCGCACCCGCAACGACCTCTGGCTGACCATCACCGAGGCGCAACTGCGCCTGGCCCCGCCTCTGGACCTGTGCAGGGAGTTGGTGACCACCAAGCCCAAGGAGGCCACCGTGCGCGCGGACATGACCATCAGCCACGCCGTCCGGGGCTACGGGCGCGCCGACTACGATCTCCGCTACGTCCCCGGGCTGGTGCCCCAGTCCAAGGTCCAGGTTGTGGTCAACCCCTACCGGGCCCCGGCGGTGGACGTGATCGTGCCCGACCCGGTGGCGGGCGAATCGGTCTGGACCGTCGAGCCTGTCGCCAAGACCGATGCGGGGTTCTGGGCGGCGGCCCCGATCATTGGCCAGGAATTCCAGGCTCTGCCGGACACCCAGGCCGACATGCGCACGAAGGAGATCGAGGCGCTGACCGGCGGTGCGGACCGCAAAAACCTGCGAGCCCCCGAAGGCCTCGACGTTATGGCCGACCTCAAGGCCGCCCCCACCTACATCCCCCGGCGCGGGCGCGATCTGGGCCTGGACGCCGCCCGGCGCGAGGTCGCTCCGCTGTCGCACATCGAGGCCGCCCGCGCCCTCAAGGCGGCCCTGGGCGCCGCCTGGACTGCGGAACGATACGCCTGGCTGGTGCAACGCTACCCCGGCGGCGTCCCCGCCGACGAGATAGACGCAATTGCCGCGCGCCTGGCCGCCCCCGAGCCTCGGGCCGGAGCGGTCCTGCGCGCTGTGGGAGGGCACAATGCTTAGGCTCAAGGCCGTCATCGAGGCGCTGGGCATTTCCCAGCGCGAGGTCGCGGACGCGGCGGGGATATCCCCGGCTGCTCTGACCCAGCTCGTCCGGCACGGTCGCTGGCCCAAGCGACGCAGCCGAGGCGAAATCCGCCAGCAGGTGATGGACTTTTTGCGGCAGCACGGGGCTCCCGCCGACGCCCTGGATGCCGCATTCGACAAGGTCGGCACAACCGCAGCCCGCCCGGCTGCACAGGAGGAAACCATGCTGCTTCGTAGACAAGGCCTGTTCCCCGAGACCCGGCGCCATTTCAGCCTGCCCGTCGACCCGTTCTCCGACGACGTGCGCACCCACGAGGACGTGTTCCTGTCCAAGGACATTCGCTATGTGCGCGAGTCCATGTATCACGTCGCCCGCCACGGGGGGTTCCTCGCCGTGGTCGGCGAGAGCGGGTCGGGCAAATCCACCCTGCGGCGCGACCTGGTCGACCGCATTTCGCGCGAGGGGCAGCCCGTGCTGGTCATTGAGCCCTACGTCCTGGGCATGGAGGACAACGACAAGATCGGCAAGACGCTGAAGGCGCTGCACATAACCGAGGCCATAATGGCCACCGTCGCGCCGCTGCGCAAGGTCGCCTCCAGCCCCGAGGCGCGGTTCCGCCAGCTGCACACCGCCCTGCGCGAATCCAGCCAGGCGGGGAACAGCCACCTGTTAATAATCGAAGAGGCCCACGGTCTGAGCATCCCGACGCTCAAGCACCTGAAACGGTTCCTGGAGCTGGAGGACGGCTTCAAGCGCCTGCTGGGCGTGATCCTGCTGGGCCAGCCCGAGCTGAAGCAGAAACTCAGCGAGGGCTCGCACGAGGTCCGCGAGGTGGTCCAGCGGTGCGAAATGGTCGAGCTGCGGCCCATGAATGGCTCCCTGATTGACTACCTGAAATTCAAGTTTTCCCGGGTCGGAGTGGATCTGGCCAAGGTCATCACCGAGGACGCCGTCGAGGCCCTGCGCGCCAAGCTCACCGGCCCCAACAGCCTGCGCGGCAGTCGGGACAGCGTGTCCCTGGTCTACCCGCTCGCCGTCGGGAACATGCTCACCGCCAGCATGAATATGGCCGCCGACCTCGGCTCCCCGCTGGTGACCGCAGATGTGATCAAGAGCGTCTAACGCAAACACAGGAGGAAACCGTGACCAAGAGACTCAAGCCGCAAGGCGAAATCATCACCACCATGGAACAGGCCAAGGCCGCCCTGGCCGAAATGGCGCAACTCGAACGGCGCTTGCGGGCCATCGAGGCGGACATGAACGAGAACATGGACGTCATCAAGGCCAACGCGGACGCCGAGGCCGCGCCGCACAAGGAGCGCCAGAAGGCCCTGGGCACGGCGCTGAACGGTTTCGCCGAGGTCAACCGGGCCGAGCTGTTCGCCCGGCGCAAAAGCCTGGAGCTGCCCCACGGCGTCATCGGCTGGCGCCAGTCCACCAGCATTGTGGCCCGGGCCAAGGTCAAGATGGGCCACGTGCTGGAGAAGCTCAAAGACCTGGGCTGGCTCGACGCCGTGAAGACCAGCGAGACCGTGAACAAGGAAGCCATGCGCGACTGGACCGATGGCAAGCTCGATGCCGTGGGCATGGAGCGCAAGGTGACGGATCAGTTCTTCATCGAAATCTCCGCCGAAGCCCTCAAGGGTGAGGCGTAACACCACAGGAGCACAACATGAACAAGACGGAACTGATCGCTGCGGTAACGAAGGGGAATTCCTACCGGGGCATGACCAATGAGGAAATCCTGACTTCCACGTTCGCGGTCATAACGCAGGAGCTGCAACGTGGCGGCGAGGTCATGCTCACCGGCTTTGGCAAGTTCTCGGTTGCGACCCGCCCCGCCCGGCAGGGCCGCAACCCCAAGACCGGCGAGCCCATCTCTATCCCGGCCTCCCGCACCGTGCGGTTCGCCCCCGCCAAGGGCCTCAAGGGGGCGGTGAATGGATAGCCAAGCCAGGCTCCTGGACAAGGTCCGCAAGTTGTTGGCCCTGGCGGGGAGTGACAATGAGCACGAGGCGGCAGCCGCTGCGGCAAAAGCCCAGGCGCTGCTGGCGGAGCACAACCTCTCCCTGGCGGACGTGCCTGCTGACGAGACGGGCACGTCCGCGTGGACAGCCGAACACCGCACCCGCAAATGCCTGGAGAAGTGGGCGCATCGGCTGGCCTTCCACACCGCTGAGGCCTTCGGCTGCCAGTACTTCCATGACTGTAACGGGCGCACGTCCTTTGTCGGCTGCGGCGCCGATCCCGAGGTGTGCGCGTGGACGTTCGGCTACCTGTACCGGACGCTGCTGCGCCTCGGGTCGCGGTATATGGGCCGCCCCGATTCCCGGCGGCGGTTCCGGGGCAGCCGGTCCAAAAACCGGGCGCGGGCCGCATACCTCTATGGATTGGCGCAGACGGTAGGGCAGCGCCTCCAGGCGCAGAGCCTGATCACACCCGCGACCGAGGCGGCACTGGTCCCGCTCAAGGACACGGCGATCCAGGAGGCTATGCCGCCGGGCTTGCGTATCCGTCAGATATCCGCGCCGCAGTCGCCCGCCCGGTGGGACGGCGTGCGGGACGGGGCCACGGTGCCGCTGTCCACGCCCGTGACCGGGCCCGCACCCTCCCGGGCAATCCAATAAAGGAGATGAAGCATGGCAAACAAGGTGGTCGTCTACTGCTGGAGAAACGGCAAGATTGATTTCGGCAATCAGCTCCCCAAAGGGGCGCTGCCTATTGCCAGGGACTTCAGTAAGCGCCTGCGCGACGCCGTCGAGGTGCTGGCCGTCCATGGCTACGACGGTGAAACCCTCATCGTTCCCGGGTTACCCACCGCGTCCTCTGGCGACGAGGCCCTCCAGGCACTGACGACGTTTCGGGAAATGGTAAGGGCGCAGCTCAATTAAGCGAAACCGCCCCCTGCGGGGCGGTCGCCGAGGGGTGGCGCCCTCGGCCTGATGAGCAGCCGGGAGGATAGCATGAATGGCATGGCTTTATGTGCCGGGGCAGGCGGCCTCGAACTTGGGTTCCACCTGCTGTTCCCAGGAGAATACCGCACTGTCTGTGCTGTCGAACGGTCGGGACACGCTGCGTCCGCTTTCTTGGCGGGGGTGGAAGCGGCGGGATTACCTCTCCCGGCTGTCTGGTCTGACCTACACTCGTTCGCAGGCCGCCCGTGGCGTGGAGTTGTGGATATCGTCTCTGCGGGCTACCCGTGCCAGCCGTTCAGTGACGCAGGTCGGCGTCGTGGAAAAGATGACCAGCGCCATTTGTGGCCTGAGGTCAGGAGGATTGTTACAGAAGTTCAACCGCCAATCTGTTTCTTCGAGAATGTTTCAGGGCACGTTAGGCGCGGACTGGCTGCCGTCCACGCTGATCTCCTCGCTTTGGGTTACCGAATTGAGGCGGGACTTTACAGCGCGGCAGAATGTGGCGCGCCGCATGTTCGCGCCCGAGTATTCATCTTGGCTGTCAAGGCCTTGGCCGACGCCCAAGGCCTCCCGCAGGACACCATCTCCCTGTGCAGTTCGCCGCAACCAACCAGACCTGGACTATGCGGTACTGGCGTGGCCTACCCCCCTGGCGTCGGACACGAAATATCGGTTGAGGGGAGTATCCCAGCAGAGCACCAGCCTGCCTGCCGTGGTTGCGCAGGTCGAGAGGCTGTGGCCCACCCCAACAGCGTGCGGCAACAACAACCGCAAAGGGCTCAGTCCCAAGAGCGGCGACGGCCTGGCCACAGCAGTATTGGGTCTGCCTGCCCAAACCGTGCTTGGCCATGGCCGGCCAATGCCGCCTCTCCGCAGCACCCCTGGGAGGCGCCGCGAACAATTGAACCCGGATTGGGTGGAGCAACTCATGGGTTGGCCAGCAGGTCTGAGCGCCTGTACCTGCTCGGCAACGGAGTGGTCCCGGTGGCTGCGGCGCTGGCGTTCGTGGATTTGTGGCAACGACTGCATTTATAAGTGAGGCCCCCCGTGAGCACCCCCTATCAGGAACGAATCCGCGTGGAACTCTGGAACCGGCACTACCAGCCCGGGACGGCGGTCCTGGTGCGTGGTGCTGAGGGCGGCGAGACGCCCGGCGTGACCACGGGCCACGCCTACCTGCTGGACCAGCGCCTGGGGCGCGTCCGGCTGGACGTGGGCGACGTGGAGCTGGGCCGAGTGCGGCCTCTGCGGACTCAATTCGCCACGGTTTCCACCGTGGCCCTGGAGCTGGACGAGCGCAGCCCCGAGGAGCTGTGATGGACCGCACTCCCCGATATGCGGCCCGCCACGCGCATCAGGGGCAGTGGGCCGTGACGGACCTGCGCGACGGGATGTTCCCGGCCCGAGTGGTGGCGCTGTGCCCTCCGGATCGCCTGCGCCCGGATGCCGCCGAGGCGGTAGCGCGGGAGATCGCTCGTCACCTGTCCGAGGTCTGGCCGGGCTACGAGCCGCCGCAGGTTTCTGGTCCAATGACCACGCCTCCACGCTTGGCCGCTGATGGTCGTCCCCTGCCTGCTGACTGGGATGCATGGGACGGATTGCGCAAGGCTGCGTGGCTGGCCGGGAGGACGAGATGAGCGCAACGCCCCGACGCTCTCACCGCACATATTCCGAGGGCTACCTCAAATCTCTGATCAAGTTGATCCATGTGGCCAAGCGTGAGTTGTCTCTGGATGATCCCACCTACAGGGCCATGCTGGATCAGTTGACCGGGCAGCCCAGCGCAAAGGGGTTGACGGGCCCCCAGCTGGAGCGCGTGGTGGATCACCTGCGCCGTAAGGGCTTCCAGGCACAGGCAGGCAGGGGCGGTCCAAA
This sequence comes from Desulfocurvus vexinensis DSM 17965, assembly GCF_000519125.1. NCBI lineage: Bacteria > Pseudomonadati > Thermodesulfobacteriota > Desulfovibrionia > Desulfovibrionales > Desulfovibrionaceae > Desulfocurvus > Desulfocurvus vexinensis. The sequence goes on from NZ_JAEX01000002.1 coordinate 148,389, forward strand.
AGTGGAGATGTTGGCAGACGATCCTCAATCCCGGATGATCCGCGCCCTGTGGTTGCAGCTGCATGACCTCGGCCAGGTGCGCGATCCGGGAGAGCTGGCCCTGGCGCGATTCGTCCAACGTCAGACGCATATTTCTCGCCTGGAGTGGCTCAGTACAGCTGCGGCCAGTAGCGTCATCGAGGCGCTCAAGGCGTGGGTGATCCGAGCTGGAGGTGAGCTGCTATGAGCGATCGCCAACCCGGGGCGGAACTGCTGACCGACTTGGCGGCCAAGACCAGAGAGTTGGCCGAGGCGCATGGGCTGGACGCAATCCGCGCCCAGCGCCTCGGTGACGCCGTCGCCACACGCATGGCCGACGAGTGGGGCGGCCAGCAGGTCTATTTCCCTATGGATATGCTGGCCCGCAATAGTGAGCGCAACGCTCAAATCTACAAAGACTTCAACGGCGGCAACGTCGCCGATCTGGCCGCGCGGCATAGCTTGAGCATCCAGGCGATCTATCGTATCCTGCGAGCCGAGCGCGAGGCCCGCCGCCCAGCCCAGCACACCCTGTTCTAGCCCTTCTGGGATTTCACATGCTGCAACTCAATTACACTTTCCCCCGTCCCACCTGTTCCCGGATCATCCCGGCACATCCCGTTTATCTCGCCGTTCCCCTCCAATTATCCTGAGGCTGTTCAGGCAGCGCACGGGCGCCAGGCACCGGGAGCGCCGAGGCTGAGACGCCCGCCCAGCCAGCACCAGCCCTTGCGCGCGTGGTCAGGCCGGGCTCGGCCAGGCCGGGTCGTGGGCGGTCCGGTGCGCTAGTACCAGTAGACCGGGTACTGGCGGGTCTTGGGGATGTTGTTGACCAGCAGGGCCACGGCCAGCAGCACCAGGGCCCCGGCCAGGGCGGGAACCAGGGCGTAGAGGTAGCCCAGCGCGCGGACGGGCTCGCCGCCGATGACGGCGATGAGGGCCGTGGCGCCGCCGGGGGGGTGCAGGGTGCCGGTGAGGTGCATGAGGGCGATGGCCGTGGACACGGCCAGCCCTGCGGCCAGCCAGGGCACATGGCCCAGGTGCGCCGCGCAGGCCACGCCCACCAGCGCGGAGAGCACGTGCCCGCCCAGCAGGTTGCGCGGCTGGGACAGGGGCGCCGTGGGCGCGCCGTAGAGCAGCACCGCCGAGGCCCCGAAGGAGCCGATGAGCAGCATGGCCCCGGTCTGGTCCAGCAGCACGGCGTTCAGCGCGCCCACGGCGGTGATGCCCGCCAGGGAGCCCAGGAACGACCAGAACGTCTCGCGGAAGTTGACGCAAAAGCCGTTGGTGCCGCAGCCGCACATCTTGCGGAAGTAGTTCACGGGGAGCCTCCTCATTGGTGTCGCCGCCACGCTACGCGGCCCGGGGGCGGCGGACCTTGACCAGGGTCAAATGGGGGCGTGGCCCGGGAATGGCCGGGGCGGGCGGGAAATGGCACGGGCGCGGGCTGGCCAAAGGGGCGGCCCGGCGCCTGGCGCTGCGCCCGGGAGCCACGCCTGGGCCGTGCGGGCAGCAGCCATCCGCACGGCCCAGGTGCGCCCTGGCAATATGGCGGGGCGGTTCGCGGCAGCGGTGCCGCGCTGCCTGGCCTGTTTCCTGCGCAGGCCGCCCGCCCCGGCCCGCGCCCTCCCGCTTCAGAATGCCCCGCCCCGGCCCTGTGGCGTTTTGCCGCGGGACCGGGGCGGTCTGCAGGGCCGGGCGGCAGCTAGCCGCGCATGTGGGTGATGAGCTCCTGGAGGTCGCGGGCCTGGAGGGAGAGCCTGTCCAGGGCCTGGCGGGAGCGGGCCATGCCGTCGGCGGTGCGGGCGGAGATGGTGCTGATCTCCTCGACGCTCCTGCCGATCTGCTCGCTGGCGGCGGACTGCTGCTCGCTGGCGGCGGCGATGCCCCGGACCATGTCCGAGCTGGAGTCGGCCAGATGGACGATTTCCGCCAGGGCGTTGCCGGAATGGTCGGCCAGGGTGGTGACGCGCTCCACGGCGGCCACGGCGCGGTCCATGCCTTCCATGTTCCGTTGGGTGCTGGTCTGGATTCCGGCGATGGCCGTGCCGACCTCGCGGGTGGCGTGCATGGTCTTTTCGGCCAGCTTGCGCACCTCGTCGGCGACCACGGCGAAGCCGCGGCCCGCTTCCCCGGCGCGGGCGGCCTCGATGGCCGCGTTGAGCGCCAGCAGGTTGGTCTGGTCGGCGATGTCGTTGATGACGTTCATGATGGCGCCGATGGACTCGGCCTGGTGGCCCAGGGCGCCCATGTTCTGCTTGAGGTCGCGGGCCAGGACGGCGACCTCGGCGATGGCTGTGGCAGCCTGGCCGACAACCTCGGAGCCCTGTTGGGCCTTGTCGCGCGACTGGTCGGCGCGGGAGGCTGCCTGCTGGGCGTTGCGGGCCACGTCGAGGATGCTGGCGTTGACCTGATCCATGGCCGAGGCGGCCTGGCTGGTGCGTTCGCGTTGCAGTTCGGAGCCCTGGTCGGCGGCCTGGACGTGCGCGGCGAGGTCGCCCAGGGTGTCGAGGACGGTGCGGGCGATGGTTTCGGCCTGGGTGGCGGTTTCCAGCAGGGTCTGGTGGCTGAGGGCGATGGCCTGTTCCTGGGCCTTGAGGTTCGAGATGTCCTGCATGAGGGTGAAGGCGCCGAGCAGGTTGCCGTCGAGGTCGTAGAGCGGAGCCACGCAGGAGAGCACATGCGTCCGGGAGCCGTCGCGCATGACGGCCTCGGTTTCCACATCGGCGAACTGATGGCGCGTGGAAACGGCCTGGCGGATCATGTCGCGGTGGTGCTGGTCGCGGGGGAAGAGCTCGTCCACCGGGCGGCCCAGGCCGCCGCCCGGCAGGGCGGCGCAGCCCAGCAGGCGGGTCATCTGGGGGTTGATGAAGGTGGCCAGGCCGCCGTTGTCGGTGACCAGGCAGGGGGAGCCCAGGGCGCCGAGGATGCCCTGGGCGAAGCCCAGGCGGACCTTGAGCTGGCTGACCATGGCCTGGACGTGGGCCGCCAGGGCGCCCAGCTCACCGCCGAAGGTGCCTTGAACCTCGGCCTTGAGGTCGCCCCCGGCCACGGCCTGGGCATAGGCCTGGACCTGGCGCAGGGGCCGGGTCACGCTGCGGCCGATGAGCAGCACCAGCAGCCCGGCCGCCAGCAGGGCCGCTGCGGTGCAGACCAGGGAGACCAGACGCGTGGTCTTGTAGTGGTCGATGCGCACCTGGAGCAGGGTGTCGAGTTCGTCCACGGCGGTGGACCACAGGGCGAAACTGGCGGCCAGGGCGGCCTCGCCTTTGGCGAGGAAGGTTGCCTCGTCCGTCCGTTGGGCGTCCTGGGCGGCCAGGGCGTCGAGCAGGGCCAGAAAGTCGGTGGTGGCCTGTTCGTAGGCGGCCAGCCGGGGCGGCAGGGCGGCCTGGAGCGAGGGGCTCGTGCCGTAGAAGTTCTGGTCCTCGCTGAGGGAGACGGCGGCGCTGGCCAGCACCCGGGCCATGTCGGACTCGCGCAGCATCGAGGCCATGACCATGACCCTGCGGCGCTGGGCTTCGTCCAGAGGCCCGGCGGGCAGGGCCGTCAGGCCGAAGTCGAGGATTTCGGCCAAGCGCGCCTGGGTCTGGGGCAGGGCCAGCAGGGTGATGTCCATGATGTAGTAGCTGTCGAGGTCGGGGTCGAGAATCAGGTTGGACGTGTCACCCACATGGGCGATGAGGCCGCGCACGTCCTGGAGCAGGGCCGCGTGGTCGTCGGGCGCGGGGCGGGTCAGGGCCCGCAGGGCGGCCCACTGCGATTTGAGGCGCGCGACCGTGAGGTGGCTGCGCTGGCGCATGGCCAGGCCCGCGTCGGTGACCTGGAGGTCCTCGCCGTAGGCCTTGTCCGCCGCTTCCAGGTCGGCAAAGGCCTGGTCGGCCCTGCGGCGGATGGCGGCGAGTTCGCCGTCCAGGCCGCCCTGGCCCAGGGCCTGGCGAGTGAGCAGCCGCCCGTGGGCGGGCACGGCTTCCAGCAGCCCGGCCAGCGGGCGTTGGTACGCGTCGCCATAATATTCCATTGCCGAGAAGCGGATGCTCGCGTTCACTCCGGCGATCATGAAATACAGCAGGACGGCGATCGGCAGGACAAAGGCGAAGCTGCTGACTGCAAGTTTGGTGGAGATGTTCAAGCGCGAGATGAACATGATCGTCGGCCTCCAGCGGGTCCATGGTTCCTGGCAAAGTTTCGTTCGCCTCGGGTTCCGGCACATCCTGGCGCGCCGGAAGCGGGCGGTTGCATGAGTGGTCCTGTCCGACGCGGCCCTGGAGCAGGGTTTTCGGTCTGCTTGAACAATATTGTATTGCTGTGCCTACAATATTGTAGGCTCCATGGCTGGACGATTCTATTGTAATACAAACGGAAAATAAACACCATATACAGTGTCTGTCGTTCGTGCTATACTGAAAGATTGTCTTTTTGCTGTCCTGTGCAGGAAACCCCTCTGGCAGTAGTGTTTTGGCCCGCTCCTTTCCGCTCCAAGGCTGGGGGATGCGGGTCCTGCGGGAGGGGCTTTATTTTTTTTTACGTTCGCCGGGGCCCTTGGGCGGGGTTCTGTGTTGAGCCCTCGCGTTCCCCCTGGGGCGCCGGGCAGAGCAGCGGCTGGCTCCGGCGGGGCGGGGTTTTGCGTTGACCCCGCCGCCGGGCGGCGGTAGCGTGCGGGCCTTATCCTCAGGGCGGGGTGGAATTCCCCACCGGCGGTATCCCGGCCATGGCCGGGGAGCCCGCGAGCGCCCGCCCCCTTGCGGGGCGGGGTCAGCAGACCCGGTGCGATGCCGGGGCCGACGGTTACAGTCCGGATGGAAGAGGAGAGGACACATCGTCCCGCCACGGGCCCTTGGCCCGTGCGCGCCGTGTCGTGCCCGGCTTTCGGGGGCGGCGGCGTCTCTCCTGTTTGGCCCTGGTTGTGTCAACCCGAACAAGGAGCGACGTCATGCAGCAATCCCTTCTTGCCCCATTCGGCTCCCCCCGCCAGCGGGTGGAGGCCGCCCTGGCCGCCCTGCGCGCGGGCCGGGGCGTGCTGGCCGTGGACGACGAGGACCGCGAGAACGAGGGCGACCTGTTCTTTGCGGCCCAGAGCGTCACCCCGGCCCAGATGGCCCTGCTCATCCGCGAGTGCAGCGGCATCGTCTGCCTGTGCCTGACCCCGGAGCGGGTCCGCGCCCTGGACCTGCCGATGATGGTCGCCGAGAACACCAGCGCCTACGGCACGGGGTTCACGGTGTCCATCGAGGCCGCCCGGGGCGTGAGCACGGGGGTGTCCGCCGCCGACCGCGTGGCCACGGTGCGCGCCGCCGTGGCCCCCGGCGCCCGGCCCGAGGACCTGCGCCGCCCCGGCCATGTGTTCCCCCTGTGCGCGCGGCCCGGGGGCGTGCTGGAGCGGCGCGGGCACACCGAGGCCAACGTGGACCTCATGCGCCTGGCGGGGCTGGAGCCCTGCGGGGTGCTCTGCGAGCTGACCAATGCCGACGGCACCATGGCCCGCCTGCCCGGCGTGGTGGACTTCGCCCTGCGCCATGCCATGCCCGTGGTCACGGTGCAGGACGTGGCGGACTACCGCCTGGGCCTGGAGGCTGCGCCGCCCCGGGCCGGGCTGGCCGCCGGGCCACGGGCGCCCCTGACCTGACTGGCCCTCGATCCCGCTTCCCCGGACGGCCCGGCCTTGCTGGCCGGGCCGTTTTTTTTGCCCGGGGCGCCTCCCCTCCCGCCGGGGGCGCCGCAAGGCCGGGCCAGCGCGATCGTCCGGACGGTCGAACGCGCAATAGACTCCCCGCTTCAAGGGCTGTTCATCGCGCCAACGTGCGCAACGCCTTGCGCGGCGGGCTGATTTGCCGCTCCTTGCGGCCTTGCACGATGCGCGATTGTGTAGGAAATCGGTTTTTCTTTTTGACGCGCCTCCGCCAGAAGGCTTGCCCAGCCTTGCCTGTGCGCCAGGGTGCAGCCGCCTTGCGCGACGAGGCGCATCGCGCAAGGCGAAGCTGGCACGCCCCTTGCCTTCGACCTCCATGACCCGCGAGCCGCACCGGGAGTGGCACGCGCGGGAAAGGACGGTGCCCATCGTGATTCCGTACCGCAGGGTTTTTCGCCACCTGCCGCAGCCAGCCCTGGTGCTGACTCCGGGCGACAGGCTGGCCGATGCCAACGATGCGGCCCTGACGCTGTTCGGCGGGCGCAGCCCTTCGCGCCGCGAGCGCCTGGACCAGGTGAGCGCTGCCCTGGGGCCCTGGCTGTGCGCCGATGTGGACGCCTTCTGCCGCTCCTGCGACGAGGCCAGGACCTACGAGAAAGAGCACCAGGGCTTCGGCCAGAGCCCGCGCTACTACCGCGTGCGCCTGGCGCGGCTGGAAAGCTCCGACGCGCGCCTGGGCGTCATCGTCATCCTCACCGACATCACCGAGCGCCGCCGGACCCTGGAAGAGATCGCCCGCCTGGCGGTCATCGTCGACTCCTCCGACGACGCCATCGTCAGCATCGCCCTGGACGGGCGCATTCTCTCGGCCAACCGCGCCGCCGGGCGCAACTACGGCTACGATCCCGAGGCTCTGCGCGGCATGTCCATTTTCGCCCTGGTGCCCGACGGGCTCGAAGGCGAAATGCACTTCATCTTCGATGAGATCGCCGCCGGGCGCCCGGTGTCGCGCTACGAGACCCTGCGCCGCCACAGCTCGGGAACGGTGTTTCCCGTTTCGGTGACCTATTCGCCCATCTTCCGCGACGGCAGGGTCCGGGCCATCTCGGCCATCTCGCGCGACATCACTTCGCGCAAGCGGGTCGAGGGCGAGCTGCAACGCACCAACGAGAACCTGAACCAGCTCATCGAGGAGACGGTCAAGGCCCTGTCGGCCACGCTGGAAAAGCGCGACCTGTACACCTCGGGCCACCAGCAGATGGTCTCGCGGCTGTCCTGCCTGCTGGCCGGGCGCATGGGCATGAACGCGGCCCAGGTGGAGACGGTGCGCATCGCCGGGCTCTTGCACGACATGGGCAAGGTCTGCGTGCCCATGGCCATCCTCTCCAAGCCCGCGCGCCTGTCGCCCGGCGAGCTGGCCCTCATGCGCCAGCATCCCGAGACGGGCTTCGAGATCCTGCGCAACATTCCCTTTCCCTGGCCCGTGGGCCTGGCCGTGCTGGAGCACCACGAGCGCATGGACGGCACCGGCTACCCCCGGGGCCTGTCGGGGGAGGACATCCTGCCCGAGGCGCAGGTGCTGGCCGTGGCCGATGTGCTCGAAGCCATGTCGTCGCACCGGCCCTACAGGCCCGCCCTGGGGCTGGCCTGCGCCATGGAGGAGATCGGCCACCAGGCCGGCGCGACCCTGGACCGCGAGGTCTGCCGCGCGGCCCGGGCGCTTGTGGATGAACACCGTGTTTCTGAAATCCGAGGGGAGTTGACGCTATGTCCGTGAAGGCAAGACTGATCCTGGTGCTTGTCGTGTCGCTGGTGGGGCTGGCCGTGGTTTTTGGCGTGAACAAGGCGGGCGACGTGCTGGTGGCCCGCAGCTTCGCCCTGCGCGACCTGGCCGAAGGCGCCTTCGTGGATGTGCTCCAGGCCCGGCGCCACGAGAAGAACTTCCTGATCCGCAGTGACGAGACCTACGCCGCCAAAGTGGGCGAGCACACCGCCCTGGTTCACGCCGCCCTGGAGCGCATCGGGGCGCTGGACGCGGACAAGGCCGCGGATTGCGCCGCCGCGCGCCGCCTGGTGGACGCCTTCGCGGGCACCTTCGCCCGCGCGGTGGACACGGCGCGGGCCATCGGCCTGAACGAGGAGCTCGGCGTACGCCGCGAGTTCATCGCCGCCGGGCGCGCCCTGGAGGCGGGCATCGACGAGGTGGGCGACCGCGAGGCCCTGGTGGCCCTGCTGCAACTGCGCCGCCAGGAGAAGAACTTCCAGCTGCGCGGCGACGACAAGTACCTGGAGCGCGCGGCTACGGCCCGCAAGGGGCTGGAGGCCCGGCTGGACGGCCTGGGCCTGGAGGCCGGGGCGCACGCGCGGCTCATGGGCGTTTTGCACGGCTACGACAGGGCCTTCGCCGACTACGTGCGCCTGTACCGCCAGATGGGCACCATGGACCAGGCCCTGGCCACCGACGGGCGGGCCCTGGAGCCGGCCATCACCAGCCTGCGCGACCACTACGCCGCCGGGGCGCTGCGCGTCTCCGGGCTGGTGGAGCACGCCATCCTGGGAGTCGAAGTGTTCCTGGTGCTGCTGCTCGGGCTGTTCCTCTACCGCACGGCCAGGGGCATCAACGGGCCCCTGGCGGAGCTGACGGCCTACTCGCGGGCCGTGGCCTCGGGCGACCTGGAGGCCCGGCCCGGCACGGGCATGCCCCCCGAATTCGCCGTCCTGTCGGCGGACATCACCTCCATGGTCGCCGAGCTGCGTACGCGCCTGGAGGAGGTCCGCCGCAGGCAGGACGAGGCTGCTGCCCAGGCCGAGGCCGCCCGCGAGGCCATGCGCGAGGCCCAGCGCCAGGAGGAGCGGGCCAAGGGCCTGTGGGAGCGCATGCGCGAGTCGGCCCGCAGCGTGGACGAGTTCTCCGGGCGGGTGGGCGACGCCGTGGCCGAGCTGTCGGCCATGATCGCCCAGGTGCGGCGCGGCGCCGAGACCCAGAGCACGCGCATGTCCGAAACGGCCACGGCCATGGACCAGATGAACCTGGCGGTGGTGGAGGTGGCGCAGAGCGCGGGCGCGGCCTCGCAGAACGCCCGCGACGCCAAGGACAAGGCCACCGCCGGGGCGGCCATGGTGGACCGGGCCGTGGCGGCCATCACCGAGGTGGACGGCCACGCCACGGGCATGCGCGAAGGCATGCAGGCCCTGGGGCGGCAGGTGGAAGACATCGGCCGGATCATGGACGTGATCAGCGAGATCGCCGACCAGACGAACCTGCTCGCGCTCAACGCGGCCATCGAGGCGGCGCGCGCGGGCGACGCCGGGCGCGGGTTCGCCGTTGTGGCCGACGAGGTGCGCAAGCTGGCCGAGAAGACCATGGCCGCCACCCAGGAGGTGGACCGCAGCGTGCTGTCCATCCGCGAGGCCACGGAGCGCAACATCGAGACCATGCACGCCGCCCTGCGCGCCGTGGAGCAGAGCGCGCGGCTGGCCACGGAGTCGGGCCGCGCCCAGGAGGAGATCGTGCGCCTGGTGGAGCTGAACACCGTGCAGGCCGAGGGCATCGCCTCGGCCAGCGAGCAGCAGTCGGCCTCATCGGAGCAGATCAACCGCGCTGTGGACGAGGTCAACCGCATCGCCGGGGAGTCCATGGAGGGCATGAACCGCTCCTACGAGGCCGTGGCCGCTCTGCACGAGCTGGCCGGGGATCTGAAGCGCATGGTCGGCGCCATGCTGGAAACCGGCGGCGCGCCCGACCCGGCCTGAGCCGCCCCCGCCCGGCCACGCAAAGGCGCCGCCGTCCCTGCTGGGGGCGGCGGCGCCGTCGTTTCGCGCCCGGGCGCGGTCAGTTGCCCTGGGCCTGCTGGTCCTCGAACATGGCCCGCAGCCGGAGCTGGATGCGCACGATGCGCCGCAGCATCTCGCTCATGCCGAACAGGGTCACGGAGATGAACACGCTGGCCACCAGCACGCCGAAGCCCGCCACCAGCAGCAGCATGTTGTGGTCCACGTCGGGCGAGTCGGTCTGCCACAAAAGGGCCAGGCAGCCCGCCGTGCCCAGCATCCACGTCAGGTGGGCCATGACCCGCAGGATGGACTCGACGGGCAGCCGGGCCACGGGGTTGACCACGGTGTAGCCCGAGAACCGCGTGCCCTTGCACTTGGGGCAGCGCTCGAACTCGTTGGGGAAGACCTCGCCGCACTTCTCGCAGTGCAGCATCTTGCGGATGATCACGTCGCCTTGCACCTTCATGACTTGTTCTCCCCGGCCAGCGGGTTGATGGTCGCGAGTCTGGTGCCGATGCGGGCCTCGTCCGCCGCCTGCCTGGGCTTTTGCAGCAGCCACAGGCCGCCCAGCAGGGCCGTGCCCAGCAGGTAGAACCAGTAGGGGTGGAAGGGGCTGGTCCAGTCGTAGTCCACCGCCGTGGCGCTGAACAGGCTCACCACGTGTCCGGCGATGTTGCCCAGGGCGGGCAGCACGTTCATGGGCTGCATGAGGATGAAGGTTACGGCCAGCAGCATGGGGATTTCCCAGGCCTTGTTGCGGGCGATGAACCAGCCCTGGGTGGCCGAGGCGAAGGCGAAGTTGCCCAGGCAGGCCATGGCGAAGATGAGCAGTCCCTGCGGCCAGCTGTATATCTCGTGCAGGATCAACTCGGTGTTGAAGATGAACATGAACGGCAGGATGGCCGTGCGGATGTCGTACATGAAGGCTTGCAGCCCCGTGGGGATGGGCGGGCCCTCGGCGATGGCCGCCGCCGCGTAGGCCGCCAGGCCCACAGGCGGGGTGTCGTCGGCCAGGATGCCGAAGTAGAAGCAGAACAGGTGTGCGGCCATGAGCGGCACGAAGAAGTCCTGCAGGCTGGCCACGGCCACGATGGCCGGGGCCGTCAGGGAGGCCATGACGATATAGGTCGCCGTGGTGGGCAGCCCCATGCCGATGAGCAGGCTGGCCATGGCCGTGATGGTCAAAAGCAGGAAGACGCTGTCGCCAGCGAGCACGGCGATGACCTCGGTGATCAGCCCGCCCAGGCCCATGGCCACGATGCCGACGATGATGCCCGCCGAGGCGGTGGCCATGGCCACGCCGGCCATGTTGCGCGCGCCGTCGGCCAGGCCCCGGAAGATTTCGCGCACCCCGAGCATGAAGGCCGGGCGCAGGGGCTGGCCCGCGCGCCAGGCGCGGATGGGGTGCTGCGCGAGCATGATGACCGCCAGCACGCAGATGGCGCGGAAGGCCGCCAGCTCCGGGCTGTGGCGGACCACGATCAGCTCGTAGAGCAGCATGGCCAGGGGCAGGATGTAGTGCAGCCCCGAGAGCAGGGTGGCGAAGAACGGCGGCAGCTCGCGGCGTGGGATGCCCTGGAGCCCGAGCTTGCAGGCCTCGACGTGCGAGATCCACAGGAGCGCCGCGTAGGACGCAAAGGCCGGGATGGCGGCGGCCTTGACCACCTCAATGTAGGATACGCTCAAGTATTCGGCGATGATGAACGCTGCGGCGCCCATGATGGGCGGGGCAATCTGGCCGTCGGTGGAGGCGGCGACCTCGATGGCCGCGGCCTTGGTGGGCGGGTAGCCGACTTTTTTCATCAGCGGGATGGTGAAGGTGCCGGTGGTGACCACGTTGGCGATGGACGAGCCGGAGACCATGCCCGTCAGCCCCGAGCCGAGGATGGCGGCCTTGGCCGGGCCGCCCTTGAAGCTGCCCAAGAGGCACAGGGCCACGCGGATGAAGAACTGCCCGGCCCCGGCTTTTTCCAGCATGGTGCCGAAGAGCACGAACAGGAAGACGATGGTCGCCGACACGTCCAGGGGGATGCCGTAGATGCCTTCGGTGTCCATGGAAATCTGGCCGATGAAGCGGTTCAGCGACACGGCCTTTTGCAGCATCACGTCGGGGATGAAGGACATCTGCGAGCAGAAGGAATAGACGATGAAGGCCATGGCGATGACCGGCAGGGCCGGGCCGATGACCCGCCGCGTGGCTTCCAGCAGCAGCACCACGAGCATGACACCGAAGATGATGTCGCGCGTGGTGGGGTTGCCGATGCGCGTGGTGATGCCCTCGTAGTCGAGGATGATGTACAGCGACGCGGCCACGGCCAGAAAGGCCAGGATGTAGTCCAGGATGGTCACGCGGTGCATGGCCAGGAAGAAGCGCAGGTCCGGCCTCCAGTTGTGGGAGAACTTGAAGGTCGGGATGTTGGTATAGATGAGGAAAATGGCGAAGGCCAGGTGCGCCGCGCGGATGAAGACCGTGTCCACGATGAGCCAGCTGGCCACGGAGAGCTGGAACAGCGACCAGCTGATGGCCACGATCATGGTCAGGTTCCTGGTCACCCCCGCGAAGTCGCCCTGCAGGCCGTGTTCGGCCTCGGCCAGCTTCTGCGCGTATTCCACGCCCTTGACGTTGTTCTCTTCGTCCCTGGTTCTGTCTGGTGCCATCTGCGAAGTCCCGGATAAGGCTGAAATTCATGGCGCCCCGGAGGGGGCATCGTGGACGGTTCCCGCCGCCAGCGGCGCGGGGCCTGTGGGGCCGGAGGGCAGAACGTGGCCGGACGCCGCTGGGCGCCCGGCCACGGGATGGGCTACTTCAGCAGCCCGGCTTCCTTGAAGTACTTCTCGGCGCCCGGATGCAGGGGGGCGGTGAGGCCTTGGAGCATGCCTTCCTTGGTCAGGGAGGCGAAGGCGGGGTGCAGGGCCTTGAACTCCTCGAGGTTCTCGAAGACTTCCTTGGTCACCGCGTAGACCACGTCGTCGGGCACGTCGGCGCTGGTCACGAAGGTCGCCAGCACGCCGAAGGTGGGCACGTCCTCGGTGTTCACCGCGGACTCGTAGTTGCTCATGGGCACGAAGGCCTTGGCGTAGTAGGGCTTTTCCTTGATGAGCGCGTCCACGCCCGGGCCGGTGATGGACACAAAGCGCACCTTGCGGGTACCGGCGGTGGCTTCCTTCATGGCGCCGTTGGGGTGGCCGACGGTGTAGAAGAAGGCGTCGATGCGGCCATCCTGGAGCAGGCCCGGGGCCTCGGCGGCCTTGACCTGCTCGGCCTTGATGTCGGAGTCGTGCTTCAGGCCGGCGGCGGTGAGCGCGTCGATGGAGTTCTGGAGCTGGCCGGAGCCGGGGTTGCCGATGTTGACGGTCTTGCCCTTGAGGTCGGTGATGTCCTTGACGCCGGAATCCTCGGCGGCGAGCAGGGTCACGGTCTCGGGGTGCAGGGAGAACACGGAGCGCAGCTTGTCCTGCGGCTTGCCTTCCCACTCGGCCAAGCCGTGGATGGCCTGGTACTGCCGGTCGGACTGGACCACGCCGAACTCCAGGTCGCCAGCCATGACGGCGTTGACGTTGAACACGGAGCCGCCGGTGGCCTCGACGGTGGCGCGGATGCCGTAGACGTCGCGTTTTTCGTTGACCATGCGGGCGATGGCGCCGCCGGTGGGGTAGTACACGCCGGTGATGCCGCCGGTGCCGATGGTTGCGAAGACGTTCTTGGCCTGGGCCGGGGCGCTGGCGAGGCCGCCGAGCAGCACGCCAAGGCACAGGGCCGCGATGAGGTAGGTGACTTTCCGCATTCTTGCCTCCTGTCCGGAAAATGGTTGGCACATGGCCCGGGCATGGGCCCGGGGCCGCTCCTCTCCTCCTCCTGCCGCCCGGTGATGACGGGCGGTGTCCGCCCAAGGTGTGGCCGGTTTGCCCGGCGTGACCAAAGGAAAACGAACCGATTTGAAAGGAAAGGGGTAGCAAAATCGAAAATAAATTGCAATCCTTCGGTTCCGGAAGGGCGGTCCCCCGCCCGGCAGGCAGGCCACGCGCAACTCCCCCAGGGCGGGGTTGCGGCCCGGGCGGGGCCGGACTATACAACCCCGACAGACCCGAGGGGAGGGCCATGGACGACGTAGTATTTGAAAGCATCCGGCTGGAGCCGGGTTTCGAGTATTTTCTCTATGTGGGCGAGATCAAGGCCCACGGCCTGAACGACTTCGTGCGCCGGGGCCTGGAGCGGCGCTTCGACCGCCCCTTCCGGGCCATCACCGTGTGCCCCGACGTGCTGCAGACCTACCCATCCGGCAACGTGCTGGCCGTGAACCCCTGGCTGGCCCGGGGCGGGGGGCACGTGGCCGAGCGCAGGCCCATGGACGCCTTCGCCCACTACCTGTCGTGCGACCGCTACTTCCGCGCCCTGGCCGAGCGCCTGCTCGCGGCCCAGGGCCGGCTGTTCGTGTGGATGTTCGAGCCCAAGCGCGAGTTCCTGCTGCGCGACGTGCGCGGGCTGACGCTGCTGGGGCCCGACCCGGCGGTGGTCCACGCCGTGAACGACAAGACCTGGCAGTACCGCACCCTTTCGGCGGTGGTGCCCATGGCGGACTTCGAGATATGCACCGGGCGCGACCCCATGCTTGCCGCCTGTGTGCGCCTGGGTGGAGCCGGGGGCCAGGGGGCGTTCGTGTCCTGCCCGTACAGCGCGGGGGGCGTGTCGAGCATGGTGGTGCTCGACCCGGCCCAGGCCGCTGCGCGTTTCGCGCAGGACGGCTGCTTCCTCGTCAGCCGCTATGTGCCCCATGTCTGGGACCCCACGGTGCTCGCCGTGGTGGGCAACGAGCGCGAGGTCTTCGTGGCCGGGGTGGCCGACATGACCATCGAGGACGGCAACAAGTTCCGGGGCTCGACCTTCCCCTCGCAGCTGCCGCCGGACGTGCAGCGCACCCTGCGCGAGCAGACCGCCGCCGTGGGCCGGGTGCTGGGGCGCATGGGCTTCCGGGGCATCTTCGGCTGCGACTTCATCGTCACGCCCGATGGACGGGTCTATTTCATCGAGGTCAACCCCCGCAAGCAGGGCACGACCATGGAGTTCTGCTGCACCCTGGAGCACCTGTTGCCCGACGGCGCGCCCAACCTGCCGGAGCTGGAGATCTGCGCCGTGCTCGACGGGCGCTTCCCCGAGGGGACGCCCGAAGGGCCGGACCATGAGCTGGCCGCGCATCTGGGCATCCACTGGGGCACCTACAACCACAAGGTGGAGACACCCGGCGTGCGCACCGCGCGCGCCGTGTTGCAGGACATGCCCGAACGCGACCTGTTCCGCCGTGTGGCGGCGGACGGGCCGGGCGGGGCGGTGGTGCTGGAGCACGTCGGCGGCCAGGTGGCCGTCATGCCCGGCACCTTCCTGGGCCGGGTGGCCGCCGTGGCCCCCACCCGGGAGCAGATGCTCGCCGCACTGGCCGGGGGGCGCAACCAGCTTGCGGCGTCCATCATGGGCGCCTGAACGCGAGGAGGCAGCACATCGTGTCACAGACCAGCCAGGCCGCACTGGACAAATTCACCACGGACCTGTTGGACCACCTGGCCGGAGGCGGCGACGCCCCGGCGGACCTGCGGGCGCAGATTGCCGCCCTGCGCGAGGGGGCCGAGGCCGCCCAGGGCACGGCGCCCATCGTGGCCCTGTTCGCCGCCCTGCGCCGGGCCAAGGCCGAGGCAGGCCTGGGCCACGAGGCCTTCGGCCTGGGCCGGGCGGACCTGGAGGCCCTGGCCCTGCGCCATGCGGCCATGGACGAGCACGGCGTCACCGTGGGCGGGCGCGTGGGCCGCGCCCTGGACATCATCGCCCAGGCCAACCCGCGCGTGGCCGACTATCTGGCCCGCAAGGGCGAGGAGGCCCCCAGCGGCATCGAGCTGTGGGACGAGATCCTGGAGAACCAGGCGCGCATCAGGAAGGCCCTGGGCCTGGACGAGGCCACCTGGAATTCCTTCGGCGGCCAGCTGGCCAACGCCATCAACGACGTGGACACCCTGGCCCGCTGCATCGACCTGCCCGCCGACACCATCCGCGACGTGACCCGCGTGACGCGCAAATACCGCATGCGCCTGACGCCGTACTACGCGAGCCTGATCCGCCCCGGGGTGGCCAACGACCCGGTGCTTTTGCAAAGCGTGCCCACGGGCGAGATGGTGGACAACGTGGGCCTGGAGCTGCCGCCCGTGGCCAGCGACCACTCCCCGGCCCGGCTCATCGACCAGTTCTACCCGCGCGTGGTGGCCGTGAAGGTCACCAACATCTGCGCCATGTACTGCACGCACTGCCTGCGCATCGCGCATATCGGCTCCGCCGACCGCACCTTCTCCAAGGCCGCCTACCAGGAGGCCCTGGACTACATCGCGGCCAACCCGGCCATCCGCGACGTGCTCATCACCGGCGGCGACGCCTTCATGCTGCCCAACGCGACCCTCAAATGGCTGCTGGACCAGCTCGACGCCATCGACCACGTGCGCGTGAAGCGCCTGGGCACCCGCGTGCCCGTGACCACGCCCCAGCGCGTGGACAGCGAGCTTCTGGACATCCTGGAGGCTTCCAACGAGCGCGGGCCCGTGCGCGTGGTCACGCAGATCAACACCGCCCAGGAGATCACCCCCGTGTCCAAGGACGCCTTCCGGCGCATTTCGCGGCGGGTCATGGCCGTGCTGAACCAGGCGGTGCTCATGCGCGGCATCAACGACTCCAAGGTCAAGATGTGGAAGCTGTGCGAGACGATCCAGGAAGCCTACGTCCGCCCGTACTACGTCTTCAACTGCTCGTACCGCAATCCGCAGTACACGCACATGCGCGTGCCCATCGAAAAGGGCCGTGACATCGTCGAGGGCATGTACGGCAACATCTCCGGCGACGCCGTGCCGCGCTACATCGCCGCCGCCGGGGGCAAGGTGCCCCTGCACCGCGACAACGTGGTGCGCCGCGAGGGCGGGGCCGTGGTGCTGCGCAAGCCCTGGAGCGGCGAAGAGACGGCCTACCCCGACGCCCTGCCCGAGCTCTACGCCGACGATACGGACTTCGCCTTCAACAAGTACGGCAAGGAGTAGGGCATGAGTCGCAGCACGGCGGGCGTCACGTCGCGGACCGCACAATCCATCCTGCGCTGGACCAGGGAGCGCGAGCCCGAGATGCTCGCGCTGCTGGAGCGCCTGGTGCGCATCAACTCGCACACCGCCAACAAGGCTGGCACCGACGCCGTGGGCGCGGTGCTGCGCGAGGTGATGACCGGGTTGGGCTTCGTGGTGCAGGCCGTGCCCCAGGCCGAGGTGGGCGACCACCTGGTGGCCCGCTGCCCCGGCGCGCGCAAGCTGCCCCCCGGCCAGCGCCAGGTGCTCTTCTGCGGACACATGGACACCGTGTTCCCGCCCGGTGGCGGCTTCGAGGCATTCGTCAACGAGGGCGACCGCGTCACCGGGCCCGGGGTTATCGACATGAAGGGCGGGCTGGTGGCGGGCATCTACGCCCTGGCGGCCCTGGACGCCCACGGCCTGCTGGACGGCATGCCCGTGGCCTTCGTCTTCAACTCCGACGAGGAGACCGGCTCCTACCACTCCCGGGACTTGATCATGGCCGAGGCCGCGCGCAGCGCCTTCGCCTTTGTCTTCGAGTGCTCGGGCCCGGGCGGGGAGACCACCACCGGGCGCAAGGGCAAGACCACCCTGCACGTGCGCGCCACGGGCCGCGCCGGGCACGCGGGCAACCTGGGCCAGGCCAAGCCCAGCGCCGTGCTGGAACTGGCCCACAAGACCATTGCCCTGGAGGCGCTCAACGACGCCGCCCGGGGGGTGTCGGTCAACGTGGGGCTGGTTGCCGGGGGCGTGGGGCCCAACACCGTGGCGCCCCACGCCGAGGCCACCGTGGAGTGCCGCTACCGCACCGAGGCCGACGGCCAGGCCCTGGTGCGCGCGGCCCTGGACATCGCCGCGCGGCCCTGCGTGCCGGGCACCGGGGTGCAGGTGGAGGTCGTGCCCGGGCGCCCGCCCATGGAGCCCGGCCCGGGCAACCGCAGGCTGCTCGAGCACGTCATGTCCGCCGGGCGCGAGCTGGACGTGCCCGTGGCCGAGGACTACCGGGGCGGCGTGTCCGACGCCAACTACATCGCCCACGTGGGCACCCCGGTGCTCGACGGCCTGGGGCCCGGCGGGGAGCGCGACCATTCGCCCGAGGAGTACATGATCACCGGTACCCTGGCCAGCCGCGCGGCCCTGGCCGCCGTGGCCGCCCGGCGCATCTGGGACGCCATGGCCCGCGAAGGCCGTGTTTGCGGGGCGGAACAGGCTTGACGGTGCATAGAAAAGCGGATACGCACAAGACACAATTTACTCCCCGTCGGACCAGCCGCGAGGCCTCCGGCGGGGTTTTGTCTCCCAAGGGGAACGCATGCCCATTGAACCGGCCCTGAAGCGGGCCCATGTCTTCGTGGACGGGCAGAACCTGTTCCACGCCGTGAAAAGCGCCTTCGGCTACACCTACCCCAACTACGACGTGGCCCGGCTGGCCGCCGCCGTCTGCCAGCGCATGGACTGGCAGCTGGCAGGCATCACCTTCTACACCGGGGTGCCCTCGGAGGCCGACAACGCCTTCTGGCACGCCTTCTGGACCGCCAAGCTCGCGGCCCTGGGCTCGCGCGGCATCCGCACGGAAACCCGCGAACTGCGCTACCAGAACCGCGTCATCCGCATGGCCGACGGCGGCGAGGTGACCCTGCAGATGGGTCTGGAGAAGGGCATCGACGTGAAGATGGCCCTGGACGTGGTGCGCATGGCCCGCGAGGGCACCTGCGACGTGGCCCTGCTCTTTTCCCAGGACCAGGACCTGGCCGAGGCCGCCGCCGAGGTGCGGCGCATCTCCGTGGAGCGCGACCGCTGGATCAAGGTCGCCTCGGCCTACCCCGCCGGGCCGGACTATCCCAACCGCCGCGGCGTGAACAGCACGGACTGGATCCAGATCGACCGCAAGACCTACGACACCTGCATCGACCCCGCCAACTACAGCCCGCCGCAGGCCCGCTCCTCCCCGGCCCCGGCCCCGGCCCCGCCCGGGGACTACGCCGTGCGCCGCGTCGCAGCGCGGGACGTGGCCGGGCTGCTGCGCCTGCGCCGGGCCATGTTCGCCGAGCTGTGGACCGGCAGCTTCGACCCCGAGACCCTGGCCGCCCACGACGGCGCGTTTTTCCTGCCGCGCATGGAGCGCGGCGAGGCCGCGGCCTGGCTGGCCCTGGACGGCGCCGGCGAGGCCGTGGCCTGCGTGGCGGTGAGCCTGCTGGCCGGGCCGCCCAAGCCCTGGGCCCTGGACGGGCGCGTGCTCTACGTGAGCAGCATGTACACCGTCCCGGGCCACCGCCGCCGGGGGCTGGCCCGCCAGCTGTTCGGGGAGTGCATGGCCTTCGCCCGGACCCTGGGTGTGCCCTGCGCCAGCCTGCACGCCTCGCCCGCCGGGCGTCCGCTCTACGAGTCCTTCGGATTCGCCGCCACCAACGAAATGCGCCTGCTGCTGGCCCGCGAGGGCGGCTGAGGCCCCGACCCGGGGCCGGGGCGCGAGGTCGCCCGCCCCGGTGCGCCTGCGCCTGCCCCGGCGTCCGCGCCCCGGCGGCTCCGGCCTCCCGGTTGCGCCGCGCACGCCGCCCCGGCGCCTTGAGCCGGGCGGCCCGCCCCGCAGGTGCGCCGTCCGGCGGGCCGCGCCCGTCCGCCCCGGCCCCGCCCGATTTCCGCCGGGCTTGCTTCCGGCGCGCGATGCGGTATAGGGTCCGAAAAACTCCTTTCGGGTGCCCATGAACGAGCCGCTGCAGATCCTCCTCGCCCTTTCCCGCGCCCGGTGGGCCGACATGATCGGCCCGGTCCTCCATGAAGCCGGGCTGCGCGCGGAGTTCGCCAGCGTGGGCGCGGGCGGGGATGTGGATTCCCTGCTGGGCTGGCCGTGGGACGCGGTGCTGGCCGACATGCAGGCCCCGCCCCTGGGCCTGGAGGCGCTGCTGGGGCGCGCGGCCCTGCACAGCGCCGCCCCTCCGGTGCTCGTGCTGGCCGAGGGCTGCGGCCTGGACGACGCCGTGCGCGCCATGCGCCAGGGCGCGGCGGACGTGGTGCGCCTGGACGATCTGGCCCGGCTGCCCCGGGCCCTGGCCCGCGCCCTTTCCCGCGCCCGGGCCGCGCGCCTGGGCCGCGACGAGGCGCGGTTGCGCCAGTTCTCGCGTTTTTCCATCGAGAAGGCCGTGGAGGCCGTGTTCTGGCTCGACTCCCTGGGCCGCTTCTTCTACGCCAACGAGGCCGCCGGGGCCATGCTCGGCTATGCCCGGACCGACCTGGGGGCCATGACCGTCTTCGACGTGTGCCCGGCCATGCCGCGCGCCCGCTGGCCCCTGCTGTGGGCCGAGCTGTGCGCCACGGGCAGCGCCGTGCTCGAAACCCCGGTGCTGGCGCGCGGCGGCGGGCTCATTCCCGTGGAGATGACCCTGAACCACCTGGAGCTGGAAGGCCGCGAGTACATCTCGGCCTTCGCCCGGGACATGACCGAGCGCGAGCGGGCCAAGGGCGCCCTGGCCGCCCAGGAGAGCCGCTACCGCTCGCTGTTCGAGGAGTGCCCCCTGTCCCTGTGGGAGGAGGACCTCTCGGCGGTCAAGGGCTTCTTCGACACCCTGCGCGCCCGGGGCGTGCGCGACTTCGGCGCGCACTTCGACGCCCACCCCGACGATCTGCTGCACTGCGTGCGCCTGGTGCGCATCATCGACGTGAACAAGGCCACCGTGGACCTGCTGGAGGCCCGCGACAAGCAGGAGCTCCTGGCCGGGCTGGACCGCGTGTTCACCGAGGACTCGCTGCGCGTGGCCAGGCAGGAGTTCGCCATCCTGGCCCACGGCGGCGACAGCTATTCCGGCGAGCTGGACCACAGGACCATGACCGGCAGGATCATCCGCGTGGCCGTGCATTTCAAGGTCGCCCCGGAATACCGCGAGAACCTGGGCCGGGTGGTGGTTTCGCTGCTGGACATTACCGAGATCCGGCGCATCGGGGCCGAGCTGGAGGAGACCCGCGACGCCCTGGAGCGCCGGGTGCTGGAGCGCACCACGGCCCTGGCCGAGGTCAACGCCCACCTGCGCCGCGAGATCGCCGAACGCCAGGCCGTGGAAAGCCGCCTGCGGCTGAACGAAAGCCGCCTGCGGCTGCTGGTGGACAGCCTGCCCGTGCTGGTCCATGCCCACGACGAGCAGGACAACTACGTGTTCTGGAACCACGAGAGCGAGCGCGTGCTGGGCTACACCGCCCACGAGGTGATGACCGCCCCGGGCATCCGCGCCCGGCTCTACCCCGACCCCGAGCCCATGGCGCGCATCGACCGCGCCCGGCGCGAGGGCGAGGTGCGCGACCACGAGCTGGACACCGTGTCCAGATCCGGGGAGCTGCGCACCATCCGCTGGACGGTCATGTCCGACCGCAGCCCCATCCCGGGCTGGGCCGTCTGGGAGGCGGGCATCGACATCACCGACGTGCGCAAGGCCGAGCGCCGCGTCCACGCCCTGACCCACGAGCTTTTGCGCGCCCAGGAGAACGAGCGCAGGCGCATCGCCCTGGAACTGCACGACAACGTGGCCCAGAACCTGTCCTCGCTCAAGATCGGCTGCGAGACGCTTTTCGACGACGAGGGCGTGGTGTCCATGCGGCTGCACCGGCGCGCGGCGGCCCTGGCGGACACGCTCCAGCAGTGCATCAACTCCGTGCGCGACATGTCCTACGCCCTGTGCCCGCCGGGCCTGGAGCAGCTCGGGCTGGTGCAGGCCCTGGAGCAGTTCTGCCGCGAGGTCGAGCACGATACGGGCACCCCCGTGGAATTGACCGTGGCGGGCATGGAAGGCCTGCGCCTGGGCCGCGACGCCGAGATCAACCTCTACCGCCTGGTGCAGGAGGCCCTGCGCAACGCCGTGCGCCACGCCCGGGCCGGGCGGGTGGCGGTCAAGTTCGTGGCCTCTTCGCCCAACCTCATCCTGCGCGTGGAGGACGATGGCCGGGGCTTCGACGTGAACGCCCGCCGCGCCGAGCTGCACGGCGACCGGCACATGGGCCTGCAAAGCATGGAGGAACGCGCCCGGCTGCTGGGCGGGCTGTTCCAGATCGTCAGCAAGGTGGACAAGGGGACGAGGATTTTCGTACAAATCCCTCTGGGAGAGCACGACCATGCACGATGAGACCATCCGCGTCCTGATCATCGACGACCACCCCATGTTCCGCGAGGGTCTCAAGGCCATCCTCAAGCGCGACCCGCGCTACGAGGTGGTGGCCGAGGCGGGCAACGGGCGCGAGGGCCTGGAGGCCGCCGCCCGCCGTCGCCCCGACATGGCCCTGGTGGACATCTCCCTGCCCGACATCAACGGCATCCGCCTGACCCGCGAGCTCAAGCAGCTTGTGGCCGGGGTGCGCGTGGTCATCGTCAGCATGCACTCCAAGATCGAGCACATCGCCGAGGCCTTCAAGGCCGGAGCCTCGGGCTACCTGGTCAAGGAGTCGGCCTCCGACGGCCTGCTCAAGGGCCTGGAAACCGTGGCCCGGGGCGAATACTTCCTGGACAGCTCGGTGTCGCCCACGGTGGTGGAAAGCCTGATGACCTCGCCGCTGCAAAAGGGCGTCTCGCGCGACGCCGACTACGGCACCCTGACCCCGCGTGAGCAGGAGATCATGCGCTACCTGGCCGAGGGGCTCTCGTCCAAGGAGATCGCCGAGAAGCTCTTCATCAGCCCCAAGACCGCCGAGAACCACCGCGCCAACCTCATGAAGAAGCTCAACCTGCACAGCAACGTCGAGCTGATCCGCTACGCCGCCCGCCTGGGCCTCATCGACCTGGACCTGTGGATCGACTCCGGGGAGCCCGTCTAGCAGGCCACCCCGGGAGGGCAACCCGCCGCCCCGGCCATCGCGCCGTGCCCGCGCCCGCGCCGGAGCCACAGCCGCTGCGCCCGCGCCGCCCTGGCGTGCGGTGGCTCCGCGTGGGGCGGAGTGCCTTTGCTCCGCATTCCGGCTCCCGGGCGGCCTGCCCGGGGCGCCCGCCCTTGCCCGCCAGCGGTGCGGACACCGCGCCGCCGGGATGAGTTTCCTTCTTGCCCGCTGCGCCCCGGGGTTTTTTCCCGAAGCAGGGCCGCGGCCCCAGACGCGGGGTTTCCTTTTTCTCCATCCATTGCAGTCTGTTGCCGCAATTCCCCTGCGGCAGTTAGGGAAATCTCCCGAAGCTCCCCAGGAAATCCCCCCACGCATTTGGTTTTTCCCCCTATGTACAGGGGCGCCCAAAAATCCTTACACCACGGTGGAAAATGGATATTCAACCGTACAGCAAGGAGTTTGGGAGATGACCAAGGCGGTTATGGTGGAACTGATCAAGGACAAGGCCAGCCTGGGCACCAAGGTCCAGGCCGAGAAGGTTTTCGACTGCATCATGGACTGCGCCCGCGAGGCGCTGCTCGGCGGCAATTCGGCCATTCTCACGGGCCTGGGGTCCTTCAAGGTCGTCAGCCGCGCGGCCCGCACCGGGCGCAACCCCGGCACCGGCCAGGCCATCCGCATCCCGGCCTGCAAGGTGGTCAAGTACACCATGGGCAAGCGTATCAAGAAGGCCATCGGCTAGCCGGGACCAGGGGATATGCACCAGGATCGCAGGCGCCAGCCCAGGGTGACGGTCTGTCTTCCGGCGGCGATGTTCGGCGCGCCGGGAAGCCAGGTTTCGGCCACGGTCACGGATCTGTCCACGCTGGGCTGCCGCGTGCATGCGCCATGGCGGGGCGGGCTTCCGCCCGGCGGGTTCACGGGATTCGAGGCGGTGTTCTACGCGCCGGGGGTGCCCTGGCCCATCGTTCTGCCGTGCAGCACGGTCTGGACCGTGGAGCTGGTCGGCGGCGAGGCGGTGGACATCGGCGCCGCCTTCTCCGGCGGCGACCAGGACAGCTACCAGGCCTTGCAACGGTACGTGGCCTCGCGGATCAGGTCCGACCGGGCCCTGCTCTGAGGGGGCGCACGAGGCAGGAAGGCCGCGCACGGGACGCCGTGCGCGGCCTTCGTCGTTTTTCCGGTGCGGCGGCGGGAGCGCGGGGCCGTCAGCCCCCGGCGCGGCCCAGGGCGGCGCGCACGGCGCGGGCCAGGTCCGCCTTCTGCACGGGCTTGTGCAGGGTCACGGCGATGCCCAGCTCGCGGGCGGCCCCGGCGGCGGGCTCGCGGCAGAAGCCGGTGCACAGGATCACGGGCAGCTCCGGGCGCAGGGCGCGCGCCTCGCGCGCCAGCCCGGTGCCCGTCAGCCCGGGCATGGTCTGGTCGGTGACCAGCAGGTCGAAGGCCCCGGGGTCGGCGCGGAGGAGCTCCAGGGCCCGCGCGCTGTCGGTCTCGATGTGCGCGTGCAGCCCCAGGCTGCGCAGCATCTCGCCCAGCACCGCCGCCAGGGGCGCCTCGTCGTCCACCAGCAGGACGCGCCCGCCCCGGGGCGCGACGTGGTCGGGCCCGGCCTCGGCCAGGGCGTCGGGCGCCCCGGGGGCCTCGGGCAGCAGGATTTCGAAGGCCGCGCCCTGGCCCGGGGCGCTGCGCACGGACACGGCCCCGCCGTGCCCGGTGACGATGCCGTGGACCATGGCCAGGCCCATGCCGGTGCCCTCGTCGGGGCCCTTGGTGGTGAAAAAGGGGTCGAAGACCTTGTCGCGGATGGCCTCGGGAATGCCGTGCCCGGTGTCGGCCACGGTCAGGCGTACGTGGGGCCCGGGGGCCAGCGGGGGGTGCTGGGCCGCGCCCAGCGCGTCCAGCTCCACGCGCTCCAGGGCGATGGACAGCCTGCCGCCGCCCTCGCGCATGGCGTGGGCCGCGTTGGTGCACAGGTTCATGAGCACCTGGTGGACCTGGGAGAGGTTGGCGCGCACGGTGCCGGGCCCGGCGAGGTCCAGGGCGATGTCCACGTTGGCCGGGATGGAGGCGCGCAGCAGCTTCACGGCCTCCTTGACCACGCTGTCCAGGGCCAGGGGCCGCAGGTCGGGCTCCTCCTGGCGGCTGAAGGTCAGGATCTGGTGGATCAGGTCGCGCGCGCGGCGCCCGGCGGTGAGCACTTCGGCGAGCCTGCGCCGGGCCGGGGCGGGCAGGTCGGGCTCCTCCAGGCTCATCTCGGTGTAGCCCATGATGACGCCCAGGATGTTGTTGAAATCGTGGGCGATGCCCCCGGCCAGGGTGCCGATGGCTTCCAGCTTCTGCGACTGGCGCAGCCGGGCTTCCAGCTCCTTGCGCCGCGACACGTCGTGGGCCGTGAGTACGAAGCCGCCGCGCGCGCCCTCGCCCAGGTCGAAGGGCGACACCGTGACCAGGAACCAGCCGCCCAGGGCGGGGATGTGCATCTCCTCGGGCTGCCCGGCCTCGCGGACCATGCGCCGGATGCGCGGCCCGGCCAGGGGCGGCCCGTCGCCGGGGTCGAAGACCGCCTCGCAGGGGCGGCCCACCATGTCCTTGGGGTGGGCGCCCAGGCGCGCGGCCAGGGCCATGTTCAGGCGGCGCACCGTCAGGTCCTCGCCCAGGATGGCGATGATGTCGGGCACGCTGTCGAAGGTCTTCTCCCATTCCTGCTTGGCGCGGATGATCATGTCTTCCACGGCCTTGCGCTTGCCGATGTCCTCGATGGTGCCTTCGATGCCCGCCACTTCGCCCGCCTCGCCGCGCATGGCCCGGGCGGTGATGGAGACCCAGGCCAGGGCGCCGTCGCGCCGCAGCACGCGGGTTTCGAAGTCGGAGACGAACTCGCGCTCGCGGACCATGAAGAGCAGGGCCTCCAGGGCGCGCTCGTCGGCCAGGGGCAGCTTGCGGTCGGCCCCGGCCAGGTGGCGGCCCAGGGCCTCGGCCCCGTCGTGGCCCAGGATGCGCGCGAAGGAGGGGTTGAACGTCACCAGCGCGCCCCAGGGCGTGCACTGGAAGATGCCCAGCACCGAGTTCTCGATCATGCCCCGGTAGGTGCCTTCGTCGGCGTGCAGGCGCTCCCACTGCCGGGCCAGCCTGCGGCGGCGCGCGGCGTCGCGCAGCAGGCGGGTGAACACGGCGGGCGCGCGCCAGTCGGCCTCGGCCAGCACGTCGTCGGCGCCCTCGCGCACGGCGGCGCGCGCCGCTGCGGGCTCCAGGCCCGGGGCCATGAGCACGAAGGGCACGTCCTCGCGCGCGGCCCGGGCCAGGGCCATGGTCTCGCGCCAGGGCAGGCCGGGCACGTCCTGGTCCGAGGCCACGGCGTCCCAGGGCTCCTCGGCCAGGGCCATGGAGAGGTCGTGGATGTTGTCCACCACGGTGTAGGCGGGCTCCAGCCCGGCCCTGGCCAGGGTGGCGGCCAGGGCGGCGGCGCGGTCCTCGAAGGCGGTGGCGAAGAGCAGGCTGAAGCGGGTTCCCATGGCGCGGTCCTCAGGGTGCGGGGGCGTGGCGGACCCGATGCTAGCAGAAGGGGCGCCCAAGGTAAAACAATGCGTGGCGCGCCGGGGGTTTCCTTTTTCCGGGAAGGGGGCTAGGGGTGGACGCCGGGCCGCACGGCCCGCCACACCCCCGCAGCAAGGAGCGCCACAGCCATGCAGGCCCCCGAGATCGACCCGCGCGTCGCGGCCCTGGTCCTCGATTCCCAGGCGGCGGACCTGTTCCGCATCGCCAAGGGTTTCCAGCGCCAGGGGCGGCGCAGCGAATTCACGGCCAAGGTCGCCGACGACGAGGCCCTGACCGCCGCCTACCTGTTCCGCCCGCGCGCCCAGGTGCTGGAGCTGGGCGGGCTGCCCGAGGCCTTCCGCGCCCAGGTCAAGCCCTTCAACATCCTGGGCATGATCCGCGACAAGGGCCCGGACGGCGCCGCCCCGGGCCGCGTGGTGCTCGACCTGCTGGCCGGGCTGCCCCGGCCCTTCGCCACCCTGCGCAGCCCCGTGGAGCTGCGCGCCGCGCTGTATCCCGGCTCGGTGCTGACCTTCACCAACCACCTGCTGCGCTGCCGGGGCATGGCCAAGGACCTCTCGGACTTCGGCTACGAGGAGTTCCAGGCGGAGCTGCGGCGCCGGGAGGAGTTCACCCGCGCCCTGCGCGGGCCCGGGGCCCCGGCTGGCCCCGGCTGGCCCCTGGGCTAGCCGCACGGGGTCCAGGGCTCGTTGATCATCCGGCCCTGGCCGCGCAGAGGGATGGAGTCCGGCAGCATGTCGCCCACGATGGGCGTGATGGGCCGGTAGTCGCAGCGCACCTCCACCTCGACCATGGCGCAGGGCCGCCCGGCGTCGTCGGCGCTGGCGGCGGCGGAGGGGTCCGTGCCCGGCCAGGAGCGCACCAGCACGCTCACGGGCATGGCCCCGGCAGCGGGCTCGGCCACGGCGCGCGCGGCCTGCACGATCCTGCCCAGGCGCGAGCCGTCGTCCTCGCCCTGGCCGGTAACGGCGGTGCGCGCGCCGACCTTGGCGGCCTTGTCCATGGCCGCCGACAGGAAGATCATGTTCCCGAATTCCACCAGCCCCAGGACCATGGCCAGCAGCAGGGGCAGCACCAGGGCGAACTCCAGGGCGCTGACGCCCCGGGAGCAGCGCCCCAGCCTGCGGCCCGCGCGGGCGATGCGCGTCGTTGTCCGGTCCATGGTCCGCCTCCTGCCTAGTTCAGCAATCGCCAGCCGAGCTGGCGGCCGATGAGCTTGAACATGCCGCCGATGTCGTAGGACGACGGGGCGTCGAAGTAGTGGTCGTTGGTGCCGGGCCTGCTGGAGGCCACGGCCTTCATCAGCGCCACGTCCGTGGAGTCCGAGACCCCGAAGCGCACGCTGAAGATCTCGATGCCCGCGTCCTTGGCCTTCTGGGCCTCCTGGAGCATGGCGTTGTTGAGCGCCCCGCCGTTCTCGCAGTGCGAGGTCGTGTCCAGCATTCCGTAGTAGGCGTTGGTCCAGTAGTCGTTGGGCGTGTACGACACGGCGTAGCTGCCGCCGCACTTGCCGTCCTCGGTGTCGCCGTCGGTGAGCAGGATGATGATCTTGCGCATGTCGTCGCGGTCGGAGGCCTCGGTGAAGGGCGGCTCGGGGGTCAGCACGTGGCGGGCCCACTTGAGGCCCTCGGAGATGACCGTGCCCGAGGCGGCCCCCAGGGCGTCCTGGGCGCGGATGGCGGCGATGATCACGTCGCGGTCGTCGGTCAGGGCCTGGGTCCGGGGGATGGAGGAGCAGGTGCCGGTGCTCACGCGCAGGGAACTGCCGCTGGGGTAGCGGTACTTGGACTTGGTGTACTCCTCGTGCAGGTCCCAGTTCCAGGTGCCGTCGGCGTTGCGGCAGCCCGCGGGCAGGCCGTCCACGCC
The DNA here is from genome assembly GCF_000519125.1 of Desulfocurvus vexinensis DSM 17965. NCBI lineage: Bacteria > Pseudomonadati > Thermodesulfobacteriota > Desulfovibrionia > Desulfovibrionales > Desulfovibrionaceae > Desulfocurvus > Desulfocurvus vexinensis. The sequence goes on from NZ_JAEX01000002.1 coordinate 176,107, forward strand.
GTCCGGGATGTGCACCTTGCCGCGGAAGGGCACCACGGCGGCCTTGACCGTGGCGTGGGCGCCCGGGGGCATCATCAGCTCCACCAGGTCGATGGCCGCCTGGTTGGTCTCGTTGATGGGCGAGCCCTTCATGCTCCCGGAGTTGTCGATGACGAAGACCACCTCCAGGTTGTTGAAGCCCGCCGCCGCCGAGGCCGTGAGGGTCTTGGCCGAGGCGCCGACCACGCCCAGCAGCAGCACGTCCACCTCCACCCGGGCGCTGACGCGCACGCTGCGGATTTCGGTGCCCGGGACCACGCCCACCACCTCGGCCTCGGGCATGTTGCGGCCCAGGTATTCGGCCACGGCGGCGTTGACCAGGCCCTTGGAGAGGTCGGGGTCGAAGGGCAGTTGCAGGCTGCCGGCCAGGGCCGCCGCGTCGGTGGCGGCCTGCAGGCGCGAGTGGGCGTGGTAGAGCCGGGCCGAGTCGATGCCCAGGCCTACCAGGCCGACAATGACGGGCACGGCCACGGCGGCGAACACAGCCGCCGACCCGCGCGAACAAAACGCCAGCGCCCTAGGGAACCGGCATGCTCGTGTGCGCCACCAGCGTAAGCAGCGGCTCATGGCCCAGGCCGGTGGGGTTGTCGCGGAAGAACGACTGGTACGCATAGCTCACCTCGACGGTTACGGTGGAACCGGTGGGATCGGTGGTCACGGTGGTGGTCAGGCCTGCGGAGGCCAGGTCCGGCGCCAGGGAGCGGACCAGGGCGCTGGCCGCCTCGGCGCTGGCGTTGCCCGAGACGATGACCTGGCGCGCGGCGGCGCGGCTGGCCTCGGAAATGGCCGAGTAGGCCCGCAGCACGGCGCCGCCCTCCACCAGCAGGAACAGCAGCCCGGCCAGCACGGGCAGCAGCAGGGCCACCTCCAGGGCGGCCACGCCGCGCCTGCGGGCCGCGCGGGGGCGGGGCCGGGGGGCGGGGGCGGTGTCGGGCATGCGGGCGGTCATGGCGGCTCCTTGCTGCTGCGTTGCGGCTAGAGGTCCGGGGTGGCCTGGGCCGGGGCGGGCCGGGCGGCGCGCACCACGCGCGCCCCCGCGTTGCCGCGCTCGGCGCGCAGGGCGTCCAGGGCCTGGCGGGCCTCGCCCTGGGTGGCGAAGGCGCCCACGGTGACGCGCCACCACTGGCCGGAACCGGCCAGCTCGACGGGCACCACGGCGCTGTCATGCCCGGCCTGGCGCAGGCGCTCGGCCTCGCGCCGGGCGTTGTCCTGCTGGCGCCACGAGCTGCAATGCACGGTGTAGGCGGCCTGCGGGGCGGCCTCGGGCCGGGCGGGGGCCAGGGCGGGCGCCGGGGCCGACGGCGCCTGGGGGGTGAAGGCCACGGGGGTGGCGGCTGCCTGGGCCGGGCCGGAGGGCGCGCTCAGGGCAGGCGCGTCCGGGGCGGGGTCTTCCAGGGCGAAGGTGGGCGCCGGGCCGGGCTCGGGGCCGAGGTCCACGAAGGCGGTCCGGGCCGGGGCGCGGGGCGCGGCGGGCGCGGGCAGGGCCGCAGCGCTGCCCGCCACGGTCAGCGGCCCGCCTGGCACCAGGGCCACCACCGCGCCGTCCAGGGCGGGGATGTCCTGGCGCAGGGCCGCCGGGGCCGGGCCGCCGGGCGTGCCTTCCTCGAAGCGCAGGGCGAGGCGGGCGCGCTTGAGGTTCTCGTGGGCCCGGGCGTAGTAGGTGGGCTCCAGCTCGATGGCGCGCTGGAAGCTGGCCACGGCCTGGGCGTAGCGGCCCTCCATGAAGTAGAAGTAGCCCAGGTTGTTGTAGGCCCCGGCCTCGCCCCCGGCGCAGCGGAAGGCTTCCAGGGCCTCGGCGTCGCGGCCCAGCCGCGCCAGGGCCAGGCCCATGTTGTTGTAGGCCTTGGCCGAGGGCGCGCCCAGGCGCAGGGCGGCGCGGAAGGCGGCCACGGCCTTTTCGTGGTCCCCGGCCAGGGAGTGGGTCAGGCCCAGGTTGTTGTGGACGGTGCCGTCGTGCGGCGCGGCGCGCAGGGCGGCCTCGAAGGCCTTGACGGCCTCGGCGTGGTCGCCGCGGGCGTTGTGCAGGGCCCCGAGGTGGACCAGGGCGCGCACGCGGGTGGGGTCCAGGGCCACGGCCCGGGTCAGGTGCTCCCGGGCCTCGGCGTGCAGCCCGGCGCGGAAGTAGACCATCCCGGCGGCCTCGTGGGCCGGGGCGTAGTCGGGCAGGGCGGCGATGACGTGCTGGAACTCGGCCAGGGCTTCGTCCAGCAGGCCCTTGTCCAGCAGGATGTGCCCGCGCGCCTCGCGGGCCGGGGCCAGCGCGGGGTCGAGCTTCGCGGCGCGCGAGAACTGCTCGAAGGCCAGCTCCTGGCGGCCCTGGGCCAGGTGGGCCTGGCCGCGCGCGTAGTGCTGGCGGGCCTGCTCGGCGGGGCTGCCGGGCGCGGCGGCGTCGGCCATGAGGTCCTGCCCGTTGTGGAAGCGCTCCATGAGCGAGGGCCCGGAGGCGCCGGGGGCGCCCGAGGCGGCGCAGCCCGCCAGGGCCGGGGCCAGGGCCAGGGCGGCCAGGATGAGGATATGGGTCAGTCTGCGGTGCATGGCGTCCTCCGTGGTTATTCCATGCTGGCGAAGGTGTGCATCAGCCGGATGCCCGCCGGGCCGAGAATGGCCACCAGCAGCGCGGGCAGGATGCAGAACACCAGGGGGAAAAGCAGTTTTACCGGCATCTTGGCGGCCACTTCCTCGGCGCGCTGGTAGCGCGTGGTGCGCAGGGCGTCGGAGTAGACGCGCAGGGTGCGCGCGATGCTCGTGCCGAAGGCGTCGGCCTGGACGATGAGCGTCACCAGGCTGGTCACGTCCTCCAGGTCGGCGCGCCGGGCCAGGTTGCGCAGGGCGTCGGCCCGCGGCTTGCCCGCGCGCAGTTCCAGGATCACGGTGTGCAGCTCCTGGCCCAGGGCCGGGCTGGTCAGGGTGATCTCGCGTGCCACGCGGGCCAGGGCCTGGTCCAGGCCCATGCCCGCCTCGACGCAGACCACCAGAAGGTCCAGGGCGTCGGGCATGGCGTTGAGCAGCTCGCGCCTGCGGCGGTTGATGCGCGTGCGCAGCCAGACGTTGGGCAGGTACATGCCCAGGGCGGCGGGGGTCAGCAGGGCCAGGGCCAGCAGCCCCGGGGGCACCTGGATGTCCGCCAGCACCTTGACCGCGCCCACGGCCAGCATCCCGCCCACGGCCAGGGCCGCCTTGGCGCCGAAAAACGCCAGGGGCGCCCCCGGGCCGCGCAGCCCGGCGCGCACCAGGGCCAGGGCGGTGTCCTGGAGCTGGTCCTCGTCCTTGGGGCCCAGGGTGCGGCCCAGGCGGGCGGCCCCGGCGGCCAGGGCGGCGGGCAGGCTGCGGCCCTGTTCGGGCCCGTCGCCCAGCAGGCGGCTGCGCACGCGCTCGGAGCGGCTCTTGGCCGCGAACATGCCGCCCACGGCCAGCACGGCCAGCAGCACCGCCGTGAAGCCCAGGGCCGCAGCCGCGAGGGGCAGGAGCATGTCGTGTCGCAACAGGTCCATGGCGGCCTCCTAGACCGTGATGCGCGTCAGCCGCTTGAGGGCCACGGCGCCCACGGCCATCCAGATCATGGCCAGGGTGGACAGCACGCGGCCCTGGGGGGTGTCGCGCAGGACGGACATGTACTCGGGGTTGATCACGGAGATGACCAGGGCCACGGCGAAGGGCAGGGCCAGCAGGATCCAGGCCGTGAGCCGCCCTTCGGCGGACAGCACGCGGACCTTGCCTTCGAGCTTGAAGCGCTCGCGCACCAGGGTGGCGATGTTGCCCACGATCTCGGCCAGGTTGCCGCCGGTCTCGCGCTGGATGTTCACCGAGACCACGAAGAACTTGAGGTCCGGGCAGTCCACCCGGCGGGTGAGGTTCAGCAGGGCCAGGTCGGAGGCCACGCCGAAATTGATTTCGTCCAGGGTCGTGGCGAATTCGGGACCGATGGGGTCCTCGAATTCGTCGGCCACCATGCGCAGGCCCTGGGGGAAGGCGTGGCCCGCGCGCAGGGCCCGGGCGATGAGGTCCAGGGCATCGGGCAGCTGGCGCTGGAAGCGGCCCATGCGCGCCCTGCGCCGCCGCCCCACCCACCACAGCGGCGCGCAGGCCAGGGCCAGGGGCAGGGCCGCCAGCAGCAGGGGGCTCACGGTGAACAGCCGCGCGGCGTAGAACCCGACGGCGCCCAGCACCAGGCACAGCAGCACCAGGGTGCCCACGTTGAGCCCGGTCTGGCCCTGGGTCAGGGCCTGGTCCAGCCGCGCGGTCCAGCCCTGGGCGGACAGGGCGCGGTGCAGCCAGGGCACCTCGGAGAGGGTGTGCCTGCGCTCGATGTCCACGGCGCGGGCGTCCTGCCCGGCCCCGCGCAGGGCGTCCAGCCGCCTGCCCACCTGGGCGCGCTCCTGGTTGCGCGCGCCGTAGAGCGCGTCCATGACGCCCATGCACAGGGCGAACAGCGCCAGGACGCACAGGGCGACGATGAGGGCGGTCATGACTGGGCCTCCCGGGCCAGGGCCGGGTCGAAGAGCCCGGCGCCCAGGGTGATGCCCTGGGCCTCCAGGCGCGCGGAAAAGCGCGGGCGGATGCCCCCGGCCTCGAAATGCCCCAGCACCTTGCCCCGCTCGTCCACGCCCGTCTGGCGGAAGCGGAAGAGCTCCTGCATGGTGATGGCGTCGCCCTCCATGCCGGTGATCTCCTGGATGCTGACCATCTTGCGCGAGCCGTCGGACTGCCGCGAGATTTGCAAAATTACGTCCACCGCCGAGGCGATGTAGCGCTTGAGCGATTCGGTGCTGATGGACAGCCCGGCCATGGCCACCATGGTTTCCAGGCGCATCAGCGCGTCGCGCGGGGAGTTGGCGTGGATGGTGGTCAGCGAGCCGTCGTGGCCGGTGTTCATGGCCTGGAGCATGTCCAGCACCTCGGCCCCGCGCACCTCGCCGACGATGATCCGGTCCGGGCGCATGCGCAGGCAGTTGCGCACCAGGTCGCGGGCGGTGACCTCGCCCAGGCCCTCGATGTTGGCCGGGCGGGTTTCCAGGCGCACCACGTGCTCCTGCTTGAGTTGCAACTCGGCGGCGTCCTCGATGGTCACCACGCGCTCGTCGTGGGGCACGAAGCGCGACAGGCAGTTGAGCATGGTCGTCTTGCCCGAGCCCGTGCCGCCGGAGACGATGATGTTCAGCCGGGCGCGCACGATGCCGCGCAGCACCTCGCCCATGCCCGGGGTCAGGGCGCCGAAGCCGATGAGGTCGTCCAGCTCCAGCGGGTCGCGCGAGAAGCGGCGGATGGACAGGCTCGGCCCGTCCAGGGCCAGGGGCGGGATGATGGCGTTGACGCGGCTGCCGTCTTCCAGGCGGGCGTCCACCATGGGCGAGGACTCGTCCACCCGGCGGCCCACGCGGGTCACGATGCGGTCGATGATCTTGCGCAGGTGGGCGTCGTCCTTGAAGCGCGTCTGCACGCGCTCGAGCTTGCCCCGGCGCTCCACGAACACCATGCGGTAGTTGTTGACCAGGATGTCGTTGACCGTGGGGTCCTGGAGCAGCGGCTCCAGCGGGCCCAGGCCGAGCACCTCGTCCTGCACCTCGCGCACGATCTGGGCGCGCTCGACGGCGTTGAGCGGCGCGGCGCGGTATTCCTCGGCCAGGATGCGTTCCACCAGCCGGGCGATCTCGGCGCCCAGCAGGTCGGCGGGCAGGGTTTCCACGGCGCCCAGGTCCAGGCGGTCCACCAGGCGTTCGTGGATCTGGGCCTTGATGGCGTAGTAGCTCTCCTCGCGGGGCTGCTCGGGCAGCGGCGCGGGCTGGGCCGGAGCCTGGGGCGCGGGCCGGGCGGCCTGGGGCGCGGGGCGCGGGGCGGGGCAGGCCCCGGCCAGGGCCGCACGCGGCGCGGGCGCGGGCGCGGCGCGCAGAATTTCGCGGTGCAGGCGGTCGGCCAGGCCCATGGTCAGCTCCTCGCCCCGCCCAGGGCCACGGCTGCGGCGCCGCCGGGGCGGCCCATGAGCCGCGCCAGCAGCCCGGCGGACGCGGGCCGGGCCTCGCGGGCCGGGGCCAGGCTGGCGGCCAGCCCGGCCAGGGCCCGGGCCGCCTGCGAGCGCGGCACGGCCTGGCCCAGGGGGCGGCCCTGGTTCACCGAGGCCATGGCGGCCTCGTAGTCGTTGGGAATCTTCCAGGCCACCGGGCGGCCCAGCAACTCCTCGGCCTCGGCCACGGTGATCTCGGCCCGCGACAGGTGGCGGTTGACCACCAGGCGCACCCGGCTTTCCAGGGCCGGGTTCAGGCCCCGGAAGGTCTCCAGCATCCGGCGCGTTCCGGCCAGGCAGGGCAGGCTGAGGGCCAGGACCATCAGGATGTCGTCGGCCTCTTCCAGCAGCGCCAGGGCGGCCTCGTCCAGGAAGGGCCCGCCGTCCACCACCACCGTGGCGTACATGCGCCGCAAGAGCCCGGCCACGGCGCTGGCGGCCTCGGGGGTCGCGGCGGCGGCGTCGTCCAGGGAGGCCGGGGCGGCCAGCACGTCCAGCCCGCTGGCGTGGCGGACCATGAGGCTCTCCAGGAAGGTCGTGTCCAGCCGGGCGAGGTTGCGCGCGGCGTCGGCCCAGGTGGAGGGGCAGTCCAGGTCCAGGAACAGGGGCACCTCGCCCATGGTCGTGCGCGCGTCCAGCAGGGCCGTGGACCCGGCGCCGCCCAGGCGCGCGGCCTCGGCGGCGATGTTGACGGCCACGGTGGTCGCGCCGGTGCCGCCCTTGGGGCCCATGACGTGGATGATCCGCCCCCGGGGGCCGGAGGTGTCGCGCGGGCGGGGCTGCTGGGCGGCGCCGCGCCGGGTGAGGTAGCGGTCCAGGGCGGCGCGCAGGTCCTGGGGCTGAACGGGCCAGGGCAGGAATTCGTCTACCCCCGCGCGCATGGCGCGCAGGATGTATTCGGGGTCCGAGGCCGGGGCGGCGAGGAAGACCTCGGTCACGCCCGGGTCGGCCAGCAGGCGCCCGGCCAGGGCGAAGCCGCCGTCCACGTCGGCGCCCAGCTCAAGGAGCACCAGCCCGGCGGGCGCGGCGCCCTGCGGGGCCAGGGCGAAGGCCCCGTGGGCCTGCACCAGCGCGCCGAGGCTGGCCGGGGCGCCGGGGGTGTGCAGCATCAGGGTCACGGTGTGGCTGGTGTTCATGGCGGCTCCTTGGGTCACTTCCGGTCCACCAGGCTTTCCAGAACCTGGGTAAAGCTCGGGCTCTTGTCCTGTTCGGGGTTGCGCAGGGCCTCCACGGCGCGCCGGGCCTGCTGGCCGTCCAGCCCTTCCACGGGGGTCGGGGCGGCGTAGGGCTCGCCGACGATCTGCTGCTGGAACTGCTCGGTGTAGGCCTGGCCGAAGGGGCGCGGGGTTTCCTGCACGGCGCAGCCCGCCAGCAGGGCGGCGGCCAGGGCCAGGGCGGGGGCGGTCAGGGCGAAGGTGCGCAGGGTCATGGCAATGGGCCTCACTGGTTCAGGATGTGGCCGAAGTCGCCTTCCAGGCCCGAGGCGGGCCCCTGGGCGGCGGGGTCGCCGACGCTGGCCGCCACGGGGCGGATGGCGCCGCCGGTGGCCGGGCCCTGGCCTTCCATGCGGCCCATGACGAAGAACTCGAATTCCGTGGGTTCCACGTAGTGGTCCGTGGGCAGGCTCTGGCGGGCCATGTCCAGGGGCTTGGCCAGGTGCGGGGTGACGATGATCACCAGCTCGGTTTCGGCCTTCTGGAACTCGTTGGAGCGGAAGAGCATGCCCAGCACGGGCACATCGCCCAGCACGGGGTACTTCTTGGCCGTCTCGCGCACATGGTCCTGGAGCAGCCCGGCGATGGCGAAGCTCTGGCCGTCGCCCAGCTCCACGGTGGTGGAGGTCCGCCGGCTGGTGATGGCCGGGATGGTGAAGCTCGAAATCTGGATGGCGTTGGTGTAGTCCAGCTCGGAGACCTCGGGGAAGACCTTCAGGCTGATGCGCCCGCCCGAGAGCACCGTGGGCGTGAAGGCCAGGGCCACGCCGTAGGGCTTGAACTCGATGGCCACGGTGCCCAGGCCCTGGGGCACGGGGACGGGAATCTCGCCTCCGGCCAGGAAGCGGGCCTCCTCGCCGCTGCGGCAGATGAGCGTGGGCTCGGCCAGCACCTTGATCAGCCCGTTCTGCTTGAGCACGTCCAGAAAGCCGGTCAGGGTCTGCTGGCCCTGGTGCAGGCGGAACATGCCGTTGCGCGTGGAGCTGACGCGCATGTTGCCCGCAGACAGCGCCCCGTTGTTGGCGGCGGCCTGGGAGTTCAGGGGCAGCGGGCCGTTGTTGTCCAGGGCGAAGAGGTCGTTGAGCAGGGTGAAGGCGAAGTTGCCGTTGGCGTAGTAGGACAGGTCGATGCCGACCCGCTCCATCACCGTGCGGTGCATCTCGGCGATCTTGACCTCGAGCATCACCTGGTGGACCCCGCCCACGCTGAGCATGTTGGCCACCTGGCCGGGGGCGTACAGCTCGGCGGTGTCCAGGGCCGTGGTCAGGGCTGCGGCGCTGGACACGGTGCCCGACAGGGCCACGGACTCGCCCGCGGGCAGGACGCGGATGCCTTCCTCGGCGGGCAGCAGCTTGTGCAGCATTTCCTTGAGGGCGGCCACATCGGGGCCCACGGTCACGTCGTAGACCCGCGCCACGCGGCCCGCGCCGTCCCACAGGGTCAGGTTGGTGGCCCCGGGCTTCTTGCCCGTGAGGTAGATCTGGTGTGGCGAGAGCAGCAGGATGTCGGCCACCTCGGGGTCCGCCAGGGACAGGCGGCGGATGGGCTCGGCGCTGTCGAGCACCAGGGACTTGCCGCGCGTGAGGGCCACGGAGGCGGGGGCGAAGGGCTCGGCGCAGGGCCCGGGGGCGGCCAGGGCCAGGGTCAGGGCCAGGGCCACGGCCAGGGCCACCTGGGCCGGGCGGCGGGCGAAACGATCAGTTGACCTGGGCATTGGCGAACCTCAGCACCTGGCGGCTGGAGCCGGTTATGAGTTCCACCTCGGCGGCGGGCCGGGGCCGGGGCGCGGCGGCGCTTGCGCGGGCCGGGGCGCGCAGCGAGTCGAGGATGTCACTGGCCTGGACCCCGGGGGTGGTCAGCCCGGTGCCCTCGTCGGGGTTGCGCAGGGCGAAGTTCAGGGTGCCCTTGGTGGCGGCGAAGGCCAGCTTCTCGCTCTCGGCGGGAGACAGTTCCAGGGTGTAGATGTCCACCGGGGCCAGCTCGCCGTCGCCGCCGGAGACTTCCAGGTCCGCGCCCGTGGCCAGGACCTTGATGTTTTCCAGCACGGTCTTGGTGAAGGGCACGTCGCGGCCCTCGCGCTGGATGTCCACGGTGACGAGCACGTCCACGCGGTTGCCGGGGCGCACGAAGCCCGACAGGCCCATGACCATATTGCCCTTGACGGCCACGGCGCGCATGCCCGGGGCGATGAGCGTGCTCACGCCCCCGGCGGCGGTTTCGGCGCCCAGCAGGCGGGCCTCGGTCACGGGTTCGCCGGGGCCGATGTCCGTGGCGGTCATGCGCCCGGCGAGGGCGGCGGCGTCGTGGAAGGCGCCCTGGGGCACGCTCTGGGCCAGGAAGGGCACCAGGCGCAGGTGCTCGGCGCCCAGGCGCTCGCCGCGCGGCAGGGCCTGGGCGGCCACGGCGACCATGACCTGGCCCTGGGGCCCGTCCAGGGCCGGGGCCTGGGCCGTGCGGGCTTCCATCCAGCGGAAAATGAGCACCCCGGCTGCCAGGGACAGCATCAGGGCCACGGTGATCTGGACGAGGGCGGTTCTGCGCATGGCGTGCTCCCGGCGGGGCTAGGCCCACCAGTGGGGGATGAAGGCCGCCACGCCGCCGCTGTGCAGCAGGGAGGCCACGGTTCCGGCGGCGATGGCCGCGCCGTAGGCCAGCTTGGGCAGGCTCCCGGTGGGCGCCGGGGCGTAGGCGAACTGCCGCGTGGCCAGGAAAAGGTTCAGGCTGTCGCGCATGGCGCCCAGGCTCCGGGCCAGGATGGCGGGCCGCAGGGCCAGCACGGCCAGGGCGTAGACCCCGCCCGCCAGGCTGGTGAACACGAAGGCCTTGAGCACGGCCCCGGCGCCCAGGAAGGCCCCGGCGGCGGCCATGAGCTTCACGTCGCCCGCGCCCATGACCCCGAACAGGAAGGGCACGAGCATCAACCCCAGGCCCAGGCCCAGGCCGCCCAGGGCCAGGAGCAGCCCGCTCCAGCCGCCGGTGGCGGCGTGCAGGGCCAGGCCCAGGACCATGGCCGGAAAGGTCAGCAGGTTGGGGATGCGCCGCGAGCGCAGGTCGGTGACGGTGGCGGCGGCGAGGATGGTCAGCAGGATCAGGTGGGTGATGGCGTCCATGGCGGTCTCCTGGGAGCGGTGCGGGACGCCGGGGCGGGCTGCCCGGGAAGGCGGGCGGAGGCGCGGGGGTGAGGGGGGTGGGCGCCTCCGCCCACGTTGCGCACGCTGTGCGCAAATTCGTCCCGTGCGGGAATGGCCTGGATCAGCCGCCCGTGGGCATGCTGCCCGCGATGGTGTTGAAGGTGTTCTGCACGTTCTGGCCGAGCAGGGTCACGGCGCCGACGATGACGGCGGCGATGAGCGCCGCGATGAGGCCGTACTCCAGGGCGGTCACGCCCTCTTCGCCGTGGATCAGGGTTCTCAGCTTGGTCATGGCTCGTCTCCTTTCTGGCTTGTGGTTTGGGCGGGTTGGCCGCCGGTTTCGCTTCTGGAAAGGCAAGGCGCGTGCCACGAGGCGGGGCGCAGGGCGCACAAAGGCGCGGGGCTGCGATGTAACCAATTGGTTTACAAAGAAATTAAATTTTCTCTGGGCCAGGCGCGGCGCCGGGAGGGCGGCCCCGGACCCCCGGGCGGGGCGCCGAGCGGCTCCCGGGGCAGTCCCGTTAATCTCGAAAAATTCGATTCCGGCTATGGGCACCGGGTGGGCGTTGTGCTGTCAACGGTCTGCAAAGAAGGGAGAAAAATGCAGCACGCCGGGGAATCTAATTTATTTTGATTCTTGCAGGCCGTCCGGGGCGGGGGGCAACCGGGGCGGGGCCGGGCAGGGGCGAAAGCCCCTGCCCCCGGCCATGGCGCCGGAGCGGGGCAGAGGACGGCGGGAATCTAGGATTACTAGATTCATGGACCAGGCCGGGCCCTCGCCGGGTGGTTTCCGCCCGGGGCGCGGCGGGCGGCTCCGGGGGCGGGCCAGGCGGGGCGGGAGTCAGGATTGACGGCCCGGGGGCCTGGGCCAGGGCTCCGGTGGGCGGCGGCCCGGGGGTGCGGCGGGCGGGGCCGGAGGAGGCTGGGCAATGACGTGCCATCACCACGAAATCAATAATGATTGTTCTGTACCGCTCGCCAGGGGGGGGCGTTGGCATGGAACCTGCTGAAGGGACAGGGCCTTCTCGTTCCTTCGTTGGAAGCCGGCTTCGGGGTGTGGTGGCCCGGAAGCCGGTTTCTGCGCTTATGGCGGGCGGCGTGGGGCCGGGCCCGGCAGGCCGCCTTGCACTGGCGACCGGCTGCGGCGCTCAGGCAATCCAGGCCCTCGCGCTTGTCTTGCTGCGCGTCGGCCTTGGATTTTTTTCGCCCCTGGCCCCTGACAGTTCCTGAACGGCCCGGGAAGGGCATCGCTCGACAGCCGGTCAGGGCAGGGTTTTGGGGTCGATGCCGTGCTTGCGCAGCTTGGCCCAGAGGTTCTTGGGCGTCAGGCCCAGCAGGCGGGCGGCCTCGGTCTGGCGGCCCCGGGCGGCGCGCAGGGCGTTTTCCAGGAAGCCGCGCTCGGCGGCGAGCATGGCCTGGCGCAGGTCGATGCCCGCGCCGCCCGCCTGGGCCGGGGCGCACGGGGCGGCGCACGGCGCAGGCCCGCCCCGGCCCAGGGCGGCGGCCACATCGGCCTCGGCCACGGCCCGGCCCGTGGCGCGGATGGCCGCGCCTTCGAGCACGTTGGCCAACTGGCGCACGTTGCCGGGCCAGTCGTGGGCCACGAGCAGGGCCAGGGCGCCGGGGGCCAGGCCGTCCACGCCCAGGCCCAGGGTGGCGGTGATGCGCCGCAGGAAATGCTCGGCCAAGAGCGGCACGTCCTCCCGGCGGCGGCGCAGCGGCGGCAGGTGCACGGCGGCCACGTTCAGCCGGTAGTAGAGGTCCTCGCGGAAGCGCTTGTCGGCCATGCGCTCGGCCAGGTCCTGGTTGGTGGCGGCGATGATGCGCACGTCCACGTCCGTGGGGCGGCGGGCGCCCAGGCGCTCGACCTGCTTCTGCTCCACGGCGCGCAGCAGCTTGGGCTGGATGGCCAGGGGCATGTCGCCGATTTCGTCCAGCAGGATGGTGCCGCCGTGGGCCAGCTCGAACTTGCCGGGCTGGGCCGTGCCCGCGCCGGTGAAGGCCCCGCGCTCGTGGCCGAAGAGTTCGTTCTCGAAAAGGTGCTCGGGGATGGCCGCGCAGTTGATCTTGACGAAGGGGCCCGAGGCGCGCGGCGACAGGGCGCGGATGGTGTCCGAGACCAGCTCCTTGCCCGTGCCCGACTCGCCGGTGATGAGCACCGTGGTGTCCAAGGGCGCGATGCGCTCCACCAGGGCCTTGAGTTCCAGCATGGGCGGGCTCTCGCCGATGATGCGCCGGGCCGGGCCCTCGCGGCGCAGGGCCTCGCGCAGGCGGTGGACCTCGCCGCGCAGGCTGCGCCGTTCCAGGGCGCGGCGGATGACGATCTCCATCTCGCCCAGGGAGAAGGGCTTGGCGAAGAAGTCCGACGCGCCCAGGCGCACGGCCTCCACGGCGGTCTCGCGCGAGGAGAAGGCGGTCATGACGATGACGTCGGCCTCGGGGGCGGCGGCCTTGATGCGCGGCACGGCCTCCAGGCCGGACATGCCTGGCAGGCGTACATCGGTGAGCACGATATCGAAGGCCCCGCCCGCGAGCAGGGCCAGGCCCTCTTCGGCGCGCGAGGCGCAGGCCACGCCGTGGCCCCGGCCTTCCAGGGCCTCGCGGATCATGGCCTGGAAGGCGGCGTCGTCTTCGATGAGCAGGATGCGGGCGTGCATGGTGGCGGATGCTATCCGCTTTCCCGGGAAAACTCAAAGGCCCGGGCCCGGAAGGCTGGCCGCGGCGTTGACAGGGCGGCCCGGCGCGGGCTATCTGCGTGCTGTTGCCTTGTAACAGTCTGAAATCGAGTACGTTTTTGTTTCAAACGTACCGGGCGGAGAACACATGATGCCGATGACGAGACGCGTGTGCCTGGCCTGGGCCCTGGTCCTGTGCCTGGGCTGGAACCCGGCCCTGGCCGGGGGCGGCGCCCCGGGGCAGGGGGCGGACTGGAGCGTGGGCCTGCAGGCCGGAGCCGTGGCCGGGGCCGACGTGGACGACGGTGGGGGCTCCGTGGCCGTGGGCAGCGCCGGGGTGACGGCGAGCTGGCGCTGGCTCTCCCTGTCCTACGGCGCGGCGGCCTACCACTGGGACGACGTGTCCCGTCTGCCGTTCGGCAATGGCGCGGACGACCCCTGGGACACCCTGCATTCCCTGGGGCTGGACCTGAGCCACCAGGACATGGTGGACGAGAACTGGGGCTATTTCGCGGGCGGCGGCCTGTCCGCCGACTGGGAAGAGGAAATGGGCGACTCGGGCACGGCCCACGTGCGCGGGGGCGTGCTGCGCGCCCTGGGCCCGGGGCTGACCCTGAGCCTGGGCGCCGGAGCCTGGGCCCACAAGACCGGCCTGCGCGTCCTGCCCGTGCTGGCCCTGAACTACGGCTCCCAGGATGACCCGGGCTTTTCGGCCACCCTCGGCGCGCCGCAGACCTGGCTGCGCTACCGCTTCAACCCCGCCTGGATGGTGCGCCTGGGCGCGCGCCTGGACGGCGGCACCTACCGCCTGGCCGACGACAGCGTCGTGGCCGGCAAGGGCTATGTGCGCCAGTCCGGCGTGGCCGCCGCACTCATGGCCGACTGGACCCCCAGCCCGGGGCTGACCCTGAGCGCGGGCCCCGAGTGGCACTTCGCGCGCTCGCTGACCCTCTACAACAAGGACGGCGACGAGCAGGACTCCTACGGCGTGGACGCGGCCCCGGGGCTGGCGGCGCGGCTGCGCTGGGCCTTCTAGGGCTTGCAGTCTTATGGTGTCCGGAAACGGGGCTGTCCTTGCCAGCAGGGACAGCCCCGAATTTTTCCGGGCTCTGGAAAACCATGGCGCCCTTTTTTTCAAACGGGGCAGGGCCGGTCCCGGACTGCGGGCGCGTGCAACGGAAGTGCAGGGCTCCGGGCCGGGAGCTGTGCGGCGCGGCGGACGCGGGGCGCGACCTGGCTTGTTCGGGCGGAGCGGGGGCGAAGGGGGAAGGGCGGTTGCGGGCGGTTCAGGCGCTGCGGCCCAGCAGGCGGGCCGCCGTGTCGAGGATGATCTGCATGTCGGCCAGGGGCTTGATGAACACCTCGTCGTGGGTGATGCCGATGGCCCGCAGTTCGCGGGGCAGCTTGTAGTTGGTGGACCCGGTGTGGACGATGAAGCGCGTGGCGGGGCTGATGGCGTGGGCCTTGACGATGAACTCGCTGCCCGCCATGCCCGGCAGGCGCATGTCCACCACGCCGACGTCCACCGCGCCTCCGGCCAGGAGGTTCAGGGCCTCCTCGCCGTTGCTGGCGGTGAGCACCTTCAGCCCTTCGTCCTCGAGGAAGGCTTCGAGGTTTTCGCGCACCATCTGCTCGTCGTCGAGGATGAGCATGGTCACGTCGGAGAGATCGCTCATTGTCGCTCCCGGATGCCTTGGGCCGTCAGAACCGCTGCGTTTGCGCCGAAGTTGGCCCGCCCGGCCCGGGCGGGTGGCGCATCGTTGGCACCGTCATGGCCTTATTTAGCACAGACAGGCGGCCCACGGAAGGGAAAAGAACGAATAGGCGGGGTTGCGCGCCAGGATCCGGGAACCGGGCCGGAGCTCGGGCCGGGGGCCTTGGGCCGGGGGCGCGGGCCAGGGGCCTTGGGCCGGAGGCGCCGCGCTTTTGGCGCCCGTCCTCGGCATTGCGCCGGGGGCCGGGCCCCTGTCGCGCACCCCTGGCTCCGTGCCTTTGGCTTGCGGCCCGGCCCGCGCCTGTGGCGTTACGCCTGGGGCCCCGCGTCCTCGCGGGCCTCGCGCTCCATGGCCGCGCGGACCATGCGCAACTGGTCGAAGCCGTAGCGCCCGCCCAGGGCCTCGTGGGCCGGAGTCAGGGCTGCGGCGCGGCTGGCCGCCAGGGCTGCGCGCACCTCGCGTTCCTGCGCCGCGTCCAGCCCGGCGGCGGCCAGGGGGTCCACCAGCCCGGCGCCGACCAGGGCGTGCAGGTGGGCCCAGACGGTGCCCCCGGTCAGCCCGCGCTCGCGGGCCACGGCGTCCGCGTCGCCCAGCTCGCGCCACAGGCGCAGGGTTTCGGCCTGGGTCGGGCTGGGCTCCCAGGGCTCTGCGTCCTCGCGGGCCGGGGGCCGCGCGGCGGGGGCGGCGGCCCGGGGCCGGCCGTGGGCGGTCTCGTGGGCGTCCAGGGCCGCCAGGAACGTCGCGCCGTAGGCCGCCAGCTTGCGCTCGCCCACGCCGTACAGCGCGGCCAGCCCGTCGGCGTCCCCGGGGCGCGCGGCGACCATTTCCAGCAGGGTGCGGTCCTGGAACACGGCGTAGGGCGGCACGCCCTGGGCCTGGGCCAGCTCCAGGCGCAGGGCGCGCAGGGCCTCGAACAGCTCGCGGGCCTCGGCGTCCAGCCCGGCCAGGGTGGCCGGGGCGCCCGCGCGCCCGGCGCGGCCCTTCTTCCCGCGCTGGCGCACGGGGTCCCGGCGCAGGGTCACTGTGCGCTCGCCGCGCAGCACCGTCCAGCTGGCCGGGGTCAGGCGCAGGCCGCCGTGGCCCAGCGCGTCCACCTCCAAAAGCCCCCCGGCGGCCAGCTGGCGGAACACGGACATCCAGCCCCGGCGGTCCAGCTCCGGGCCGCAGCCGAAGGTCTTGAGCCGGTCGTGGCCGAAGCGGGTCATGCGCTCGGTGCTGACCCCCAGCAGCAGGTCGGCCAGGTATCCGGCGCCGAAGCACTGGTCCGTGCGGTAGACGGCGGAAAGCGCCTTCTGCGCGGCCACGGTGCCGTCCCAGGTGTCCACGGGGGTCAGGCAGTTGTCGCAGTTGGCGCAGCCGCCGGGGTGGGGCTGGCCGAAGTGCCCGAGCAGCGCCGTGCGGCGGCAGCCCGCCGTTTCGCAGTAGCCGAGCATGGCCGTGAGCTTCGTGGACTCCACGCGCTTGCGCTCGGGCGGGGCGTCCCCGGCGTCGAGCATGGCGCGCATGGCGCCCACGTCGGCCAGGCCGAAGGTCATCCAGGCGTCGGCGGGAAGGCCGTCGCGCCCGGCGCGACCGGTTTCCTGGTGGTAGGCCTCCAGGCTGCGCGGCGGGTCCAGGTGGGCCACGAAGCGCACGTTGGGCTTGTCGATGCCCATGCCGAAGGCCACGGTGGCGACCATGACCAGCCCTTCCTCGCGCATGAAGCGGTCCTGGTTGTCCTGGCGCACGGCGGGGGGCAGCCCGGCGTGGTAGGGCAGGGCGGGCACGCCGTTCTGCTCCAGCCAGCGGGCGCAGTCCTCGACCTTCTTGCGCGACAGGCGGTAGACGATGCCCGCCTCGCCCTGGTGGCGCTCGGTGATGAAGGCCAAGAGCTGCCTGCGCGGGTGGTCCTTGGGCAGCACGGTGTAGCGCAGGTTGGGCCGGTCGAACCCGGCGGAGAAGACGCGGGCGCCTTCGAAGCGCAGGCGCCGGATGATGTCTTCGCGGGTCGGGCCGTCGGCGGTGGCGGTCAGCGCCAGGCGCGGCACGGCGGGCCAGCGCTCGGCCAGCACGTCCAGTTGCAGGTATTCGGGCCGGAAGTCGTGGCCCCATTGCGAGGCGCAGTGGGCCTCGTCGATGGCGAACAGCGCCAGGGGCGTGCGGCCTAGCAGCTCCAAGAAGCGCGGGGTCAGCAGCCGCTCGGGGGCCACGTAGACCAGGTCCAGCGCGCCTTCGGCCATGGCGCGTTCGGCCTGGGCGGCCTCGCCGGGGGTCAGGGCGGAGTTGATGGCCGCCGCGCGCACGCCCATCTGGTGCAGGGCCTGCACCTGGTCGCGCATCAGCGCGATGAGCGGCGAGACCACCACGCACACGCCGTCCAGCAGCAGCGCCGGGAGCTGGTAGCACAGCGACTTGCCCCCGCCCGTGGGCATGAGCACCACCGCGTCGCCGCCCGCGAGCACGTGTTCGATGACCGGCCATTGCAGGCCCCGGAAGTCGGGGAAGCCGAAGGTTGTGCGCAGCTGGGCCTGGGCGCGGGCGAGCATGGTCGTCCTTGGGGCTGGGGTGGTCGGGGCGGGGCTTGGCCGAGGGCCCTGGTGTACCCCATGTCGGCGCGGGTGACAAATGGGCGGCGGGGCCAGTTACGCCCCGGGGCGCCTGGGCTGGCGGGGGATTTCGGCCCCGGCCCCTTGTGACGCTTGCGCGGCGTCGCGCAAACGTCACCCAATGTCCATGGTCCCGTTACCCGGGTGGATGCAATTGGGATACACCCAACTGGCCTTGATGACGGGAGGTTCCGGTCGTGAAAAGGCGCAAGGACTCCATTTCCGCTTCCTTCCAAGGAGTGCATATGCTCGAAACCCTGCGCGGTTTTGGATCGGGTCTTTTCATGCGCGAGCAGGCGCCGCCGCCCGCTACGGCCTACCAGGGCGGGCGGACCCTGCGTTTCCTCATGCCCGAGGAGCGCCGCAGGCTGGAGGGCTCTCTGGCCGCGGGCAACATGCTGGCGCTCATCTACCTGGAGGTGGAGAACTTCCAGGTTTTTTCCGACGTGTACGGCGGCCTGGTGGCCGGGCGCATCCAGGACATCGTGCAGCAGGAGCTGGAAACCCTGCGCGACGAGAAGCTCGTGGATTGCCGCATCAGCTACATAGAGACCCTGGAGCCCGGGCGGCACCTGCTGCTGTGTGGCGGCCCCCACTGGGACGAGGGCTACCTGGGCGAACTGGTGCTGGCCATCCGCCTGCGCGTCAAGAGCCGGGTCAAGCAGGAATCTTTGAACCTCACGGGCCAGAGCCTGAACGTGCTGGCGGGCTACGGCCTGTTCGACAGGACCGCCGGCAGCCTGGGCGACGCGGTGTTCGGCGCGCTGTCCGACGCCCGGCGCGTGGCCGCCGGGGCGCTGGACGTGACCAAGCTCTCGCTGCTCAAGGAGTTCCGCGAGATCGTCAGCGACCGGCTCATCCGCAGTGCCTACCAGCCCATCGTGGACCTGGACACCGGCTCCATCCTGGCCTGGGAGGCCCTGGCCCGGGGTCCCGAGGGCTCGCATTTCCAGTCCCCCGCCGTGCTGTTCGACTTCGCCGAGGAGGTGGACCAGGTCTTCGCCCTGGAGAAATCCTGCCGCGAGAGCGCCATCCACCGCCTGGGCACCATCGGCCCCGAGCAGAAGCTCTTCCTCAACGTCCACCCCCGGACCATGGTCGATCCCGCCTTCTCGCCGGGCGAGACCGTGCGCCTTTTGGGCAAGAGCGGCCTGGCGCCCTCCGACGTGGTGCTGGAAATCACCGAGCGCCACAGCGTGCGCGATTTCGCCCTGTTCCACCGCACCCTGGACCACTACCGCAGCCAGGGCTTCCAGGTGGCGGTGGACGACGTGGGCACCGGCTATTCCGGGCTGTGGTCCATCGCCGAGATCCGCCCGGACTTCCTCAAGGAGGACATGTCGCTGGTGCGCGAGATCGACCACAACCCGGTCAAGCGCGCGCTCATGGAGACCCTGGTCACGTTCTCGGACAACATCGGCTGCCAGCTCATCGCCGAGGGCATCGAGAACGAGGGCGAGCTGGCCACCTTGATGCGCATGGGCGTGCACTACGGCCAGGGGTTCTTCCTGGCGCGGCCCGGCTACCCCAAGCCCGGGCTGCCGCCCGAGGTGCAGCGCCATTTTTCGCGCGGCGGGCGCGGCATGGTCGCCGACCGTAAGCTTTCGGCGGTGATGCGCGACCTGGTGGAAAAGGCGCCCACCGTGACCCAGGACACCAGCGTCAGCGAGGTCAAGGACTTGTTGCGCGGCGCCGGGCTCATGGGCTCGGTGGTCGTCATGCGCGCCGACCGGCCCGTGGGGCTGGTCATGAACCACCACCTGGACCAGGCCCTGTCGTCGCAGTACGGCCTGGCGCTGTACTACAACCGCCCCGTGAGCCTGATCATGGACCCCTCGCCGCTGTACGCCGAGGGCACCACCGCCGTGGAAAACGTGGCCCGCGAGGCCATGAAGCGCAAGAAAGCCAAGGTCTTCGACCATATCGTGGTCACCGAGCGCGGGCATCTGCTGGGCGTGGTCTCCGTGCAGCACATGATGGACGTCATCGCCACGGCCCAGGTGGAAATGGCCAAGGGCATGAACCCGCTCTCGGGCCTGCCGGGTAACGTGGCCATCGAGCTGGAGCTGGAGCGGCGCTGCAACACGGGCACGCCGTTCGCCGTCATCTACGCCGACCTGGACAACTTCAAGGTCTACAACGACACCTACGGCTTCAAGAACGGCGACCAGGTGATCCTGATGCTGGCGCGGATCATGGACTGGGCCGCGCGGCGCCATGGCGGCGTGCAGCGCGACTTCGTGGGCCACATCGGCGGCGACGACATGGTCATCATGTGCGAGCAGGACCGCGCCGAGCGCATCTGCAAGGCCATCGTGCGCTGCTTCGGGCGGCTCATCCGCCGCTGCTACATGCCCAGCGACCGCGAGCGCGGCTGGATCGAATGCAAGGGCCGCGAGGGCGAGACGCGCCGCTTCCCGCTCATTTCCGTGTCCCTGGCCATCGTGGACTGCATGGGCGTGTGCGACCTCTCGGCCCTGGGCCACCGCGCCGCCGAGGTCAAGAAGTACGCCAAGAGCATCGACGGCAACTCCTACGTGCGCGACCGGCGCGGCGGCGTGGCCGGGGCCCCCGGAGCCGAGGCCAAGGCCGCCTGCCCGCTCGGGGCGCCGCCCGCCGCCCCCCGGGCGGAGCCGCTGCCCGCGCCCCTGGCCGCCGCCGCCGGGCAGTAACCGCCGGGTTTTCCTCCCTCGATGCAGGCCCCGCCCTGAGGCCCGCCGCGCAACGCCCGGCCCGGGCCGCCCCGCCCCTGGCGGCCCGGGCCACCGCGAGTTCTGCCACCCTTTGCCGCGTGTTCGCATTTCCCGGGCCGCACCCGGGCCGCCCTTCTGGCCCGCGCAGCCGCTGCGGCGCGGGCTGGCCGCGAATGGCGGCCCCGGCCTGCTGTCCGCGCCCGCAGCGTCGCCCTGGCCCCCGGCGCCCAGCCCCTGCGGGGGCGCGGCTTGTGCGCCAATGGACAAAGCGGGCCCTTTTCGGTATGGCACACGACCACCTGTTGCCAAAATCGATTTTTCGGAGGGTCCATGAGCACCAAGGTCTATTATATCGAGGGGGACGGCATCGGCCCCGAAGTCTGGGCCGCCGGGCGGCCCGTGTTGGACGCCGCAGTGGAGAAGGCCTACGGCGGGGCGCGCGCCCTGGAGTGGGTCGAGCTGCTGGCGGGCGAGAAGGCCTACCGCGAGACCGGCAGCCACCTGCCCGACGAGACCATGGCCGCCCTGCGCGGCGCCACCCTGGCCATGAAGGGCCCGCTGACCACCCCGGTGGGCAAGGGCTTCCGCAGCCTGAACGTGACCCTGCGCCAGGTGCTGGACCTCTACGCCTGCATCCGGCCCATCCGCTATTTCGAGGGCGTGGAGTCGCCCGTCAAGCGCCCGCAGGACGTGGACATGGTCGTCTTCCGCGAGAACACCGAGGACGTGTACGCGGGCATCGAATACGCCGCCGGAACCCCCGAGGCCAGAAAGCTCATCGCCTTTCTGCGCGACGAGCTGGGCGCCCAGGTGGACGAACTGGCGGGCGTGGGCGTGAAGCCCATGACGGCCAAGGGCTCCAAGCGTCTGGTGCGCAAGGCCCTGCGCTTCGCCCTGGACCACGGCAAGCCCAGCGTGACCCTCTCGCACAAGGGCAACATCATGAAGCACACCGAGGGCGCCTTCCGGGCCTGGGGCTACGAGGTGGCCGCCGCGGAGTTCGCCGCCAGCGTGATGACCGAGGACGAGGCCAAGGCCGGGGGCGCCAAGCCCGTGGTCATCAAGGACCGCATCGCCGACGCCATGTTCCAGAACGTGCTGATGTACCCGCGCGACTACAGCGTCATCGCCACCACCAACCTGAACGGCGACTACATCTCCGACGCCCTGGCGGCCCAGGTCGGCGGCCTGGGGCTGGCCCCGGGCGTGAACATGTCCGACGAGCTGGCCTTCTTCGAGCCGACCCACGGCACGGCGCCGACCATCGCCGGGCAGGACAAGGCCAACCCCGGCAGCCTGATCCTCTCCGGGGCCATGCTCCTGGAGCACGCCGGGATGCCCGAGGCCGCCGCGCTGATCCACGCCGCCGTCAATACCGTCATCTCCCGCCGCCGCGTCACCGTGGACCTGGCCGGGCAGATCGAGGGCGCCACGGTGGTCGGCTGTCGCGAGTTCGGCGAGCTGCTGGGCCAGGCCCTGTAGCGCCCGGTGCGCCCAGAACGCCCGCCCGTGCGGCAGGCAAAAGCCCCCGCCTTCGTGGAAAGCGGGGGCTTTTTCATGGCCGCGCGAGCCTGCCGGGGCGGGCTACTGTTCGCCCGTGCTCCGGGGGCCGCCGTCGCGGCTCTTGCGGGTGCGCTTGACGCGGTACATGGCCTGGTCGGCCTTCTCCAGCAGGCCTTCCACGTTCGTGCCGTCGGTGGGGAACAAGGCCACGCCGATGCTGGCCCCGAGCTCCAGGGGCGTGGACTCGAAGCTGAACGGGCGACAGACGGCGCTTTCCACTCGCTCGGCGTGCTTGCGGGCGTTGTCCAGGCTTTGGACCTCGGGCAGCACCACGCCGAACTCGTCGCCGCCCAGGCGGGCCACGGTGTCCGACTGGCGCGACACGGCGTGCAGTCGCTCGGCCAGCTCGCTGATGGCGGCGTCGCCCGCGCGGTGGCCGTGGGTGTCGTTGATGGCCTTCAGGCCGTCCATGTCGAGGATCATGACGCCCAGGCACGACGCGTTGCGGTTGGCCATGGTCATGGCCTGGCGCAGCCGGTCGTAGAACAGGGCCCGGTTGGCTAGCCCCGTCATGCTGTCGTGGGTTGCCAGGTGGTAGAGCTCGTCGCGCTCGTGGCGCGCCGCATAGAACATTGCTGCCGCCACGAGCTCGGACATGCGGGAAAGGATTTCGATATGCAGCTCGTTGAAGTGGTTCGCCTCGGGCGAGAGAATCTTCAGCACGCCCACCACTGTCTCGGCGTGCAGCAGCGGAGCCACGACCATGGACCGCAGCCCGACCTTGCGGCAGGCGTCGCGGTCCACGCGCTGGTCCTGCTCGCTGTCGTGGCAGGTCAGGATGTCGGCGGTTGCGACGCACAGGCCCGAGAGGCTGCCCTGGCGGCGCAGGCGCAGCCCCAGGTTGGACTGGGCGATGCCCGACACCGCGCGGTAGACCATCTCCTCGCCCTCGGCCAGTTCGACGATGGCGCCGCCGGCTCCGGTCAGCAGGGGCAGCCGCTCGGCCATTAGGTGCATGACGGCGCCCAGATCCTGCCCCAGCTTCACGATGGCGGTCTGGGTGTCGATGATTTGGGTCAGGACGTCCGGCGTGAGAACCGTCCCGGCACTGGGGTCTGGCATCGGGGGCCTCCTTGGGCTGCGGGGGGAGGCCTGGGCGCGGCGCATCGCCTCCGCAAAGCGGTGTGGTGTTAGCGGAGCATGCCAAAGGGTGGAGTGGGAGGCAAGCGTCGCGCAGCCCGTAAAGCCAGTTTCGCCGCAGTAACCGTGACGAGACGCCGCATGCTGATGGTGTTTCGTTCGCTGATACGGTATGTCGGCTTTGCTATATCGTTAATATGTTTTGCATGCGTACAGGGGGGTGCGCAAGGTTATGTTTTTACAAAGCGGGCACCCCTGTGCGCAGGGTGCCCCGCAAGGGACGGGGAGGCCTGTGGGGGAAGGCTAGAACCAGAATGACAGCAGCACGCACAGGGGCAAGGCGGGCAGGAAGTTGGTCAGCGGGATGCGCTTGATGTTGAGCAGGTTCAGCCCGATGCCCAGGATGAGCACCCCGCCCGTGGCCGTGAGCTGGGCGATCATGGCCTCGGTGAACAGGTGCTGGAGCAGCCCGGCGAACAGCGTCAGGCCATACTGGTACAGGAACAGCGGGACCACGGAGAACAGCACGCCCAGCCCGTAGGTCGCCGCCAGGGCGATGGCCGCGAAGCCGTCGAGCATGGATTTGGTGAACAGCAGCGTGGGATCGCCGCGCAGGCCTTCGTCGAAGGCGCCCAGGATGGTCATGGAGCCCACGCAGAAGATCAGGAAGGCCGTGACCAGCCCGTCGGTGAACAGCTCGTTGTCCGATTTGAGCCGCGCCTTGAGCCGTTCCGACAGGGCCTCGAAGCGCCGCTCCAGCCCGAGCAGCTCGCCCGCCACCGCGCCCATGACCACGCTGAAGATGACCACCAGCGGGTTGTGCATCTTGAGGATCATTGTCACGCCGATGGCCAGGGTGCACAGCCCCAGCCCCTGGAAGACCACCAGCCGTAAGCGCTCGGGCAGCCGGTTGCCCGCCAGCAGCCCGGCGGCCCCGCCGACCAGCACGGCCAGCACGTTGACGATGGTTCCCACAGGCAGCATCGGGACGCTGTTAGGCCATGGCGCCGCGAAACACAAGCCCCGGGTGGGCGGCGCGGGCGCGCGGGCGCGCGGGGTTGCGCCACCCGGCGCAAAAGCCTGGAGCTGCCCCACGGCGGGGCGCGGGCGCGCGGGGTTGCGGATGCACGAAGCCGCGTGGTCCACGAACAGCACCGCGGGCGCGCGGGGTTGCGCCCGGGGCGGTTCGCGGGCATGGTGGCCCCAGGGGAGAGCGGGCCAAAGGAGGAAACGATGCGCAGCTATCTCGACGCGTTGCAGCAGCCTGGGCAGACGGTGAACCCGCTGTTCGCCACCCTGGGGGTGGAGGTGGAGCACGTCACCGACGGCGAGGCGACCCTGCGCCTGCCGCCCAACGCGGGGCTGGTGCAGGGCGGGGGCGTGGTGGCCGGGGGCGTGCTGGCGACCCTGGCCGACGAGGCCATGGCCCACGCGGTCATCGGCGGGCTGGCCGAGGGGCTGATTACGGCCACGGTGGAGTGCTCGGTGCGCTTTTTGTCGCCCGCGCGGCCCGGCGCGGCGCTGCGGGCCCGGGCCGTGGTCGTCCGCCGGGGGCGGACCATCGTCTTCGCCGAGGCCAGCGTCACCGACAGCGATGGCCGCCTGCTGGCCCGCGCCTCGGGCTCCTTCCTGGTCATGCCCCGCAGGCCCGGCCCCGAGGCCGCCGCGCCCGATACCCCTTGACGCCGCCCGGGCGATGCCATAGGAAAACCGGGCACTGGCCGGGGTGGCGGAACTGGTAGACGCACCAGACTCAAAATCTGGCATTGGCGACAATGTGCGGGTTCGATTCCCGCCCCCGGTACCATTGAACAACAGGTTCCCGCATCCGAAATGGGTGCGGGAACCTGTTGTTTTTGGCCGTGGGACTCCGGCGGAGCGGGGTGGTGCCGTGGGCGGCCAAGCGGCGTGACCGCGCAGTGACTTCGCCGAAATCTATACGCCGAGGGCCTATCCACGCCCCTTGACAACGGATGCGTCATGACACATAGAGCTTTATTGATCAATGACTTTCAACCGCATTGTCTAAATCCCTTGGAGGTTCTGCTGCATGTGGCGCAAGCCTGTGACCGTCCACTACCGTCGTTTCACATGGGACACGAATCCGCCAAGGAAGAGCTTTGAAGAACTCGTTAGGCAGGCCGCTGAGCACCAGCCTCAAGGTTCTCCCGCGAAGCTCAAAGAGAGGTACCGGCTCAGGATGTTGAGGCGAGATGAAGATAGCCTTTTTATCAACGCTTTGGCGGTCGAAAAAGACTACCTTTTTGGGGACATCACACACTTTACGAAAGACCAAACTCAAGCACTCTTCGATGACAGCAAAGAAGACGCTCCTATGGCGGATGTCCAACAATTGCCGAAGCCGGAGAATGGTGAACTGATCCACTCGCTGATGTACTGGATGGTCAAAAATGACCATGTATTTCTCCTGCAAAGTCAGTCTCTTCGGACCGAAGCTGCGGAAGAATATTTTTCGTGGCTATTGGCAGATAAAACGGGCGTCCTGCCTAAAGGGGTCAAGGTCGTCTTTGCCAGCAAGTTCGACGCACAGGCGGTAGGAGGTGATCTCGAGGACATTAGGGAAGTCATCGTCGGAGGAACGGTCACGCGGCAGGCTGGACCGGAGTCGCTTCCAACAGAGACCGTGGTTGAAGAGTCGGGGGGGTTGAGCCAAACGTTGCTAGCTGGCTGGCTCAAGGCCCGAAAAGTTCTTGTTGCCCTGATTGATAATGAGGCCGATGTTGAAAAAATAATGCAAAAATTACCTGAAGATGGCTCACTTTCAGTGGAAGTTCACATCGGATATAAAACAAAAAAGCGGAAAATGAGCCGTGCCATACTGAAGGATCTGGAAGTTGGATTGAGGAATCTCCCTGATAGCCAACTGCAGGTTCGTGGCAAAGATGGACGGCAGGCTCCAGATGGAACGGTGCGTTTACAACATCCTGCGAGTGTCCTTTTTGTTACCCACGGTGAAGGGGAAGCCAAAAGGCCAACCAGCCTGCTCCAACCAGAAGATGTCTTGCGATCGATGCTCGAAGCCTATAATGTTTTTGTCTCCAATGGGAAAATAACAGACGGCGTGCAACGTGGACAGCAGACTTAAGCATATTTTTCAACTGGTATCAGCGGTTGCGGTAGGCATTGCCGCCCACCGCTGGGTGAACCTTTCAGTTTGGGAAGGCATGGCCAATGGGCTCTTCGCCTTTCTTGGACTACTCGTGGCCGCGCTGGTTCAGGTGATACCGATTACCGCCGGATTTACCCAGCCCGACTTCGTGTCACCTGCCGAGGCGAAGAAACTTGGGACCGCTCTCGAGATTCAGCAAAAGCTATGGCTTGCGTTGCTCGGGATAGCCTTCGTGTCAGTCTTGGTGCTCGTCCTAGGCGTAGCCGTCGCCCCCCACGATAAGGAAGTCTTGGCAGCAGACTCTTTGCGTTCTTTATCCGCCCCTTGGTTAAGTGGTGCGATTGCCTTCATGGTGTGGTATGTAGCCATCCGTGCATTATCATTGATTCCTGGTGTATTGAGCTTGCAGAGAATTCGCAGCAGATTGAACATAGAAGCGGCCAAACATCATGAGCGGGTTCGACCCCAGGCCTTTGATAATCAGAACATCATTGCTTCTGCAAGGCCAATTGTTCCTGATGGGTATGGGAAAATGATCACTCCAAAGAAGGATGAAGACGCTTCTCACTCAGCGGACACCTGATAGCGAACGGAGACTGTCCAAAGCGCAGAGGCGTTAGGCAGGACAACATGTGGGATAGTTTCTTTGGCTTTCTTTTGTATTCCTTCTAGGCCCAGCACATTGCGGTTGTGCCTCTACACCCCTCTGGCAACAGGTTCCCGCATCCGAAAAGGGTGCGGGGACCTGTTGTTTTTTGGGCGTGGGATTCCGGCGGAGCGGGGTGGGGCCGTGGCGGCAGGCCCTGACCGGGCCGGGCAGGCAGGGCCTCGGCAGAGCTCTGGGTTCCGCGCGCCGCAGCCCAGGATGACGCCCGGCGCTCTGGCCATGCCCGGGCGTGACCAGGGTATGGGCCTGGGCAGCGCTGGAGACGGGGCTCGGCGTTCTGCGCCCCGAGCCTTTGCCCGTGCCTCGACCCCTGCCCTGGCCGGGCCCGGGCGGGTCCGGGCGTCCACGGACCTGGAGCGGGCTGCGCGTTCGTACCGTCGGCCCGGGCCTGCCCGGACGCCCCGCCCCGCGCGCAAGTTCCTGGCCTGCGTCAATAAATCCCGCCGCCTTGTGTTGACACTGATTTTCATTTTCAATATTTATGGCTCCGGCCCTGGTGAACCCCGGCCAAAGGAGTGGCGATGGGCAAGGTCAATTCGCATCTGGCGCACGATCCGGTTCGAGAGTTGTGGCCCCTCATGGAGCGCCTGGGCACGCCGTTGCAGGTGCTGGACATGGGCGGGCGGCTTTTGGAGTGCAACCCTGCGGCCCGCAGCCTGCTGGGCCTGGGGGACGACGACTGCTGGCGGGGGCGCTGCCTGTGCTCCGGCAACGGCAACGGCGGCGGCGCGGCCCACCTGCCGGAGCTGCTGCGCGAATGCGCCCAGGGCCTGCGCGACGAGTTCGTCGTGGAGGAAGACCTGCCCGCGCCGGACGGCGAGGCGCTCACCGTGCGCCGCAGCGGGGCCGTGCTGCGCGACGGGCAGGGCCGGCCCCTGTGCGTTGTGGCCGCCCTGGAGGACCGCTCCGCCGTGCGCCGGGCCGAGGTCCGCCTGCGCCACGCCGCCCTGCACGACGCCCTGACCGGCCTGCCCAACCGCACGCTGTTCATGGAGCGGCTGCAAAGCGCCCACCGCCTGGCCCGGCGCCACGACGACTACGATTTTTCCGTGCTCTTCCTGGACTTCGACCGCTTCAAGCTGGTCAACGACAGCCTGGGCCACCGCGCGGGGGACGAGTTCCTGAACTGCGCGGCGGCGCGCATCCGCTCCTGCCTGCGCGACGTGGACACCCTGGCGCGCTTTGGCGGCGACGAGTTCACCGTGCTGCTGCCCGACGCCTGGGAGCTGCGCGAGGTCAGGGGCGTCATCGAGCGCATCCGCGAAACCCTGGGCGAGCCGGTGCGCTTCGGCGACCGCGAGTTCTTCAGCAGCGTGAGCATCGGCGTGGTGCTGGGCGCGGGCCGCTACCAAAGCGCCGAGGACATCATGCGCGACGCCGAGACGGCCATGTACCGCTCCAAGGCCGCAGGCAAGGCGGGCTACGCCCTGTTCGACGACGGCATGCACCGCCACGCGCTGCGCCTGCTGGAGTGCGAGGCCGAGCTGCGCCGGGCCCTGGCGCGCGACGAGCTGATCCTGCACTACCAGCCCATAGTGGACCTGGAGAGCGCGGCGGTGTCCGGGGTGGAGGCGCTCATCCGCTGGCAGCACCCCGAGCGCGGTCTGCTGCCCCCGGGGGAGTTCATCCCCCTGGCCGAGGAGGCCGGGCTGATCATGGACATCGACCGCTGGGTGCTGGGCGAGGCCTGCCGCCAGCTGCGCGCCTGGGCCGGGGCCGGGCTGCCCGGCCAGGCCACGGTGAGCGTCAACCTGTCGCCGCGCTTCTTCATGCGCCACGACGCGGCCAGGGACTTCGAAGCCATCGTGCGTGCCAGCGGCGCCCCGGCCAGCCGCCTCAAGATCGAGATCACCGAATCGCTGCTGCTGGACCCCTCCAGCGAGGTGGAGCAGGCCATCGGCACCGTGCGGGCCATGGGCGCGTCCCTGGTCATGGACGATTTCGGCACGGGCTACTCGTCGCTGTCCAACCTGCACCGCTTCCCCTTCGACACCATCAAGATCGACCGCTCCTTCATCGCGCGCATGGTGGACAGCCCGGTCCATGGCGGCACCGTGCGGGCCATCATCGGCCTGGGGCGCACCTTCGGCATGGACGTGGTGGCCGAGGGCGTGGAGACGCCCGGGCAGGCCGAAGCCCTGCGGGCCCTGGGCTGCGACCGCGCCCAGGGCTGGCTCTACGCCCGCGCGGTGGACGCGCACGCCGCCGGGGCCCTGCTCGGCAGGGCGCTGTACGCCGGGGGGCGCGAGGGCGGGCCGGGGAGCGCGCCGCTGGCCGTGGGGGCCTGAGGGCCAGGGCGCCCGGGCCCCGGGCCGCACGGCCCTGCGGGCCGGGCTTGGCAAACGCCGCGCCCCGGTGTATCCAATGCGCGGACCGGGGCGCCGCCCCGGCCCGCAACCCTGACGCATACCGGAGGCGGACGATGGCACGGTTTACCCTGGGCGGGGCGCTGCTGGCCCTGCTGCTTGTCGCGGGGCTGGCCCTGGCGGGCTGCCAGACCACAGGAGCCGGGGCGCAGAAGGCCGCCCCTGCGGCCTCATCCGCCCCTGCCGTCCAGGCCGACCCCATGGCCGACCTGGACAAACGCATGTTCCTGCTGCCCGATGGCCGCGACATGAGCTACATCGTCGTGCGCGTCACGCGCCTGGGCGTGAGCGAGACTGCGGTGCGCAAGGCGGCGCAGGACCTGACCCTGGCCGACTTCCGCGCCTGGCTGAACGAGACGGCCCGGGCGCACCGCGTGAACTACCTGGGCAGCGGCAGGTTCCAGGTGGACGCCCTGGACTTCACCCTGGGCTCGGAGCGCTTCGCCGAGGCCTCCTTCCTGATGCACCTCACGCGCTTTGTCAGCGCCGGGCGCACCATCGACGGCATCATCCTCGACCAGACGGTGCTCGACGGGCGCGACCTGACCTCCTACGCGGGGCTCAAGGCCTACGAGCTGCTGCTCGAGCGCAAGGCCGGGCTCTAGGGCCCCGCCCACGCCATGCAAAAAAACGGGGTGCGACCGCAAGGCCGCACCCCGTTTGCGTTCGGCGAGGGGCTTTGGCGCTACTTGGCGTCCACCACGCGCACGGCGGTGCCGTAGCAGGAGATGTACTTGCTGCCGTCGGGATGAAAGGCCACGTTTTCCTGGTAGCCGACGATGGCGTTGGCCCCGTTGGTCAGGGCGCGGGTGATCATGCCGTAGAAGGCCTGCTCCATGTCATAGGCCCGGAAGGCGGCGAGCCCGATGATGCGGCGCACGGCCTTGCCCGGCATGTCCCCGGTGGTCACGACCTGGAACTGGCCGGAGGTGAACAGGTCCTTGGCGCTGTCGATCTTCTGTCTCTGGGCGCCTTCGGGCTCGGGGCGTTTGAGCAGCGAGAGCATGGTGGTCCTCCTTGGAAACTGGGCTTGCGGGATGCGAGGTGTCGAACCGCTGGCACTGGCCGCGCGGATCGCCCTCCTTCAAGCAAACACCTTGCCAACGGGGCAACATGCCGTAAACCAAAGATTTGTCAGGAATCGTTGCCCCGGGGGGCGCGGCGGCGGGGCCTGCGGCGTCAAGGGTCCGCTTTTCCCTCGACTTTCAAAAACCGGGGAATTAGGTAAAGGGCAGGAACCCGAACCCCGGGGCGCCCCGGGAACCTGTCTGCGAGAAGAGGCCATGCGCAAGGGTGTGAAGATTTTCGGCACGTTCAACGGCATCTCGCCCCAGGCCTTCGAACGCCTGGAGGAAGTGCTCGATTTCGACGAGGTCAGCTACGCGGACGGCACCGTGACCATCGAGCACGACGGCGAGTACGAGCAGGTGGAGGACGTGGTGCTGCGGGTCATGGAGGCCATGGCCGACGGGCACGAGAGCGGCCTGGACATCATCGACCACGACGAGAACCTGCTCACCCGCTACGTGATCGAGGCCGACGGCTTCCGCGCCAAACAGATGGACATGGACGACGTGGTGGCGCCGTACCCTAACTCCCAGGCCTGAGGCCGGGCGCGGCCCGGGGCGGCGGCCAGCCCCGGGCGCGGGCCGGGTCAGGCCGAGGCGATGACGGCGCCCAGCAGGCGCGACAGGCGCCCGGCGGCGGCCTCGGCCTGGGCGATGACGTCCGCCAGGGAGGTCTCGCCCATGCAGTCGGGCAGGTTCTTGTTGGTCAGGCACGAGATGCCCAGCACCGCAAGGCCCATATGCCGCGCGGCGATGACCTCCAGCACGGTGGACATGCCCACGGCGTCGGCCCCCAGCAGCCGGAAGGCGCGGGTTTCCGCCGGGCTCTCAAGATTTGGCCCGCTTACGCCGATATAGACACCACGCTCCAGGCGAATGCCCAGCTCGCGGGCCCGCTCCAGGGCCAGATCGCGCAGCCCGGCGTCGTAGATGCGGCTCATGTCCGGGAAGCGCTCGCCCCAGGCGTCCTGGTTGGGCCCGATGAGCGGGTTGGCCCCGGTGAAGTTGATGTGGTCGGTGATGAGCATCAGCCCGCCCGCGTCGAACTGGGGGTTCAGGGCGCCTGCGGCGTTGGTGATGATCAGCCGCGAGACGCCCAGGGCGGCCAGGGTGCGCACGCCCATGCAGACCTCGGCGGGCGACCAGCCCTCGTAGAGGTGGAAGCGCCCGCGCTGGACCCACACGGGCACCTCGCCCACCAGGGCCGCCGTCAACTTTCCGGCGTGGCTCTGCACGGTGGAGCACGGGAAGCCAGGGATGGCCGCGTAGTCGAAGGAGGCCACCTCGGCCAGGCCGTCGGCCCAGGCGCCAAGGCCCGTGCCCAGGACGACCGCGATGCGCGCCGCATGGGGCGCGGGCAGGCCCGCGCGGATGAAGTCCGCAGCTTTCTGGACTTTTTCGATGTTTTGCATAATTGTATGAGTCTTCGGGACGGGGTTGGCGGAACTGGTCGGCCCCGGCGGCCATCCGGGGGAGAGTGTTGACGCATTCCACCTGTGTGTCAACGCCGGAGCAACACTAGCGGAGCATCACGCATGGATATCGTCACCCTACTTGGTTCCATACTCGGCTTCGTGCTCGTCATCGGGGCCATGGCCATGGGCGGGGACCTCAGCCTGTTCTACAACGGGCCGGGCCTGCTCATCGTCGTGGGTGGAACCTTCGCGGCCATCTGCGTGACCTTCCCCCTGAAGGACGTCATCGACTCGCACATGGGCGCCTTGTCCATGTTCGCCAAGAAGAAGGGCAAGGTCGAGGACGTGGTCAACATCATGGTGCGCATCGCCGAGATCAGCCGCCGCGAGGGCCTCATCGCCCTGGAGAACATCCAGACTGAGAACCCCATCCTCAAGAAGGCCTGCCAGCTCATCGCCGACAACGCCGACCCCATGCTCATCCGCGACACCCTGACCATCGAAATCGGCACCATGAAGCGCCGCCACAACATCTCCATCGAGGTGTTCCAGAAGCTGGCGGGCTACGCCCCGGCCTTCGGGATGATCGGCACCCTCATCGGCCTGGTGCAGATGCTCTCCAACCTTTCGGACCCGACCTCCCTGGGCCCGGCCATGGCCGTGGCCATCCTGACCACCTTCTACGGCACCATCATGGCCAACCTGATCTTCTTGCCCTTCGCGGGCAAGATGCGCGCGCGCACCAGCCAGGAGGAGCTGCACCTGCAGATCATCTTCGAGGGCGCCAAGTCCATCCTGGAGAACAACAACCCGCGGCTGGTGTACGAGAAGCTGTCCTCGTTCGAGCCGCCCAAGGAGCGCAAGAGCAGTGGCCGATGACAAGTGGGAATCCGTCCTCGGCACCGAGGAGCTGGAGCCCGAAAGGAACGAATGGATCCTGACGTTCGCGGATCTGGTCACCCTGCTGCTGGTGTTCTTCATCCTGCTCTATTCCATGTCCACCCTGGACCCCAAGAAGTTCACGGACTCGTTCCTGTCCGTGAAGCTGGCCCTGGGCAAGAAGGACGACCAGCTCATGACCGCCCGCGTCAAGAGCGAGGAGGCCGCCATCCTGGACACGGTGATGCTGCAAAAGCAGCTCATCGAGGCCCAGCGCAAGGTCTTTTCCGACGTGCGCACCTTCATCACCCGCAAGGGCGTGGAGGGCGTGGTCGGCGCCGTGCTCGAAGAGGGCAAGATCACCCTGCGCCTGCCCGGCGACGTGCTGTTCGCCAGCGGCGAGGTGGAGCTGAACGAGCGCGGCCAGGAGGTCCTGCGCCAGCTCAAGGATTTCCTGGTCAAGGCCAACGACCAGCAGATCAACATCAAGGGCTTCACCGACGACGTGCCCCCCAGCCCGCGCTCACGCTTCAAGGATAACTGGGAAATTTCGTCCTTGCGGGCCGTGTATGTTTTGCGCTATTTAATGCAGCTCGGTATCGACCAAAAGCGGCTGACAGCAACGGGGCTGGCCGACATGGAGCCCCTGTTCCCCAACAACACGGAGGAGAACCGCACCCGCAACCGCCGCGTCGAGATCGTGCTCGAAAAGCAGGTGAGCAAGTAGCAGGAGTCGCCATGTCTTCCGAGGAATTGTCCTTTTCCATCGCCGGCGACGAGCAGGGCGCCCAGCGCCGGGCCTTCCGCGCCAAGATTCCCGGACTTGGGGTCTTCATCCCCGAGCGCGGCGCGACCTGCGAGGTCATGGACGTGTCCGCCATGGGCCTGGCCTTCAAGGCCCCGGGGGGCGCGCCCTACGCGCCGGGAGCCCAGCTCGAGTTCGACCTGCTCATCAACAAGAAGGTGTTCATCCCCAAGCTGCGCGCCAAGGTCATGCGCATCCTGGACAACGGCCTTGTGGGCTGCAATTTCGAAGCCCTGGAACGCCGCCAGGAGGTCAAGCTCGACAAGCTCGTCCTCGAGGTCCAAAAGCGCATGATCGCCCTGCGCAAGAAGCAGCAGAGCCAATGATCCAACCAGGACAAGGAACGTGCCCACCAAAGGAAAAGTACTGGTAGCCAACAGGGGCGAGATCGCCATGAGGATAGCCCAGGCCTGTATCAAATTGGGCCTGGATTTTGTTTGTGTCCATACCGCCGCCGATGCCCACTCCGGGCATGTGCGCCTGGCCCGGGAAAAGGGCGGCCCGGGTTCTTTGTACAGGATTTCGTCCTATCAGGACGCCAATGAATTACTTGCGGTAGCAGACGATGCGGGCGCAACGGCAATCCACCCCGGCTACGGATTCTTCGCCGAGGACTTCCGTTTCGCCCGGCGCGTCACCGAGCGCATGCGTTCCCTGACGTGGATCGGCCCCTCCTGGCGCGTGATCCGCGAGCTGGGCGACAAGATCAATACCAAGCGCCTGGCCCGCGGGCTGGGCGTGCCCACGGTGCCGGGGTCCGACCGCCCGCTCTACGACGAGCCCGAGGCCGAGGAGATCGCGGCCAATTTGTTCAGCTTCCAGCAGGAGCAGGGCGTGGCCCGGCCCGTGGTGCTGCTCAAGGCCTCGGCGGGCGGCGGCGGCATGGGCATCGAGGAAATCCACGACATCGATTCCTTCCGCATGACCTACCGGCGCATCCGCAACTACGCCAAGCGCCAGTTCGGCGACGAGGGCGTGCTCGTGGAGCAGCGCATCTTCGACTTCAACCACCTGGAGGTCCAGGTGCTGGGCGACCGCCACGGCGGCGAGCCCCTGCACTTTGGCACCCGCAACTGCTCCGTGCAGTCCACGGGCCGCCAGAAGCGCATCGAGGTCGCCCCGGGGTTCGCCCCCGCCGAGGTGCGCTACGGCTTCGACGCCGCCGGGGTGCTCGAGGCCATCAAGGACCACAGCCTGGCCATCGCCCGCGAGGCGGGCTACGACAGCGTGGGCACCTGGGAATGGATCGTGACCCCCAAGGGCGAGCCGTTCCTCATGGAGGTCAACACGCGCATCCAGGTGGAGAACGGCGTGTCCGCCGTCATCTCGCGCATTGCGGGCAAGGGCGGGGTGGACCTCATCGCCGAGCAGATTCGCTGCGCCCTGGGCGAGCGCCCCGGCTACACCCAGAAGGACATCA
Source organism: Desulfocurvus vexinensis DSM 17965 (assembly GCF_000519125.1). NCBI lineage: Bacteria > Pseudomonadati > Thermodesulfobacteriota > Desulfovibrionia > Desulfovibrionales > Desulfovibrionaceae > Desulfocurvus > Desulfocurvus vexinensis. Next base: position 210,549 of record NZ_JAEX01000002.1, read on the forward strand.
CCTTCGAGGGCGTGGGCATCGAGTACCGCCTCATCGCCGAGGACCCCGACAACAAGTTCACCCCCTGGGCCGGGCGCATCGACACCTTCGCCTGGGAGCCCGCGCCCTGGCTGTCGGTGTACACCCAGGTGCCCACCGACGAGCCCTACCAGATTCCCACGGACTTCGACCCCAACCTGGCCCTGGCCATCATCTGGGGCAAGGACCTGGCCGAGGCCAAGGCGCGCGGCCTTGAGTTCCTTGACAAGCTGGTGTTGGACGGTACAGATTCCACAGGCGTGGAGCTCAAGTCCAACGTGGAATTTCTGCGTCACAAGACGGAGAACCTGCTGGTTTTCTAGGCGCGCCGCGCCTCAACCCCCGGCGCCAGCCCGCCCCGCCCGAATCCTCGCGCGGGGCGCACCGCCGCGTCGGCCATCCCCCGGACAGCCATGGACATCGAAAAGCGCATCCTGAGCCTCACGGAACGGCTCAATTATATCAAGGACATCTTCGCCGAGAAGGAAAACGCCAACATCGAGCTGCTGCAATCCAAGCTCGCGGACTTTGCGGCCAACGGCGCCGACATGTCGGCCCAGGAGGCCGGCCGCCAGCTCGAAGCCCTGGAAGACCTCTACGTCTTCCTGGAGAAGAAGCTCGAGCGCGACCTGACGCCCATGGACAAGGTGCGCATCGTGCGCCATCCCCAGCGCATCTGCCTCAAGGATATCCTGGAAAACGTCTACGACAACTACACCGAGATCGGCGGCGAGGGCGAGTACAACATCGACCCGAGCATGCTCATCGCCCGGGCCTATATCGCCCGCCGCGTGGGTGGCAAGGTCTACAACCAGCCGGTGATGGTCATCGGCCAGGAGAAGGGCCACGGCGAGGAGTTCCGCAACGGCGGCTCGGTCAAGCCCTGGGGCAACGCCAAGGCCCAGCACTACATGCAGGTGGCCGAGACCGAGAACATCCCCATCCACACCTACGTCTTCACCCCCGGGTCCTACCCCATCGAGGACTACCCGGGTGCCGCGCAGCAGATCGCGCGCAACCTCTACGAAATGGCCGGGCTCAAGGTGCCGGTCATCGCCGTGTTCTCCGAGGGCGGCTCGGGCGGGGCCGAGGCCATCGGCCTGGCGGACGTGCGGCTTATGCTCTCCCACGGCTACTACTCGGTGATCAGCCCCGAGGGCGCGGCGGCCATCGAGGGCCGCCTGCGCGACGGCCAGCGCGCCAGCGCCGAGCTCATCGAGACCTGCGCCCGGCGCCTGAAGATGACCGCCGACGACAACCGCGCCATGGGCTACGTGGACCGCGTGATCCAGGAGCCGCCGCTGGGCGCACGCCCCGAGCATTTCGACTTCTTCAAGGTGCTGCGCTCCGAGATCATCCGCGCCACGGACGAGGTGGTGCTCAACGTGCGCGGCTGGAAGTTCTTCCGGGCCATGACCCTGTCGGCCCAGCGCAACAAGCGCAACGCCAGCGCCGAAGACATCTACGTGCGCTGGAGCCTCTCCGCCGGGGCGCGCGACCGCCTGACCTGGCGGCGCTACCAGCGCTTCCGGCGCATGAGCCGCCACGCCTACATCGACAACTCGCCCCTGCGCAAGAAGGTCGAGCGCCTGGCGCGCGAGGCAGGCTGGTCGGCCTATTCGTTCTTCAAGTACGACTTCTTCCGCAAGCACAAGAAGAAGTTCACGCACATGATGGAGGAGATCGGCAGCGAGATCCAGGTGGTGCGCGACAAGGCCGCCGTGCCCGTGCGCTGGGTGCGCCGCGTGCTGGCCCTGGATCGCGCCTCGGGCTGCGCCGAGGAGGCCGGCAAGAGCCTGACCGAGCTGTCGTGCTGGGACCAGGGCACCTGCGACGCCCCCGGCGTCTACGTGAGCCCGCAGGCCCGCGAGGACCGCGTGCTGACCTGTACCAACGCGGAAACCCACGGCTGCAAGGACATCTGGGCCCCGGATCTGTTCGGCGATTTCGCCGGGGTCTGCCCCACCTGCGGGCACCATTTCCGCATGGAATACCAGTGGTACCTGCAAAACGTCTTCGACTACGGGTCCATCTTCGAATTCTCGCGCAGCGTGGAGTCGGGCAACCCCCTGGACTACGACGGCCTGTCGGCCAAGCTGGAAAAGGCCAAGGCCGAGACGAACCTCAAGTCCGCCTGCGTGACCTTCGAGGCCCGCATCAAGCACGTGAACGTCATCTGCGCCACCCTGGTGGGCACCTTCCGGGGCGGCAGCGTGGGCGCCGCCGAGGGCGAGAAGTTCATCCGCGCCGCCGAGCGCGCGCGCAAGAAGCACTATCCCTTCATCGCCTACGTCCACGGCACGGCGGGCATCCGCATCCAGGAGGGCGTCAACGGCGTCATCCAGATGCCGCGCTGCACCATGGCCGTGCGCCGCTACATCGAGGCGGGCGGGCTGTACATCGTGGTCTATGACACCAACTCCTACGCGGGGCCGGTGGCCAGCTTCCTGGGCTGCTCGCCCTACCAGTTCGCCATCCGCAGCGCCAATATCGGCTTCGCTGGGCCCGGGGTCATCAAGGAGACCACCGGCATGGACATCCCGCCCAACTACCATGTGGCCCACCAGGCCCTGTCGCGCGGGCATATCCATGGCATCTGGGACCGCCGCGAGCTGCGCGCCAACCTGCACCAGGCCCTGCAGACCATGGGCGGGCGCAATCTCTACTACCGCTAGGCGACCGGGCCTGCGCAAAACGACAACAGGACGGAATCCCCTGTGATGGATGTCAAGGCTTTGCTTGAGGAAATGAAGTCCGCCCCCTACAAGCTGGTAGAGGTGGCGGCCCCGCATACGGGCGTGGTGGAGCATGTGATCACCGAGCCGGGCGCCAAGGTCACCGGGCCCGAGGGCACCTGGGGCGAGCGCCCCGGCACGCTGCTGGCCCACCTGGAGCGCGAGCGCAACAAAAAACCCGTGCGCGCGCCCATGCGCGGCGAGGTGGAGAAGGTCTATTCCGAGCACGCCGGGCGCTTCGTCGAGGCGGGCACGGTGCTCTTCACCCTGCGCCACTACCTGACCAAGGACGAGGTGATCCAGGAGATCCTCAAGAAGACGCTGTACCTGTTCCATGCCCGCGAGCAGGCCAAGTACTACTTCTTCCCCGAGGTGGACACCAAGATCAAGGCCTACGGCCCGCAGTCCGTGCGCGTGCGCGACGGGCAGGAGCTGTTCATCGTTTCGCGCATGAAGCGCGAAGCCGCGCTGCACTACAGCGGCCCCGAGGGCATGATCTACGCCGTGTACTTCAAGGACAACAACAGCGTCGAGGCCGGGCAGCCGCTCATCGGCGTGTGCCCGCCCGACCAGTTGCCCGTGATCCAGGACGTGGTCAACCGCGTGCGCAGCGAATGGGAGGAGCGCACCTAGCGCGGCCCATGGGCAGGAACCTCCAGATCCGCGTCGTGGCCACCACTTTTCGCCCCGAAGACGTGGCCCGCGACTGGCCCCGGCTCGTGCATCTGGCCTGGCGCGGCGAGCAGGCCCTGCCCGGCGGCCCCGCGCGCGGGGTGCTGGAGTTGGCCCGCGACCTGGCCGACGTGCTGCGCCTGGAGGCCCCGCCCGAGGTGCGCCAGGCCCTGGAGCAGGGCGCCGCCCGGGCCCAGGCCCTGGCCGACGACTTGGAGCGCGCCCTGGCCGCCTGGGATGCGACCCTGGCCAACCGCCTGTCCGACACGTTGGAGGCCACATTGGACGACATTGAACCTCTTGCGCCCGAAGCGCCTTTCGTCGTATCGAGGCCCAAGGAAAAACGTTAACTGGAGAACGACATGGCATCGCTGAACAAGGTCATGATCATCGGCAGGCTGGGGCGTGACCCCGAGCTGCGCTACAGCCAGAGCGGCGCGGCCATCTGCAACCTGAACGTGGCCACCGACGAGAGCTACACCGACAAGCAGGGCCAGCGCGTGGAGCAGACCGAATGGCACCGCGTGGCCGTGTTCAGCCGCCAGGCCGAGCTGTGCGCCAACTACCTGCACAAGGGCAGCCTGGTCTACGTCGAGGGCAGCCTGCAGACGCGCAAATGGCAGGACAAGGACGGCTCCGACCGCTACACCACCGAGATCAAGGCCCTGCGCGTGCAGTTCCTGGACCCCAAGGGCGCCTCCCAGGGCGGCTACGACGCCCCCCAGGCCCAGCAGGCCCCCGCGCGCCAGGCCGCTCCGGCCAAGGGCGGCAACCGCAGGCAGCAGTACCAGGGCCCGCCCGCTGACGAGGATCTCGGACCGGCCTTCCCCAGCGAGGCCAGCGGCATGGACGACGTGCCGTTCTGATTCCTTGTTCCGCATGGCGCTCGATGGCGCGCTGGGCCAGCGTCGATGCGCGGCCAGCAACAGGACTTGATGCACTGGGAAGGGCGGTTCACCGCCCTTCCCTTTTTTGCGCGTTGCGCACGGACGTTGCGGGGCCATGGACTGCGCCGCCCCTGTCCTGCTTGCGGAGTTGTGTCCCTGGGTATGGGTGCTGAATATTCAAGACCAAGCGTGCTGCATCTTGTGCGTTCGCCTTGTTTTTTGAGGCGCGCCACTGCATTGGCCTGGGGTCGGGGAGGGGGCCCGGGGCGGGCGCAAGGCGAGGCGAGGCAGAGCGTTGCGGACTCCCGGGCTGCGTGGCGCCGGGCGGCGCGGTGGATGGCCGTGGCGCATATGTTCTTGTATGTCTTTTGCTGCACAGAGTATGTTCATAGTTTTCAAATTTGAATTTTTTTGCGTTTCATATTTTGATTTACGCATGAAATAGAGTTCTGTTGTGTCCATTTGTGGCGATTTTCATGTCTTGGTGTTGATTTGACTTGACCGCGATATGCCTGTATACAATGACGAGGTTTGCGTCGAGTGTTCAGGATTGAGAGGTGGATTCCGCGTTTCTGTTCGTCCTCAAATTCCTGTCTCCCTGCTCGATTCTGGTGCATGAGAGGCGTTGCGGCACGGGCCGCCACGCCGCGCACCGTCCCCCTTCGCGCCCCTTTCGGACACCCGGCCTGCCCCCGGGCCCGCGCCGCCCTGGCCGGGCCGGGTCGCTGCGGGTCTCCCGGCGCGTTTCCTCAACCAAGGAGCAGCCCATGCTGACCATCGTCAAACGATCCTGCGTCCTGCCGCTGCTGGCTGTGGGCCTTGCGGCCCTGCTGCTGGCCGGGTGCGGCAAGGAACCCGAAAACGCCCTGGAGCGCGTGCGCGCCACCGGGGAGATCAGCTTCGCCATGAGTGGCGGCTATCCTCCCTTCAACTTCTACAACGAAAACAACGAGCTGGTCGGATTCGACGTGGACGTGGCCCGCGAGGTTGCCAAGCGGCTGGGCGTGGCCCTCAAGCCTGTGACCACCGAATGGAGCGGCATCATCGAAGGCCTGCGCGCCGGGGCCTACGACGGCATCCTGGGCAGCATGGCCATCACCGACGAGCGGCTCAAGGTCGTGGATTTCTCGGTGCCGTACTACTACTCCGGGGCCCAGCTCCTGGTGCGCGAGGACGTGTCCTTCGCAGACCCCGCCGAGCTGGCGGGCCGCACGGTGGGCCTGGTCACCGGCACGACCTTCGAGGGCGATGCCAAGGCCCTGGGCGCGGGGGAAATCCGGCTCTACAAGGACGACACCCAGACCCTGACGGAACTGAACAGCGGCGTGGTGGACGCCGTGATCACCGACCGCGTGGTGGGCATCGGGGCCATGAACAGCGGCAAGTTCGCCATCCGCCTGCTGGGCGGCCCCTTGCGCAGCGAGGACATCGGCGTGGCTTTCCGCAAGGACGACGGCGCCCTGCGCGACGCGGTGAGCGCCGCCCTGGCGGCCATGCACCAGGACGGCACGCTCACGGCCTTCTCCAGGCAGTGGCTCGGGGTGGACGTTTCCGTCCGCTAGCATCTCCACCGGGGCGGCACGCGCCGCCCCGCTTCCCGAGGCACAGCCATGCACTACGACGTTTCGGCGCTGACGCACTACTTCCCCTTTTTCCTTCCCGCCGCGTGGATGACCCTGCAGGTCACCGTGCTGGGCATCGCCCTGGGCCTGGGCCTGGGGCTGGGCACGGCCTTCCTCAGCCTGTCGCCGCGCCTGGCCCTGAACGGCCCGGCCCGGCTGTATATCTACGTCATTCGCGGCACGCCGCTGCTGCTCCAGCTGCTGTTCATCTACTACGGCCTGCGCGGGGTGCTGGGGCTGGCGGCGATTCCTTCGGCGGTGCTGGCCCTGGGCGTGCACAACGGGGCCTACATCGCGGTGATCTTCGCCGGGGCCATCCGCTCCATCTCCGGCGGGCAGATGGAGGCCGCGCGCTCCCTGGGCATGACCCACGCCCGGGCCATGCGCCGCATCATCCTGCCCCAGGCCCTCAAGCGCGCGGTGCCGCCCCTGGGCAACCAGTTCATTATCGCCCTCAAGGATTCGTCCCTGGCCAGCACCATCACCATCAACGAGCTGCTGCTCAAGTCCCAGCAACTGGCGTCGAGCAACTTCATGATGATGGAGATGCTGACCATCGCCGCGCTGTTCTACCTGCTCTACACGGGGCTGTTCACGGTGCTTTTCCGCAGGGTGGAGCGGCGCCTGGAGGCCGGGGGCTACGCCTAGGAGGGCGCCATGATCGATATTCGCGGCCTGCACAAGTATTTTGGCGACAACCACGTCCTGCGCGGGGTGGATATGCGGGTGGACCAGTCCGAGGTGGTGGTGGTCATCGGCGCCAGCGGCTCGGGCAAGAGCACGCTCTTGCGCTGCGTGAACAAGCTGGAGGACTTCCAGCAGGGCGCAGTGCACATCCACGGCAAGCCGTTGCCCGACAACGAACGCGCCCTGAACCGCATGCGCACCCGGGTGGGCATGGTCTTCCAGCATTTCAACCTGTTCCCGCACATGACGGTGCTGGGCAACGTCATGGAGGGGCCGGTGCAGGTCAAGGGCGTGCCCCGGGCCCAGGCCCGCGAAACCGGGCTGGCCTACCTGGACAAGGTCGGCCTGGCCGACAAGGTGGACGCCTATCCCGGCCAGCTCTCGGGCGGGCAGAAGCAGCGCGTGGCCATCGCCCGGGCCTTGGCCATGGAGCCCGACGCCATGCTCTTCGACGAGCCCACCAGCGCCCTGGACCCCGAGCTGGTGGGCGAGGTGCTGGGCGTCATGCGCCAACTGGCCACCGAAGGCATGACCATGATGGTCGTGACCCACGAGATGGGCTTCGCCCGCGAGGTGGCCGACCGTGTGTACTTCATGGACCAGGGCGTGGTGGTGGAGCAGGGCCCGCCCGAACGAATTTTCGAGAACCCCGAGCAGCCCAGGACCCGCGAGTTCCTCGCCCAGATTCTGTAGGCCGCCGCAACCCCAACCCCAGGAGGACCATGCAGGTTTTCAACGCACACCAACGCGAGGTCGCCCGTCGCATCAGCGCCGGGGCCGACCAGGGCAACTGGACCGACTGGCGCTGGCATATCAGGCATTCGGTGCGCGACGTGGACACCTTCGAGCGCCTGGCGGGCATCCGCCTGGACGCCGCGCACAAGGCCCGCGTGGCCGCCACCGTCGAACGCTTCCCCATGGCCGTCACGCCGTACTACCTCTCGCTCATCGACGGGGCGGACTACGCCGGGGACCCCGTGTTCCGCCAGGCCTTCCCCTCGCCGCGCGAGCTGGACATCGGCCCCCACGACATGGCCGACCCGCTGCACGAGGACCGCGACAGCCCCGCCCCGGGCATCACCCACCGCTACCCCGACCGGGTGCTCTTCCACGTCAGCAACCTGTGCTCCATGTACTGCCGCCACTGCACGCGCAAACGCAAGGTGGGCGACGCCGAGGGCGTGCCCTCGCGCCGCGACCTCGAAGCCGGGCTGGCCTACATCCGCAACACCCCGGCGGTGCGCGACGTGCTGCTGTCCGGCGGCGATCCGCTGATGCTCTCCGACGAGCGGCTGGACTGGATTCTGGGCGAGCTGGGGCGCATCGGCCACGTCGAGGTGGTGCGCATCGGCACGCGCATGCCCGTGGTGCTGCCCTGCCGCGTCACCGACGACCTGACGGCCATGCTGCGCACCCACCACCCCCTGTGGCTGAACACGCACTTCAACCACCCGCGCGAGCTGACGCGCTCGTCGCGCCAGGCCCTGGCGCGGCTGGCCGACGCGGGCATCCCCCTGGGCAACCAGAGCGTTTTGCTGGCCGGGGTCAACGACTGCCCGCGCATCATGCGCGAGCTGGTGCGCAAGCTGGTGCGCGCGCGGGTCCGGCCCTATTACCTCTACCAGTGCGACCTCTCCGAGGGGCTGACGCATTTCCGGACCCCCGTGGGCAAGGGCATGGAGATCATGGAGAGCCTGCGCGGGCACACCAGCGGCCTTGCCGTGCCCACCTACGTCATCGACGCCCCGGGCGGAGGAGGCAAGATTCCGGTCATGCCCAACTACATCCTGTCCTGGGGCGTGAACAAGATCGTGCTGCGCAACTACGAGGGCGTGATCACCACCTACGACGAGCCGGACGCCTACCAGGCCACGGAATGCGACCGCCGCTGCGACGCCTGCAACCTGAGCCTGAAGACCGACGACGCCGAGGAATGGACCGCCGTGGGCATCGAGAAGCTGATTACCGACTGGGACGACACGCGCAGCCTGACCCCCCGGGGCAACGAGCGCCTGGAGCGGAGGCGCCATGACCACTAGCGCCGACCGCATCACCGCCCTGGGCGGCTCCACGGTGCAGCATGGGCCGCTGTCCAACCGCGTGTACCTGATGCACCTGGACCCCGACGACTGCCCGCAGATCGTGGACGTGCTCGACGACTTGGCCCGGCGCCGGGGCTACACCAAGGTCTTCGCCAAGGTGCCCGCGCGCGAGAAGCGCTATTTCCTGCGCCGGGGCTACCGCCAGGAGGCCGTCGTGCCCGGGTTTTTCGCCGGGCGCGAGGACGGGGCGTTCCTGGGCAAGTATCTCTGCCCCCGGCGGCGCGAGCCCGCCGACCCGGCGGAGCTGGCCAGCGTGGTGCGCGCCGCGCGGGCCAAGGCCGCCGCGCCGCGCCGCGCACCCGCGCTGCCCCCGGGGCTGACCCTGGCCTGCCCCGGCCCGGAGCACGTCGAGGCCATGGCCGCGCTGTACGCCCGGGTCTTTGCCAGCTATCCGTTTCCCATCCACGATCCGGCCTACCTGCGCCGGGCCATGGAGCTGGGCGTCGTCTTCATGGGCGCCTGGCGCGGGGCGGAGCTGGTGGGCCTGGCCTCCGCCGAGCCGGACTACGCGGCGCGCAATGTCGAGATGACCGACTTCGCCGTGCTGCCCCGGCAGCGGGGGCTGGCCCTGGCCCGCCACCTGCTGCGCGCCCTGGAGGCCGAAATGGCCCGGCGCGGGGTGGACCTGTTCTACACCATCGCCCGGGGCGCGTCCTACGGCATGAACGTGACCTTCGCCCGCCAGGGCTACCAGTTCGCCGGGACGCTGGTGAACAACACGCATATCGCCGGCGGCATCGAGAGCATGAACGTCTGGTACCGGCGCCGGGCCTGAGGGCGCGGCCTCCGGCAGAACCAAGCGCGCGGGCGCGGCGGGGTGGCCCGCCGCGCCCGCGCGGTGCGAGGAACTCCATGGCCCATTCGCGTTTCGACTACACCTACTCCGTGCCCTGGAACCTGGCGCTGATCCTGGCCGGGTCGGTGCTGTTTGCCCTGGGGGCCAAGGCCATCGTGGCGCCCCACGGGTTCATCGCCGGGGGCGTGTTCGGCGTGGCGCTGCTGGTGCACTACGCCACCGGGCTGGCCAGCCCGGGGGTGCTGTACCTGCTGCTCAACATCCCGCTGTTCGCCCTGGCCTGGGTCTTCGTCAGCCGCCGCTTCCTGTACTACAGCCTGTGGGCGATGGTCGTGGCCTCGGCGGCCTTCGAGCTGATCCAGGCCGATTTCGGCATCCGCGATCCGCTGCACGCGGCCATCGCGGCGGGGGTGGTCTGCGGGGCGGGGGCGGGCATGGTGCTGCGGTCGCTGGGGTCCAACGGCGGCCTGGACGTCGTGGCCGTGCTGCTTTTCCAGCGCTACAACATCGGCATCGGCAAGTTCTACTTCGTCTTCAACCTGGGGCTGTTTTCCCTGAGCTTCACCACCCTGGACGTGGACCTGGTCATCGCCTCGCTGATCATGGTCTTCATCACCTCGGTGGTGGTGGACTACTGCCTGGCCATGTTCTCCCAGCGCAAGGTGGTCTACGTCATCTCCGACGCCAGCGGGCGGATCTGCGAGCGCATCCGCGCCGAGATGGGCCTGGGGGGCACGTTCATCCAGGGCCGGGGCGCCTACACTGGCAGGCCCAAGGACATCCTGATGACCGTGGTCAACAACGTGCAGCTCAAGCGCCTGGAGGAGGTCGTCTTCACCACCGACGAGCACGCCCTGTTCATCGCCGAGAACACGTTCAACGTCCTGGGCTCGTCGTTCTCGCGGCGCAAGATCTACTGACCGGGCGCCGGGCGCGGGCCGGAGTCGCGGCCCCGGCCCGGCTCAGGCCGCGGCGTCGGGGTGGATGATCACGCGGTTGCGCCCGGTCTGTTTGGCCTCGTAGAGCGCCGTGTCCGCAGCGGCCACCAGGGTCGAGGGCTGGGCGCCGCGCTCGGGGATTATGCTGGCCACGCCCATGCTCACGGTCACGCAGTGGGTGACGAAGGAGCAGGCGTGGTCCATGTCCAGGGCCTGGACCCCGGCGCGCATCTGCTCGGCCAGGGCTGCGGCGTCCTTGGCCGTGGTGCCGGGCAGGATGGCCGCGAACTCCTCGCCGCCGTAGCGGGCCATGGTGTCCGACGGGCGCTTGAGCACGCTGCTCATGACCTCCGCCGCGTGGCGCAGGCAGTCGTCGCCGGCCAGGTGGCCGTAGTGGTCGTTGTAGTTCTTGAAGCAGTCCAGGTCCACGAAGATCAGTGCGATGGGCGTCTTGTTGCGCTGGGCGCGGCGCCACTCCATGTCCAGCACCTCGTCGAAGCGGCGGCGGTTGTAGATGCCGGTCAGGCCGTCGATGGCCGACAGGCGTTCCAGCAGCGCGTTGGAACGCTCGAGCTGGCGGCGCAGTTCCTCCAGCTCGTGGACCTTGGCGTCCAGTTCGCGGGTCTTGTCCTCCAGGGTCCGGCGCTGGCGGTACAGGCGCAGGAACACGTCCACCTTGCTGCGCAGGATGTCGGGGTCCAGGGGCTTGAACATGTAGTCCACGGCGCCCGCGTCGTAGCCCCGGAAGATGTGCTTCTGCTCCTTGCTGATGGCCGTGGCGAAGATGATGGGCACGCTGCGCGTGTTCTTGTGCCCGCGCATGAGCTCCGCCGTCTCGAAGCCGTCCATCTCGGGCATCTGCACGTCGAGCAGTACCAGGGCGAAATCCTCGCCGAGCATGAGCCCCAGGGCCTGCTGGCCCGAGTGGGCCTTGACCACCTCCACCTCTGGGCCGTCGAGCAGGGCCTCGATGGCCAGGAGGTTTTCGGGCCGGTCGTCCACCGCCAGGATCTTGATGCGTTCAGTCATGGTCGTGCGCCATCCTTGCAAGCAGGGGCCCGATGTCCTCCAGGGGCAGGACATGGTCCACCGGTGTGGCCGCCAGGGCGGCCCGGGGCATTTCCGGGGCCGTCGCGGTTTCGGGGGCCTGGACGATGGTCAGCCCGCCCGCGCGGGCGATGGCCGCCAGGCCCTGGCTGCCGTCTTCGTTGCCTCCGGTGAGCACCACCCCCGCCAGGGCGGGGCCGAAGGCCACGGCAGCGGACTGGAAAAGCACGTCCACCGAGGGCCGCGCGAAGCAGACCCGCGCCTCGGTGGACAGGGACAGGGTCGCGTCCTGCTCCACCAGCAGGTGGTAGTTGGCGGGCGCGAAATAGGCCGTTCCGGGTTGCAGGGGCTCCTTTTCGTCGGCCTCCTTGACCCGGATGCGGCAGCGGTCGTCGAGCAGCGCCGGGATGGAGCCGTCCGCCACCGGGCTCACGTGCTGCACCACCGCGATGGGCAGCGGGAAGTCGGCCTTAAGGGCGCCCAGCACCCGGGCCAGGGCTTCCAGCCCGCCCGCCGATGCGCCCATGACCACGGCCCGCAGGCGGCGCGGGCTCACGGTTCGGCTCCTTCGGGCATGCCGTGGGCCAGCTTGCGGCGGAAGATCTTCTGCCCCGGCAGCACCTGCTCGAAGGCCTGGGGGTGCCCGCAGAACTGCATGCTCTCCTTGGTGCCCAGGCACAAGAAGCCCCCCGGGCACAGGCTGTCGTGGAACAGGTCCAGGGCCCGGGCCTGGAGCTGGGCGTTGAAGTAGATGAGTACGTTGCGGCAGAAGATGAGGTGCATCTCGCCGAAGACCCCGTCGGTGACGAGGTTGTGCTCGGAAAAGACGACATGCTCGCGCAGGGCGCGGTCGAGCAGGGCCGAGTCGTAGCGCGCGGTGTAGTAGTCCGAGAAGGACGCCTCGCCCCCGGCGGCCTGGTAGTTGCGCGTGTAGTTGCGTATGGCGTCCAGGGGGTAGATGCCGTCCCTGGCCTGGCGCAGGGCTTCGGGGTTGAAGTCCGTGGCGTAGATGCGCGCGCGGCCTTCCAGCCCGGCCTCGCGCAGCACGATGGCCATGGAGTAGACCTCCTCGCCCGTGGCGCAGCCCGCGTGCCAGATCTTCACGAAGGGCCAGGTGCGCAGGCGCGGCACGATCTCCTCGCGCAGGGCGCGGTAGAAGGGCGGGTCGCGGAACATTTCGGTGACGTTGATGGACAGCGCGGCCAGCAGCGAGCCGAAGAATTCGCGCTCGGTCAGCGCGTGGTGCATCATGGCCGGGATGGAGGGCATGCCGGATAGTTCCATGCGGTGCAGCAGGCGGCGGCGCACATGGGCCCGCGAGTAGTTGCGGAAGTCGTAGCCCCAGCGCCGGAAGACCGCCTCCAGCAGGCAGTCGATCTCGATGCCCAGCACGTCGGCCCCGGCGTCGGGGGCGTCGGGGGCCTCGGGCGGCGGGGCGGGGGGCTGGCCGTTGCTCCTGGTCATCGGTACAGCCACACGCGCAAAAGCGAGAAGAGCTTGTCGGTGTCCACGGGCTTGGCCATGTAGTCGCTGGCCCCGGCCTCGATGCACTTGTTGCGGTCGCCCTTCATGGCCTTGGCGGTCAGGGCGATGATGGGCAGGTCCTGGAAGCGCTTGCGTTTGCGGATGGCGCGCATGGCCTCGTAGCCGTCCATCTCGGGCATCATGATGTCCATGAGCACGAGGTCGGTTTCGGGGTTGGCCGAGAGCTTTTCCACGCCCTCGCGGCCGTTGCGGGCGATGGCCACCTCCATGCCATGGGCCTCCAGGGCGCTGGACAGGGCGAAGACGTTGCGCATGTCGTCGTCCACCAGCAGGATCTTCTTGCCCGCGAGCATGGCCTCCTTGTCGTGGACCATGCGCAGCATGCGCTGCTTGTCCTCGGGCAGGTTGGCCTCCACGCGGTGCAGGAACAGGGTGGTCTCGTCCAGCAGGCGCTCGGGGGAGCGCGCGCCCTTGATGATGATGCTCTCGGCGTGGCGCGACAGCTCCTCCTCCTCCTCGCGGCTCAGTTCGCGCCCGGTGTAGACGATGATGGGCAGCCGCCCGGCCACGCCGTCGTTGCGGATGCGCCGCAAGAGCTCGAAGCCGGACATGTCCTTGAGGCCGAGGTCGAGGATCATGCAGTCGAAGGTTTCGGTCTCGAGCATTTCGTAGGCTTCCTCGCCGGTCTCCACGGCCACGGTCTCCACGTCGCCGTTGCCGATGAGCTCGCGGATGCTCTCGCGCTGGAGCTTGTCGTCCTCGACCACCAGAAGCCGTTTCACGGGCTTGGAGAGCACGCCCTCGATGCGCGCCAGGGCCTTGTTCACGGCGTCCAGGGTCACGGGCTTGGTCAGGTAGCCCACGGCGCCCATGCGCATGGCGTCCAGGGTTTCGTCGGCGGCGGACATGAAATGCACCGGGATGTGCCGCAGCTCGGGGTTGCTCTTCAGGCGGTCCATGACCGTCCAGCCGTCGATGCCGGGCAGGCCGATGTCCAGCACCACGGCGCTGGGGCGGTAGTAGTCCGCGAAGTGCAGGCCGGTTTCGCCGTCGCCCGCCACCAGGCATTTGAAGCCCCGGTCGTGGGCCATGTCCACGAGGATGCGCGCGAAGTTGGGGTCGTCCTCGACGATGAGCAGCGCGCGGTCGCCCTTCTTGATGGACTTGCGGTCGTCGGGAATCTGGTCCGTGGATTCCAGGGGCGCGGTGGGCTCGGCGGCCTCGGCGGGGGCGGGCCGGGGCTCGGGCGCCTGCTCGGCCTGGGCCTCGGGGGCCGGGGCGGGCCGGGGCTTTTGGGCCGGGGCGGGTGCCGGGGCGGCTGCGGCCTCGGCCCGGGCGGGGTCGGCCACGGCCCGCTCGGGGGCCGCCTGGGCGCGGGCGCGGGCCGCGCGCGTCTTGGGGGCCTGCTCCTGGCCGGGGGCGGGCTCGGGGGCGGTGTAGGTCTCGGGCAGGAACAGGGTGAAGGTCGAGCCCTGGCCCGGGGCGCTTTGCAGTTGCAGTTCGCCGCCCAAAAGCCGCGCCAGCTCGCGCGAGATGGACAGGCCCAGGCCCGTGCCGCCGTATTTGCGGCTGGTGGTGCCGTCGGCCTGCTGGAAGGCCTCGAAGATCACGGCCTGCTTGTCCTCGGGGATGCCGATGCCGGTGTCGGTGACGGCGAAGGCCAGGGCCGAGGCGTGGACCAGCCCGCTGGCCGCGAGGTTGGCCTCCGGGGCCGGGCGGGCGATGGCCAGGGTCACCGAGCCCTGCTCGGTGAACTTGAAGGCGTTGGAGATGAGGTTGCGCAGCACCTGTTGCAGGCGCTGGGCGTCGGTGGTCAGCACGGGCGGAACGTTCTCGGCCACGTCCACCACGAAGGCCACGCCCTTGTCGGCGGCGATCTCGGCGAAGATGCGCGAGAGGTCGGCGGTGACGCGGCGCACGGGCAGTTCCTCGGGCACCACCTCCACCTTGCCCGACTCGACCTTGGACAGGTCGAGGATTTCGTTGATGAGCGAGAGCAGGTCCGCCCCCGAGGAGTTCACGGCCCGGGCCGATTCCACCTGCTTGGGGGTCAGGTTGCCCGCCGCGTTGTCGGCCAGGAGCTGCGAGAGGATGAGGATGCTGTTGAGCGGCGTGCGCAGCTCGTGGGACATGTTGGCCAGAAATTCCGATTTGTACTTGCTGGCGACCTCCAGGTCGTGGGCCTTCTGCTCGATGAGGTCCTGGGCGCGCAAGAGGTCGATGTTCTTCTGGCGCAGGGCCGAGCGCTGCTTTTCCAGGGCCTTGGTGCGCTCTTCCAGCTCCTCGTTGGTGACGCGCAGCTCCTCCTGCTGGGCCTGGAGCTTCTCCTCCGAGGCCTTGAGGGCCCGGGTCTGCTCTTCCAGCTCCTCGTTGGTGACGCGCAACTCCTCCTGCTGGGCCTGGAGTTCGGCCTCGGAGGTCCGCAGGGCGGCGGCCTGGCCTTCCAGGTCCTCGTTGGCGCGCGCGAGCTTGTCCTGCTGGCTGCGCAGGGCTTCGGCCTGCTCCTGGGCCTGGTCGAGCAGGTCCTGGATCACCTGGTGCGAGCGGGCGGTGAGGAAATGCACGGCCAGGTTGTCCAGGCTTTCGGCCACCAGCCTGCGGGCCAGCGGCGTGAAGGGTGCGGTGGCGCCCAGCAGCACCACGCCCAGGACTTCGGCCTCGTGGACCACCGGGGCGATGAGCGTGTAGGGCGGCACGCGCTCGTCCAGCCCGGAGCTGATGGGCGGGGCCTCGCCCGGACCAAGCTGCGAGAAGACTACCGTCTGGCGCTCCAGGGCCACCTGGCCCACCAGCCCCTGGCCCATGGCGAAGCGCGACAGGTTGCCCTGGCGGTCGGAGAAGGCGTAGCCCGCCACCAGGTCCAGGAAATCGGCGCCCTCGGGGCGCACATACACCGCGCCCACCTGGGCCTGGCAGAACGAGGCGAAATAGGTGATGAAGCGCCGGGCGATGTCTTCGGGGTCGTGCACGCCGCGCAGGGCGTCGTCCAGCCCCTGCTTGCCGCGCGCCAGCCAGTCGATGTCGCGCAGGCTGCCGGCCATGCGGTTCAGGGTCCGGGCCAGGGTGCCCAGCTCGTCGCGCTGGTCCAGGTCCAGATGGGCCGAAAGGTCGCCGTCGGCGATGGCCTGGGCGAAGGCCACGTCCTGGTCGATGGGCCGCACCAGGCGGCGGGTGAACAGGAAGGAGCCCACGGCCACGGCCAGCAGCAGGAACCCGCCAGCCAGGGACAGGCGCCCGAGCAGGACCTTGGCCGGAGCGGTGACTTCGGCCACGTCCATCTTGGAGAGCAGCGCCCAGTCCAGGCCGTGGGGGTGCAGCGGGGTGTAGGCCACCAGCACGGGGGTGCCCTCGCTGTCCAGATACTGCCCCGCGCCGCCCTCGGGCCCGGCCTGGAAGGCCTGGATCCAGTAGGGCGTGGGCGCCAGGACGCGCCCGATGACGTAGGACCCGCCGCCCATGGTCTGCATGGACGAACGGAAGGCGTAGGTGCCGCGGTCGGCATCGCGCGCGATGATGTACGACTCGCCACGCTCGCCCATGCCCTGGCGGGTGCGCATCAGCGACTCGAAGGTGTCGGGCGAGAGCTGCACGGCCACCATGCCCAGCAGTTCGCCGCCCGGGGCGAACACGGGGTGGCCCATGAAGGCCGACTCGATGCCGCCGCCCGGGGTGAAGGGCGCGAAATCCACGAAGCGCAGGCGGAAGGAGGTGGTCACCTGCCGCCAGACATCGGCCAGGTTGGAGTCGGCCAGTGGGCCCACGGCGAGCATGGTCCCCGGGGCGGCGTCGGAGCGGGTGGAGAACAGGATCTGGCCCTCGCGGGAGACCAGGAACACGTCGTGGTAGCCGAAGGTGCGCACGTACTGCGTGAAGTAGGGCAGGTACTGGCTGCGCACGGCCTGGAACACGCGGGCTTCCATGGCGTGCTCGGCCAGGCCGCTGGCCCCGGCCTTGTGCTGCTCCAGCTCCTGCAGGGCGGCGGCGGTTTGCAGGCTTTCGGCCAGCATGCGCAGGTCGTCCTCGCGCTCGCGGAAGAAGTCGCCGATCTGCGCGGCCTTGATGTGCTGGACGGTGCGCAGGTGCTCGAAGGCCTGCGTGGTCAGGGCGTGGGAGGCCAGCCGCGTGCCCAGCCAGCCGACGAAAATCAGGGGCAGGGCGCCGGTCATCAGGAACAAAAGGACCAGCTTGGGCTTCATGCGGATGTCTGCGAATCGGAGCATGGGCTGCCTCGCGTGCGCTGGGGCCGCGCCGGAACTCGGGTGCGGCGGTTGGCTGGGGCGTCGGCCTGCGGTGCGGGGGTTTTTCACAAAACCCGCGTTTCGGCCAGCCGGAGAACAATCCGTCACATACATGTAACATGCGATTTTTGCAAGCGTAATGCCCCACTCTGGCCGGTGTTGCATGGTTTTTGGAGTTTTCTACATGTGCATAAGGCCCGTGTTGCCCCCGGGGGGCGGCGCCCGGTGCCCCTGCGGCCTTGAATCCGGGGCCCGGGGGGCCTATACTGGGCGCCTGCGCCGCCGGGCCCGGCCCGGGGAGCGGCGCGCATCTTCCGGCCGGGAGCCGCCATGCCTTCGCCCGTGCGCTACGCGTACTATTCCATCGCCGCCTCGCTGCTGACCCTGGGCCTGAAGTTCGGGGCCTGGGCGCTTACCGGGTCCGTGGGGCTGCTCTCCGACGCCACGGAATCGCTGGTGAACCTGGCGGCGGGCATGCTCGCGCTGTGGGCGCTCACCGTCGCCGTGCAGCCCGCCGACGACGGCCACGCCTACGGCCACGGCAAGGCCGAGTATTTTTCCAGCGGCGCCGAGGGCGTCCTGATCATCGTCGCCGCCGGGGGCATCGTCTGGGCCGCGGTGGGCCGCTTCCTGAACCCGCAGCCCCTGGAAAGCCTGGGCCTGGGCCTGCTCATGGCCCTGGCGGCCTCGGGGGTGAACTGGTTCACGGCCCGGGGCATGCTGCGCGCCGCGCGGCGTTACGACAGCATCACCCTGGAGGCCGACGCCAGGCATCTGATGACCGACGTGTGGACCTCGGTGGGGCTGGTGGGTGGGCTGGCCGTTTTGCTGGTGGCTCCGCCCTCGTGGGCCGTGCTCGACCCGGTCATCGCCGTGGTCATGGCCGTGAACATCGTGGGCACCGGGCTGGGGCTGGTGCGCCGCTCCCTGGGCGGGCTCATGGACAAGGCCCTGCCCGAGCCCGAGATGCGCGCCATCCACGAGGCCATCCGCGCCGTGGCCGGGCAGGACGCCCTGTACCACGGCCTGCGCACCCGCAAGTCCGGCGCGCGCCGCTTCGTGGATTTCCACCTGCTCATGCCCGGCTCGACCTCCGTGGCCCGGGCCCACGCCCTGTGCGACGCCGTGGAGCTGGCCATCATCTCGCGCCTGCCGGGCACCCTGGTGACCATCCACGTGGAGCCCGTGGAGGAGCCGACCTCCTTCGACGGCCACGCCGTGGGCGGGGCCTGCGCCGGAAGCGGCAATTGCGGGAGCTGCCCGCCCGGGCCGGGCTGAGGCGCCCGGCCCCGGCCCGGCGTTGCGCATCATCGCGTTTTCCGGTAGCCGTACACCTCCTATGAGCGCATTCGACTGGAACCAGCACATGGCCGCCCGCCTGGCCGAGGCCCGCACCCGGGGCCTGTGGCGCGAGATCCCCCCCGTGGACCGCGGGGCGGACCGCACGGTGCTGTGGCAGGGGCGGCGCCTTTTGAACCTGGCCTCCAACAACTACCTGGGCCTGGCCGGGCGCGGCGAGCTGCGCGCGGCGGCAGTGCGCGCGGTGGAGGAATACGGCACCACCGCCGGGGCCTCGCGGCTGGTCACGGGCAACTTCGCCCTGTGCGACGAGCTGGAGCGCCTGACCGCCGGGTTCAAGGGCCAGCAGGCCGCGCTGCTCCTGGGCTCGGGCTACGCGGCCAATCTGTGCGTCATGGCCGCCCTGGCCGACCGCCACACCGTGGTTTTCTCCGACCGCCTGAACCACGCCAGCATCGTGGACGGCATCGCCCTGGCCCGCGCGGTCCACGCGCGCTACCGCCACGGTGACATGGAGCACCTGGCGGAGCTGCTGGCACGCCACGGCGACGCCCCGCGCAAGATCGTCGTCACCGACACCGTGTTCAGCATGGACGGCGACGTGGCCGACCTGGCGCGCATCGTGGAGCTGGCCCAGGAGCACGGCGCGCTGACGGTGGTGGACGAGGCCCACGCCACGGGCGTGCTGGGCGAGGGGCGCGGGCTGGCCCACGAGCTGGGCCTTTCCGACGCCGTGGACGTGCACATGGGCACCTTCTCCAAGGCCCTGGGCTCCCACGGGGCCTACGTGGCCGGGCGCGAGGACGTGGTGGCCATGCTGCGCAATTTCGGGCGGCCCTTCATCTTTTCCACGGCCCTGCCGCCGGCGGTGGTCGGGGCCAGCCTGGCGGCCCTGCGGCTGGTGGCCGCCGGGGGCGCCAAGGCCCGCAGGTTGCTGGACAGCGCCGCCGACCTGCGCCACCACCTCGCGGCCCTGGGCTTCTCCACGGGGCGCTCGGTGACGCAGATCATCCCCGTGATCCTGGGCGACAACGCCACGGCCCTGGCCGCGCGCGATTTCCTCATGGAGCGCGGGGTGCTCGTTCCGGCCATCCGCCCGCCCTCGGTGCCCGAGGGCACGGCGCGGCTGCGCGTGTCCCTGCGGGCGGACCTCACCGAGGCCGACATGGAGCGCGTGCACACGGCCTTCGAGGAGCTGGCCGTGGCCCGCTCGCGCGGGGGGCTGGCGTGAGCCTGGGGGCCTTTGTTTCCGGCTGGGCCGGGTACGCGGCGCTGTATCCGCGCCTGGCGCAGGCCCTGGACTTCGTGGTGCCCTTCGTGGACGCCGACGAGGCCGGGCTGGCGGCGCGGCTGGCGGGCGGCGGGCAGGTGCTGGTGGCGTGGTCCACGGGGGCGCACATGGTGCTGCGCCTGCGGGCCGGGCTGTTCCCGCTGTTCCGCCGGGTGGTGCTGGTGGCGCCTTTCGTGGCCTTTTGCGACTACGTGCCCCGCGAGCCGGTGCGGGCCATGCGCGAGGCCGTGGCCGCCGAGGGGCCCCGGCGCACGGTGCGCGCCTTCCACCGCTCCTGCGGGCTGCGCGGGGCGTTGCCCGAGGCCCCCGAGGCCCACGGCCCGGCCCTGGCCCGGGGCCTGGACTACCTGCTGACCTCGCGCGCCGTGCTGGCCGCCGGGGAGGACGGCGCGCGGGTGCGCGTGGTCCACGGCGCGGGCGACCGCGTGCTGCCCCTGGAGGCCTCGGCCCACGTGGCCGGGCTGCTGTCCGGCTCCTGGCGTTCGCTGGTGGACGCCGGGCACCATGTTCCCGAAGACATCCTCATGGCCATCCTGCATGAAGAAACGGGTTGCGACGCGTTTCAGCCGCGCGGCTGAGACCTACGCGGGGGCGGCCCAGGCCCAGGCCGAGGCGGCCCGGGCCTGCGCGGCGGCGCTGCCCGCCGGGCCCTGCGGCCTGGCCGTGGAAATCGGCGCCGGAGGCGGGCTGCTCACGGAGCTGGCCCGCGCGCGCTGCGTCTGGAGCCGCTACGTGGGCCTGGACCTCGCCCCGGGCATGCTGGCCCGGCTCGCGTTGCGCGGCCCGCACGAGGCGGCCCTGGTGGCCGACGGCGAGGCCGCGCCCCTGCGCCCGGGCCGGGCGGACCTGCTGCTCAGCGCCTCGGCCATGCAGTGGTACCGCGACCCGTGGCGCTCCATCCCCGCCAACCTGGGACTGCTGGCCCCGGGCGGGGCCTTCGCCCTGGCGCTGTTCGTGGAGGGCACCCTGGCCGAGTTGGCCCGGGCCAGCGCGGAGACGGGCTTCGGCTCCGTGTTGCCCCTGCGCCCGGCCCGGGAGTATGCGGCCATCCTCGGCGCCGCCCCGGGCATCGCCTTCCAGTGGCGCGAGTGGGAGAGCGTGCAGGTGGCGCCCACGGTGCGCGAGGCCCTGGCCGGGCTGCGCCGCACCGGCGCCACGGCCACCCCGGCCCCGCGCGCCCACGCCCCGGCCCGCTGGCAGGCCTTCGCCCGGCGCTACGCGGAGCTGTTCGCCGTGCCCGGCGGGGTGCGCGTGACGTACCGCGCCGTGCTGCTGTGGGGCCGCCGGGAGGGGTAGGGCGTCCGCCCGGCCCCGGGCGGAGGCAACAGGGCAGGCCTCAACGCCAAACGGCCCGCCGCGTGCGATACGCGGCGGGCCGTTGGTGTTTTCGGATTTCGCCCGAACCCCTAGACCTCGAAGAGCATCTCCAGGTCGTCGCGGGTCAGGGACTTCCAGGAGTCCTGCCCGGGGATGATGGACTCGGCCACCCCGCGCTTCATGTCCTGGAGCTGGAGGATCTTCTCCTCCACCGTGTTCTGGCAGATCATCTTGTAGGAGAAGACCTGGCGCGTCTGGCCGATGCGGTGGGTGCGGTCCGTGGCCTGGGATTCCACGGCAGGGTTCCACCATGGGTCGTAGTGGATCACGTAGTCGGCGCTGGTCAGGTTCAGGCCCGTGCCGCCCGCCTTGAGGGAGATCAGGAAGATGGGGATGTCCGGGTCCTGGTTGAAGCGGTCCACCTGCTCGAAGCGGTCCTTGGAGGCGCCGTCGAGGTAGGCGAAGGGGATGTCGCTGATCTGCAACCAGGAGCGGATGATGTGCAGCATCTGCACGAACTGCGAGAAGACCAGCACCTTGTGGCCTTCCTCGATGATGTCCGTGACCATGTCCTTGAAGGCGTCGAACTTGCCCGAGGGCAGGTTGGTGGACACCCCGGGCATGTCGAGCTTGAGCAGGCGCGGGTGGCAGCAGATCTGGCGCAGCTTGAGCAGCGCGTCGAGGATGGACATCTGGCTCTTGGCCATGCCCTTCTCGTCCACATCGGCCAGCACCTGCTCCTTGAGCTTTTTGGCCAGCTTGGCGTAGAGTTCAAGTTGCTCGTCGGCCAGGGCGCAGTACTGCACGTTCTCGATCTTGGGCGGCAGGTCCTTGGCCACCTGGCTCTTGGTGCGGCGCAGGATGAACGGCTTGACCCGCGTGCGCAGGAAATCCAGGGTCTCTTCGTCGCCGTCCTTGATGGGCTTGACCACGCCGCGCTGGAAGGAGTGCTGCGAGCCCAGGAACCCGGGCATGAGGAACTCGAACAGGCTCCACAGCTCGAAGAGGTTGTTCTCGATGGGCGTGCCCGAGAGGCACACGCGCAGCTTGGCGTCGAGCTTGCGCACGCTGCGCGCGGTGATGGTGTTCGGGTTCTTGATGTTCTGGGCTTCGTCCAGGATGATGGAGTTGAACTCGAACTTCTGGAGCTCTTCCAGGTCGTGGCGCAACAGGGCGTAGGTCGTCAGCACCAGGTGCGACTCGCCGATGTGGTGGAAGAGGTTGTCGCGCCGCGAGCCGTAGATGGTCAGCCGCGTCAGGCCGGGCACGAACTTCTCGGCCTCGCGCTCCCAGTTGGGCAGCACTGAGGTGGGCACGACGATGAGGTTCGGGCCCTCCATCTTGCGCTCGACCATGGATTGGATGAACGACAGGGTCTGGATGGTCTTGCCCAGGCCCATCTCGTCGGCCAGGATGCCGCCGAAGCCGTACTCGCGCAGGAAGTTCAAGAACGACAGGCCCTGGGCCTGATAGGGCCGCAGGCTGGCGTTCAGGCCCTTGGGCGCGTCGAGCTGGCGGATGGCCGTGAAGTTGTGGATCTTGGTGCGCAGCTCTTCCCAGAAGCCGTCCACCCGGGCCTCGGGCAGGTCTTCGAGGATCTTGTCCAGCACCGGGGCCTCGAACTGCTGGAACTCCTTCTTGGGCGGCTTGGCCGGGTCCAGGCCCATGGCCCGCAGCTTGTGGCCGAGCTTTTCCAGCCAGGACTCGGGCAGGCTGGTGTAGGTGCCGTCCTTGAGCTGCACGTAGCGCTTGCCGCTGGTCCATGCCTCCCAGATGGTGTCCATGTCCACGCGCTGGCCGTCGTAGTCCACGGCCAGTTCGAGGTTGAACCATTTCTGCTCTTCCTCGGTCTGCACCTCGGCGACGATGGTCGGCGTGGTCAGGCGGACCTTGTAGCGCGAGAGGTTCTTCTCGCCGTAGACGCGGTATTTGGCCACCAGGGAGGGGTACGCGTCGAGCAGGAAGGCGATGGCCTCCTCGGGCTCCAGGAACCAGTTCTCGTTGTTGCGCGGCTGGAAGTGCATGTCCACCAGCATCTGGGTCAGCTCGCCCTCGGCCCCCTGGTCGCGCAGGATGAGGTACGACTTGCCGCCGTACTGGTAGCTGCCGGTCTGCAGGTCGGGGTTGGGGCCGGGCAGGGAGGCTTCGCCGTGCTCGGTGTCGTAGATGTTCTGGATGCGCAGGGTCAGCAGGCTGCCTTCCTCGTCGAGGTAGAGCTTGGGCCTGTAGGCGGCGGGCACGAAGATGGGCTTCATGCGCTCGATGAATTCCTCCTGCCCGTGCAGGTCCGAGGCGGGCAGGCGCGTCCAGACGCGGTCCAGGAACTCGGAGATGTCCTCCTGGGGGATGACCGGGGCGGACTCGACCATGGATTTGATCAGCTCGGGCTCAAGGCCCGTCTGCACCGGGTAGAAGGTCTGCTTCAGGCAGACCCACAGCGGCATGCGCCCGTAGAGGAAGACCTCCTGCCCGCGGATGGAGAAGGGCACCTTGCCCTCGCGCGAGAGCATCACGTCGAAGGACAGGCCCTCGTCGGCGATGACTGGCGACAGCCGCAGGCGCATGGTCTTGACCTCGATGCGCACGGGCTGCTCGGTGTCCTGCCAGAAGAGGTAGTATTCGCCGCGGATGGCGCGGAAGAACCAGGAGTGCAGGCCCGAGGGGATCTCCACCCGGTGCCCGGCATAGTCGAGGTAGTGGGCGATCTGCCGGGCCAGGGTCGGCAGCATGGGCGCCATTTCGCACCAGTCGGGGTTCTCGATGATCTGGGCGAGGGTGACCTCGTTTTGCACGTTGGACAGGCCGGATTTGTTCTGCCGGGCGCGGAAGAAGGCCACCTGCAGGCGCCCGTGCTCGGGGTAGAAGCGGTAGACCAGATAGTGCTTGCCCGCCTCGGGGTCCGGCTCGGTGGAGAAGTAGGCGCGGAAGGTCTGGCGCCAGTCGGCGTGGGGCCGCACGGGCGCGGCCTCATCCTTGACCTCGAAGGTTTGGTAGAGCTTGAGGGCCGTGGCCGCGACGTGGCGGCAGACCCCCGAGAACGAGTCCGGGCAGTTGCAGTAGAAGTTCACCGCGCCGCCGGCGAGGTTCAGCCCCAGCTCGGGGCTGTACGACTGGAAGTCGTCGCCCTCGATCTGGCCTTCCACGTCCCAGTAGCCCTCGCGCTTGTTGAGCGAAAGCTTCTGCACCCCGCCTGCGGCGAGGATGGCGTGGGCGCCCTCGACGATGTATTCGGGGACGGTAAAATTGATGAATTCCTGGAGAAGGCTCTCGACGACCTTCTCTTCTCCGCTGTCCATGTGTGCCTTGGCCTCGTGTGCGCCCGGCCGGGTTTTTCCGGTGGGCTGTGGGGGTCGGGGGATCGGGCGCCCTGGTCCGTGATGGTACCAAAATTTGCGGGGTTGGCAAGAGCCCCTTGGCTTTTTGGGCGCCGTGGTCCATACTCGCAAGTCCCGGCAATGCGCCGTGCGCCGTGCGGGGGCGGATGTAAATAGCACATTTCACAAGAAAGGCAAGACCGGAAAGACCATGCCCGACAGACGTTTCTTTTCCTGCTTTTTCCTTGTGTTGGGCCTGCTGCTTTGGGGCTGCGACTCCGCCCCCGAGGGGCAGCGGCCCGCAGACGGTCCGGGCAAGGCCGTGGCGATACCCGAAACCCCCGAGGACGGCGGCACCTACGTCACCGCCAGCATCGGCGAGCCGTCGAACCTCATCCCGCCCCTGGCTTCGGATTCGGCCTCCCATGAGGTGGCCAGTCTGTTATATGTCTCGCTGCTCAAGTACAACAAGAATCTTGAAATAGAGCCCCGGGCGGCCAAATCCTTCGAAGTGCTCGACGGCGGGCGGCTCATCCGCTTCGAGCTGCGCCCCGGCATCCTGTGGAACGACGGCCAGGAGCTGACCGCCGAGGACGTGGAGTTCACCTACAAGCTCTACATCGACCCCGAGGTGCCCACGGCCTATGCCGAGAGCTACAAGCAGGTCAGGGAGTTCAAGATCACGGGCCGCTACACCTTCGAGGTGCGTTACGACAAGCCCCTGGCCCGGGCCCTGACCTCGTGGATGCTCGACATCCTGCCCAAGCACGTGCTGGAGAACCAGAACATCTTGGACACGCCGTTTGCCCGCGCGCCCGTGGGCGCCGGGCCCTACCGGCTCACGGAGTGGACCCAGGGCAGCCGCCTGGTGCTCACGGCCAACCCCGACTACTTCGAGGGCCGCCCGCACTTCGACCGCGTGATCTACCGCATCATCCCCGACCAGGCGACCATGTTCATGGAGCTCAAGGCCCGCAACCTCGACCTCATGGACCTGACCCCCCAGCAGTACAGCTTCCAGACCAGCGGGCCGGACTGGGAGGCCAATTTCCGCAAGTACCAGTATCTGTCCTTCGGCTACACCTATGTGGGCTACAACCTGTCCAACCCCATGTTCGCCGACGTGCGCGTGCGCCGGGCGTTCGCCCACGCCATCGACAAGCAGGCCATCGTCAAGGGCGTGCTGCTGGGCCTGGGCCAGCCGACCATCGGCCCCTACAAGCCCGGCACCTGGGTCTACAACGACGCCATCCGCGACTATCCCTTCGACCCCGAGGCCGCCCGGGCGCTCCTGGCCGGGGCGGGCTGGACGGACACCAACGGCGACGGCGTGCTGGACAAGGACGGGCGGCCCTTCGAGTTCACCCTGATGACCAACCAGGGCAACGAGTCGCGCATCAAGGCCGCGACCATCATCCAGGCCAACCTGGCCGCCATCGGCGTGCGCGTGAAGATCCGCACCGTGGAGTGGTCGGCCTTCATCAAGGAGTTCATCGACAAGGGCCGCTTCGAGGCCCTGGTCATGGGCTGGAACATCATCATCGACCCCGACCTGTACAACGTGTGGCATTCCTCCCAGGCCGAGCCCGGCGGGCTGAACTTCGTGGGCTACAAGAACCCCGAGCTCGACGCCCTGCTGGACGAGGGCCGCCACCTGCTGGGCCAGGCCGAGCGCAAGGCCGTGTACGACAAGGTCCAGCAGCTCCTGCACGAGGACCAGCCCTACACGTTCCTGTACTGCCCCCTGGCGCTGCCCGTGGTGGCCGCGCGCATCCAGGGCATCGAGCCCGCCCCGGCGGGCATCAGCCACAACTTCGAGAAGTGGTGGATTCCCAAGGCACTCCAGCGTTCCACCATGCAGCAGTAGGGCACCGCGCGCATGATCCGCATCACGGACATTCTCGACCGTTGCAGCTACCTGCCCGAAGCGGACAGGGCGCTGATCCAGAAGGCCTACGTGTTCTCCGCCGCGGCCCACGCCGGGCAGGTGCGCCTGTCCGGCGAGCCGTATCTCTCGCACCCGCTGGACGTGGCCTACGAGCTGGCCGGGATGCGCCTGGACGGCGCGACCATCGCCGCCGGGCTCCTGCACGACACGGTGGAGGACACCAAGGCCGAGGTGGAGGAGATCGACGCGCAGTTCGGCGAGGACGTGGCCGACATCGTGGACGGCGTGACCAAGATCAGCCAGATGCAGATGTCCTTCGACTCCAAGGAGGAAGCCCAGGCCGAGAACATGCGCAAGATGATCATGGCCATGAGCGAGGACATCCGCGTGCTCCTGGTCAAGCTGTGCGACCGCCTGCACAACATGCGCACCCTGGACTTCCAGAAGCCCCACAAGCGCAAGCTCATCTCCCAGGAGACCATGGACATCTACGCGCCCCTGGCCAACCGCCTGGGGCTGCACCTGCTCAAGACCGAGCTGGAAGACCTGGCCTTCAAGCACATCCGCCCCGACGTGTCCGACCAGGTGACCAAGGGGCTGGACCACTACGCCGAGAACGGGCGCGACTACATCGAGCGCGTGGTGCAGCTCATCCTGCGCAAGCTCAAGGACAACGGCATCAAGGCCGACGTGTCGGGCCGGGTCAAGCACGTCTACAGCACCTGGCGCAAGATGGAGCAGCAGGGTCTGACCCTGGACGAGGTCCACGACCTCATCGCCTTCCGCGTGGTGGTGGCGACCATCAAGGACTGCTACGCCGTGCTCGGCCTGGTCCACGCCGACTGGAAGCCCGTGCCCGGGCGCTTCAAGGACTACATTTCCATGCCCAAGGCCAACATGTACCAGTCGTTGCATACGACCGTGGTCGGGCCCGAGGGCGAGCGCATCGAGATCCAGATCCGCACCGAGGAGATGCACAAGCTGGCCGAGCTGGGCGTGGCGGCCCACTGGAGCTACAAGGAAAAGGGCTCGATAAAGACCGCCAGCCGCGACATGGAGCGCTACTCCTGGCTGCGGCAGATCATGGACTGGCAAAAGGACGAGGCCGACCCCAAGGAGTTCATGAAATCGCTGCGCTTCGACCTGTTCAAGGACGAAGTGTATGTGTTCACGCCCAAGGGCCAGGTGCGCGAGCTGCCCGACGGCGCCACGCCCGTGGATTTTGCCTACCTCATCCACTCCGAGGTGGGCGACCACTGCGCCGGGGCCAAGATCAACGGGCGGCTGGTGCCCCTGTCGCGCAAGCTGCGCAACGGCGACACCATCGAGATCATCACCGACAAGAACCGCCGCCCCAGTCGCGACTGGCTGAAGTTCATCAAGACCGCCAAGGCCCGCACGCGCGTCAAGCACTTCATCCGCACCGAGGAGCGCGCCCGGGCCATCGCCCTGGGCCACGAAATGCTGGAGAAGGAAGGCCGGCGCATGGGCGTCAACGTGGCCAAGGTCCACAAGGAAGGCCTGCTGGGCCCGGTGGCCGAGTTCTTTTCCTTCAAGGACGTGGAGGAGCTGTTCGCCTCGGTGGGCTATTCGCGGCTGACCCCGCGCCAGGTGCTCAACCGGCTGGTGCCGCGCCTGGACGAGGACGAGCGCAAGGAGGTGCGCCGCCCCGAGGACGGCGCCCGCCGCACCCCGGCCCCGGGGGCGGACAAGCCCGCCGAGCGCCCCGCCGCCCCTGGCGAGAAGATCAGCATCAAGGGCGTGGACGACGTGCTGGTGCGCTTCTCCAAGTGCTGCAACCCCGTGCCCGGCGACGCGATCATCGGCTACATCAGCCGGGGCCGGGGCGTGACCGTGCACACCACCGACTGCCCCAACGTGCAGACCATGGAGCCCGAGCGGCTTTTGGCCGTGAGTTGGGAGGGCCAGCAGGAACAGCCCTTCCCGGCCAAGATCCGCGTGGTCTGCCGCAACGCGCGCGGCATGCTCTCACGCATCGCCTCCGCCCTGGACAAGGTGGACGTGAACATCGACGCGGGCGCCTTCAATTCCAACGTGGACGGCAACAGCGAACTGCACCTGACCATCGAGGTCCGCGACACCGACCACCTCTACCTGGCGCTGAACAAGCTTTCATCACTGGAAAACGTGCTGGAAGCCGTGCGCGAGGCGGGCAAGGGGGAGGGGTGAGGGGGATACGCTGATTTAATGTGAAATTTGTTTGCATATAGGAGGATGAAGCGATGTCGAGAATTCAAAAGTTGTATGATGTTGCAAGGGGACGTGTATTTTTCTTTGATTTTGGTTTTGTTGATCGATGTTGCTGCACAAGTGAGGTGAATCATGTTGATAGCCCGCATTATGCGTTGTGCATCGGTTATAAACACAAAAGGATGACAAGTTTTTGGCTGCCTCTCTTTTCTCGAGACACAGGAGGGAAGCATGGAGAGATTTGTTCGCAATACAAAATTGGTGATAGGCGCTGGGTGGATAATTCAACGTATTACTATTGTAACCAAATATATGTGTTAAAATTCTCCACACTTCAGCGTGTGACTGGATGTGATAATTCTAGTGTTGGTAATTTTGTTGATGGAGAAGGAATGCAAAATATAAAAAACTGCTGTGCTCATCATATTGATTGTTTGCCGACAAGAGTGCATCCTGTCTTGAAAAGATGGGATGCATTGGCTACGGCCAGGTCTTTGTCAAGTTATTGACAATCCTTTTGTTTGATGATGTATATTTAAATGAAGTGTATTTGTTCTTCTTCGTTTGTGCTGGGTTCCATAGGATGTAAGAAGGCCCGGCCCGCAAACGCGGGCCGGGCCTTGGTTTTTCTGGGCTACCTTGCCTGAAATCTTTGCGACAGCTCTTCCATGTCCCTGGGCGGGACGCCGAGTTGGGTGAAGTGGGTGCGCCAGCCTGCAACGACGTCGCGCATTTCGTCCAGGATTTGGCGTGCCTGGGCCGGGGGCAGGCCGAAGGGGGCGGTGGCGCTCAGGAGGTTGCGGGTGGAGGCTTCGGGGCCGTAGGTGCCGCAGCGCAGCGCCAGGTCGTAGCGGGCCGCGCGGGTCTGCCGCGGCACCAGGTCGTAGGCCGGGGTCAGGCGCACCTGGTTGCGGGTGACGAAAAAGGCGTGGTTGCGGGGGTGGTCGTCGGTGTTGGCGCACAGGGCGTTGAAGGCCATGCGCCTGAACAGCTCCTGCGCGGCCTTGTCGTCGCCCAGGCGCCGGGCGGCCAGGGCCAGGTCCTGGTAGCTGCCCCAGTCGCCGTCCTCCTGCACGTCCATGACGGTGAACCCGGAAACGATGTGTTGCGGCTGGCCCTCCCGGTCGCGGTCGAAGCGCCGGACCAGCAGGACGGTGGCCCCGCCCACCTGGGCGATCCGGGTCGCGGCCACGTCGAGCCCGCACCGGGCGGCCAGGGTCATGGTGGCGTGCTCCACCAGGGGTTCGTTCCAGGCGTCGTCGCCCTTGGGGAACTTGGCGATCCAGGGTTCGCCCTCGAATTCGACCATGGCCTTGGGGCGCGCGCCGCCGACGCTGTAGAGCGAGGTCAGGGCCTTCAGGAAGGCGTCGTCGGGCAGCGCGCCGCGCAGGTCGGCCAGCTCCTCCTCGGAGGCGCCCGCGATGCGTTCGACAAGGGGCGCCAGTTCGCGGAGCTGCGCCTCGTCGCGGGCGAAGAGGTCCTGCGCGCCCGCCCAGGGGGCCATGCTTTGCGGGCCCGAGGTTGGCGACGGGCCGAAGGCCAGGGCCCCGATGCGCCGGGGGCTGTGGTGGGCGGTCAGCAGCTCGAACTCGGTGAGGGTTTCGGCGGGGCGCCCGGCCAGCAGGCCCAGCACCTTCCGGCCCCAGCGGTCGGGCGCGGCGTCGCGCAGCGCGTTGAACATCGGCACCCCCCGGGGCGTCACGGCCTGGCCGGTGAAGGAGAGCGGCAGGTGCACGGGGTCGATGGGCACCGCGTTGGGCCGCTGCACGTAGCGGCGGCCATAGGTGAAGACGCTCTGGTTCCGGGCGGGGAGGAATTCGAGGATGCCCGCAGGCACGAAGCCGTCCCCGGGCAGATGAATGTACACGGTGGCTTCAGAAGTCATACTTTGCGCCGTCCTGCGCCGTTCTGGCGCGCCTGCCCCGGGCCGGGGCCGCCAGCGTCAGGCCCAGGGCGTCCCGGTCCGGCGCGGCGATCAGCCCCAGGTCCTCGTCGAGCTGCAAGGCCCACAGCACGCTCGCCACATACCCGATGCCCACGCCCGGGTGGCCGTTCTCGATGCGGCGCAGGGTTTCCCGGTTCGTCCCGGCCAGCGCGGCGAGCTTTTCGGCGGTGTAATTCCGGTTGAGGCGGGCGACCCGGATGTTCTCGCCAACCTGCTTGAGCCGCCGGAGTACGGTGTCCGGGATGGTGTCGTAGCCCTTCACGGTGTCCTCCATTTGCAATGTTTATATTGCATTGTTAATGATAATGCAAATTAAAGTTTGCAAATTGTTGTCATGCGCAGCAGCGCGCCCGCCGCGTTGCCCGCCCAGCCCGCGCCCGCGCAGCCCACAGTCGCGCAAACGGCTGGCGTCCGGAAACCGCCACGCAGGGCGCAACGCCCAGCCGCGCCCGCGCCCCGCGCAAAAAGGCCCGGCCCGCAAACGCGGACCGGGCCCTGGTTTTCTCGCTTCGCCTGCGCCGGGCTAGTCGCCCAGCTCCTGGCTGCGCTTGGCGGACTTGAGCACGCCCTTGACGATGGCGGCGCGCACGGCCTTCTTGTCGAAGGCGTTCAGGGCTGCGATGGTCGTGCCCGCCGGGGAGCAGACCATTTCGCGCAGCACGCTGACGTGCTGGCCGGACTCGGCGGCCAGCTTGGCCGAGCCCGTGAACAGGCCCTGGACCATCTCGGTGGCCTGCTGGCGCGTGAGCCCCAGGGTCACGCCCGCCTCGATGACGGCCTCCATGAAGTAGAACACGTAGGCCGGGCCCGAGCCCGCCACCGCCGTGAAGGCGTCGAAGAGCTTTTCGGGCAGCACATGGACCTGGCCCAGGCCCTGGAAGAGGGCCACCAGGAAGTCCTTGCGCTCCTGGCCCAGGCGGTCGTCCTCCAGGCACAGGGCGAAGACCCCGGCGCCGACCATGGCCGGGGTGTTGGGCATCACTCGGACCACCGGGGCCGGGTCGGCCCATTTGACGAGCTTCTTCATGGTCACGCCCGCCGCGATGGACAGCACGGTGCGCCCCGGGTTCAGGGCCGGGCCGATCTCCTCCAGCACGGCCTTGACCTGGTGCGGCTTCACGGCCAGCAGGACGATGTCGCAGCCCTCGGCCAGCTCCCGGGGCGAGGCGGCGGCGCGCAGGCCCACGGGGGCCAGGGCCGCAAGGCTCGCGGAGTTCAGGTCGTAGCCCATCAGGGTCACGTCGCCGCGCGGGGCCAGGCCGCGGATGATGGCGCTGCCCATGTTGCCCACGCCGATGAAGCCGATGCAGGTCATGGTCGTCTTACCTCACCAGTTGCAGCGCGTTGAAGAAGTAGGCGATTTCCACGGCGGCGGTGTCGGGGCCGTCGGAGCCGTGCACGGCGTTGGCCTCGATGTCGTCGGCGTAGAGCTTGCGGATGGTGCCCTCGGCGGCGTTGGCCGGGTTGGTGGCGCCCATGATCTCGCGGTAGCGCGCCACGGCGTTCTCGCCTTCGAGCACGGAGACCACCACCGGGCCCGAGCACATGAAGTCGCACAGCGAGCCGAAGAAGGGCCGCTCACGGTGCACGGCGTAGAAGCCTTCGGCCTGGGCGCGGGTCAGGTGGATCATGCGCGTGCCCACGATCTTCAGGCCGGCGGCCTCGATCATGGCCAGGATGGCGCCGACCTTGTTCTTGGCCACGGCGTTGGGCTTGATGATGGAAAAGGTGCGTTCCAGAGCCATTGTATCCTCCAGTGTTGGTTGCGGAAAACGGCGGCCCGGAGGGAAGAACCGGGCCGCCGGGGATTACGTGAGCAGCATCTTGTCGGAACTGAATTCCTCGCCCTTGACCTTGTAGAACTGGGCCAGCAGGTCGTTGACCGTGAGCTCGGCCTTGGCCTCGCCGGAAATATCCAGAATGATCTCGCCCTGGTGCAGCATGATCAGGCGGTTGCCGAGCTTGATGGCCTGGTTCATGTTGTGGGTGACCATGAGGGTGGTCAGGTTCTGCGAGGTCACCAGATGCTCGGTGAGCAGCAGGGTCTGGTTGGCGGTCTTGGGGTCCAGGGCGGCGGTGTGCTCGTCCAGCAGCAGCAGGTCGGGGCGGACCATGGTGGCCATGAGCAGGGTCAGGGCCTGGCGCTGGCCGCCGGAAAGCAGGCCGATGCGGTCGTCCAGGCGCGACTCCAGGCCCAGGCCGATCTTCTTGACCTCGGTGGCGAACAGCGCGCGGTCGGCGGCGGTGACCCCGCGCGACAGCCCGCGCCATTTGCCCCGGCGCAGGGCCAGGGCCATGTTCTGGGCGATGGACAGGCTGGCGCAGGTGCCGCGCAGGGGGTCCTGGAACACGCGGCCCATGAAGCGGGCGCGCCTGTGCTCGGGCCAGCGGGTGATGTCCTGCCCGCGCATGGTCACGCTGCCGCCGTGGGGCGCGTAGGTGCCCGCCAGGGCGCTCAAAAGCGTGGACTTGCCCGCGCCGTTGGAGCCGATGACGGTGATGAAATCGCCCTCGTGGACGGTCAGGTCCACCCCCGACAGCGCGCGGACCTCGTTGATGCTGCCCTTGTGGAAATACAGCGTCAGGCCGGAGAGTTCTAGCATTTGCGCAGCCTCTTCTTGAGCCTGGGCGCCGTGAGGGCCACGACCACCAGCAGCGCGGTGATCAGGTTTAGGTCGCTGGGGGTGAAGGTGAAGGAGCCGACCTTCAGGCCCAGGGCCAGGGCGATGGCCACGCGGTAGATGATGGAGCCGACGATGGCCGCCACCACGGCCCGGGGCAGGGAGCGGTTGCCAAACACCGTCTCGCCCACGATGACCGAGGCCAGCCCGGCCACGATG
This sequence comes from Desulfocurvus vexinensis DSM 17965, assembly GCF_000519125.1. Classification (NCBI taxonomy): domain Bacteria; kingdom Pseudomonadati; phylum Thermodesulfobacteriota; class Desulfovibrionia; order Desulfovibrionales; family Desulfovibrionaceae; genus Desulfocurvus; species Desulfocurvus vexinensis. Next base: position 243,881 of record NZ_JAEX01000002.1, read on the forward strand.
GTGCCCACGCCCATGTTCACGTCCGCCGCGCCCTGGTTCTGGGCGATGAGCCCGCCCGCCAGGGCCACCAGCGCGTTGGACAGGCCGACCCCGAAGATGATGACCTTGTGCGTGTCCACACCCTGGCTGGTGATCATCTGGCGGTTGTCGCCGGTGGCCAGCATGGCCTGGCCCAGCTCGGTGTACAGGAACCAGATCAGCGCCAGGACCACGGCCCCGGCCAGGGCGGCGAAGAGCAGCGGCGAGGCGTAGTAGCCGGGCAGGCCCGCGCGCATGAGCGGGTCGAGCACCGTGTCCACGCCCAGCAGCGAGACGTTGGGCCCGCCCATGATGCGGATGTTGATGGAATACAGGGCGGTCATGGTCAGGATGGAGGCCAGAAGGTGCAGGATGCCCAGCTTGGTGTTGAGCAGCCCGGTGACCATGCCCGCCACGAAACCCGCGCCCATGGCCGCCAGCAGCGACAGGGCGGGGTGCATGCCGCTGGTGATGCACACGGCGGACACGGCGGCGCCCAGGGGCAGGCTGCCGTCCACGGTCAGGTCCGGGAAGTCGAGGATCCGGAAGGTCAGGTAGACCCCCAGGACCATGATCCCGTAGACGAGGCCCTGCTCCAGGGCTCCCAGAAGGGCGAAAAGGCTCATGGGGCGTAATCCGGTTGCAAAAGGGTGCTTGGGGGCGCCGGGGCCGGAAAAAAGGCAGGGCGCGGCCAGGCCGCGCCCTTACCGTGTATTGCGGCCAAGTGCAAGGGGCCCCTTATTCCACGACCTTGTCCGCCTTGGCGCGCACGGCCTCGGGGATGTTCGCGCCCTGGGCGGCGGCGGCGGGCAGGTTCAGGTGCAGGCTCATGCCCTGCTGGAACTCCACGGGCGTTTCGGCCACGGCGGCGCCGCCGAAGATGCGCCCGGCCATGGCGCCGGTCTGCTTGCCGTGCAGGTAGTAGTCGAAGCCCAGGGCCGCCACGGCGCCGCGGGGCACGGAGTCCACATCGGCGGCGAACAGGGGCATCTTGTTCTGCTCGCAGACCTTGACCAGGGATTCCAGGGCCGCGATGACGGTGTTGTCGGTCGGCACGTAGACGGCCTGGGCGCGCCCGGCCAGGCTCTTGGTGGCCTGGTAGGCGTCGGCGGTCTTGGCCACGGAGGCCTCGTGCAGGGTCACGCCCTTGGCCTGGCAGGCCTCGCGCAGCATGCCCACCAGGGTCTTGGAGTTGGCCTCGCCGGAGTTGTAGACCACGCCCAGGTCGGTCAGGCCGGGCATGATCTCCATGATCATTTCCAGGTGCCGGTCCACGGGGGTCATGTCCGACACGCCGGAGATGTTGGCGCCCGGGGCCTGGAGGTCATCCACCAGCCCGGCGCCCTTGGGGTCGGTCACCGCCGAGAAGAGCAGCGGCACCTGGGCCATGTGCGGGGCCTTCTTGATGATCTGGGCGCAGGCCTGGGCGCTGGGCGTGGCGATGGCCACCACCATGTCGGGCTTCTCGCCGGCGATGGCCTGGGCGATCTGGTTGGCGGTGGCCATGTTGGCCTGGGCGTTGTGGACGTTGTATTTGACCTCGAAGCCCTGCTCCTTGAGGCTGTCCTGCAGGCCCTTGAGCACGGCGTCCAGGGCGGGGTGCTCCACGAACTGGTTCACGGACACGGTGTAGGTTTTGGCCCAGGCGGCGGTTGCCGTCAGGCAGGCCGCGAGCGCCAGCACGGTGAGAATGGACAGGCGTTTCATGGCGGATTCTCCCTTGGTCAGTTGAGCGGTTTGAGTTCCTTGAGGTGCACGATGGTCTCCGTGCGGCCTTCGCGCCGGGCCCATTGCTTCAGGGCTTCCAGGGTTTCCGGATAGGGGTGGCCGATGGCCACGGCCTGCCCGGTGGCGGCGGCGGAGCGGGCGGCCTTTTCCATCTGGCGGGTGATGGCCCCCACGTCGCGCACGTTGTCCAAAAAGACGCTGCGCCGGTAGACCGGCAGGCCCATCTCGCGGGCCAGGCGCACGGCGGTGCTGCCCTGGGCGGTCAGGCTGTCCAGGAAGAACAGCCCCCGGGCCCTGAGTTCGTCGAGTACCACGGCCATGCCGTCGGCGTCACTGGTAAAGCGCGAGCCCATGTGGTTGTTCACGCCCACGGCCCCGGGAATCTCGGCCAGGTCGGCGGCCAGCACGCGGCGCATCTCGTCGGGCACCATGAAGGTGAACAGCGCGCCCGGGCCGGGGTTGATGCCCGGCCAGCCCTTGGGCTCCATGGGCAGGTGCAGCAGCAGCTCGCGCCCGGAGCGCGCGGCCAGGGCCGCCACCTCGCGGTTGTGCGGCGTGCCGGGCAGCACCGAGAAGGTCACCGGGAAGGGCAGGGCCGCCAGCTCGCGGGCGTAGCGCAGGTCCTGGCCCATGTCGTCGATGACGATGGCCAGCAGCCCGCCCCGGCGCGCGGGCCGGGGCTCGGCCGGGCCCGGCGCGGGCGCGGGGGTGGCGAACTCCAGCACATGGGTCGGCACCCCGGCCACGGCGACGGTGTAGCTGCCCTGCCCGCCGGAGGCCAGGGCCGCCTCGGGAGCCCACTTGGCCAGCGAGCGGGCCAGGATGTCCACGAAGCGCTCCGGGCCGTTTTCCAGTTCGATGTCCACCACCTGGAAGTGGTAGCGGTCCTCGCCCCGGGTCTCCAGGCGCGTCTCGCGGATGGTCATGGCGTGCGGGTCGTAGCCGGTGAAGAGCAGGGTCTCCAGCAGGGCAAAGTCGATCTGGCGGATGGTCCGCTCCAGGCCCGGGTCCTGGGGCTCCTCGTAGGGCAGGGCGGGGGCGTCGGCCCCGGGCTGGGCGGCGGGGGGCAGTGCGGGAGCCTCGGCCCCGGCCCCGGGCGCGGGCAGGGCGGGGGCGGCGGCCTGCGGGTCCGGGAGGGGCGCCGGGTCCGCTGGCGGCGCCGGGCGCAGGGCGGCAGCGGCCAGCATGCCCACGAGCACGGCCACGGCCAGCCCTCCGGCGGCCCAGGCCCAGGCCGGAACGCGGCGCAGGGCGGCCCTGGCCGCGCTCCTGCTGCCGGGGGCGCCGGGGGCGGCTGCGGGGGCCGCGCCGCCGGGCGCCTCGCCGGGGGCGCCCGGCCGGGCGCCCTCGGGGCGGGTGTCGCTGGTGTCGTCGCTCATGGGCGTGTGGCGTCCTGGCCCGGCCCTGGGCGCGGGCCTACTTGCCCGCGCCGATGAGGCCCATGTCGGGCAGCTTCTTCACGAACTGCAGGGCCATGCGCAGCTGGTTGTCGCGCTCCAGGCGCAGGCGCACCTCGTCGGTGAGCTCGGCCTGGCCATGCCTGGGCTTGTCGGTCCCGCCGACCTCGATGTGCCCGCGCATGTCCTTTTCGCGCATCACGGGGCCGTTGCCCTGGGCTTCGCCGGGCTCCTCGAAGGGCACGACGATGTCGGGCACGATGCCCTCGGCCTGGATGGAGCGCCCGCCGGGGGTGTAGTACAGGGCCTTGGTCAGCTTGATGCCCGAGCCGTCGGACAGGGGGATGATGGTCTGCACCGTGGCCTTGCCGAAGCTGCGCTCGCCCAGGATGAGGGCGCGCTTGCGGTCCTGCAGGGCGCCAGCCACGATTTCCGAGGCCGAGGCCGAGCCCGCGTTGATGAGCACGACCATGGGCGCGGCCACGTCCGCCGCCGAGGGCCGGGCGTCGAAGTTCTCGCGCGAGGCCTCGTCGCGGCCCTTGATGTAGACGATGTTGCCGCCCGACAGGAAGGTGTCGGCCACGGCCACGGCCTGGTTGAGCAGGCCGCCGGGGTTGCCGCGCATGTCGAGGACGATGCCCTTGAGCTCGTTCTTCTTGGTGTAGTCGGAGATGGCATCGCGCATCTCCTTGGTGGTGTTCTCGTTGAAGCTCATCAGGCGCAGGTAGAGGTAGCCGGGCTCGAGTTCGTTGCTCTTGGCGCCGCGGATGGGGATGGTGGCGCGCTTGATGGACACGGTGTAGGGCTTGGTCTCGCCCTGGTGAATCAGGGTCAGGGAGACGGTGGAGCCCTTGGGCCCGCGGATCTTGTTCACGGCTTCGAGCAGGGAGATGCCCTGGGTGCTCTGGCCGTCGATTTCCAGGATGATGTCGCCGGACTTGAGCCCGGCCTCGAAGGCCGGGGTGTCCTCGATGGGCGCGATGACGGTCAGGCGGCCGTCGCGCAGGGTGATTTCGATGCCGATGCCACCGAACTCGCCGGTGGTGCGGATCTGCATCTCCTGGAATTCCTCGGGCTCCATGTAGGTGGAGTGCGGGTCGAGCTGCTCGAGCATGCCCTTGATGGCGCCGTTGACCAGTTCGTCGCGCGTGACCTCGTGGACGTAGTTCTTTTCCACCAGGTCGAGAACGTCGCTGAAGCGGCCCAGGGCGGCGTAGGGGTCGTCCTGCGTCGCCATGGAGGGCGGCGTGGCGAGGGTCAGCAGGGCAAGGAGCAGGAAGGTGCCAAGCCAGGCGGCGAAACGCATGAAGATGCCTCCGGAGTCATGCCCCGCGCTGGGGGCCTTGGTTCGGGTGGGGAGGCCGCGAACAGGCTAGGGCCGTTGCGCGAGCCACTGAACAGGGTTAATTGCTTTTTGGCCGGATCGCAACTCAAAATACAGCCCGGGGCCCTTGGCCGCCGGGTAGTAGCCCGTGTGGCCGAGCACCGCTCCGGCGGCCACCTCGCGGCCCTGTTCGGCGGCGTCCTCGCGCAGGAAGGCGTAGAGGGTGTACCAGTTGTCGCCGTGGGACACGATGACCACGTGCCCGTAGCCGCGCAGCAGGTCGCTCAGCACCACCCGGCCCGGGAACACGGCGCGCACCGCCGCCCCGTCGGCTGTGGCGAAGCCCGTCCCGCCCCCCTGGCCGCGCGCGCCGGACTCGGCCATGGCCTTGGCCGACAGGCGCTGGCCCTCCACAGGCCAGGGCATCTTGCCCTTGAGATCCTCGAACTTGCCCGCCCCGGTGGCTTGCATGCGGTATTCCAGGTCCTCGATGGCCGCCAGGAGCTGTTCCAGGGCCTGTTCCTGGTTCAGGCGTTCGGCGCGCACCTCGCGGATGCGGCGCACGAAGTCCAGGCGCTTGCCGAGCATGGCGTCCTTGTCGGCGTTCACGGCGGCCAGGGCCGTTTCGGCCTGGGCGCGCAGGCGCTGCTGCTCGGCGATGCTCTGGGCCATGCGCTCGCTGCGCGCGGCCATGTCCTTGGCGGTGCGCCGGGCGTCGGCGTACAGGGCCGAGCCCCAGGTGAAGCGGCGGTCGGCTTCGTCCCAGCCGCGGGCGGCGGAGCGGGCGTGCAGGTCGGCCACGCGCAGCGGCCACAGGGCCCGGGCCAGCCGCCCCAGGTCGCGCGAGGCGGCCTGCTGCTCGCGGGCCAGGGCGTCGTGCCCGGCGCGGGCCTGGGCGATGCGCTTGTCCAGGGTCTTGAGTTCGGCCTCGTGCTTGCCCAGGCTGGCGCGCAGGGCGTCCAGGTCGTCCTCGATGCGGGCCAAGTCGCCGTGCAGCCCGCGCTCCTGGGCCGTCAGGCGGGTCAGGCTTTCCTTGCCCTGGCGCGCGAGCTGCTCGTTGGCCCGCAGCGACTGCTCCACGCTGCCCGCCGGGGCGGGGCGCGGGGCGGCCAGCAGCAGGGCGGTCAGGGCCAGGGCCAGGGTCGGCAGGAGGGCGCGCGTGGGCATCAGCGGTCCAGGAAGGGTTCCAGCGGGCAGCCCGCGCACAGGGGCGCGGCCTTGCGGCAGAAGTCCTTGGCCACGCGCACCAGGAGCGCGTGGTACTCGTTGAACAGCGCCGCGTCGCCGGGCAGGGCGTCCATGAAGAATTCGCGCACCTCGTCGTAGTGGGCGTCCTCGGGAATAAGGGCGTGACGGGCGAGAATGCGTCTGGTATAGGCATCCACGACGAAAGTCGGCTCGCCCAGGGCGTAGAGCAGGATGCTGTCCGCCGTTTCCGGGCCCACGCCGCGCACCGAGAGCAGCAGCGGACGCAGCGCGTCCAGCCCGCGCCCGGACAGGGCGGCGATGTCGTAGCCGGCCTCGTCGCGCAGCAGGGCCAGCAGGTTCTTGAGCCGCGCGGCCTTGACGTTGAAGGAGCCCGAGGGCCGCACCAGCTCGGCCAGCCGCCCGGCGGGCAGGGCGTCCATGGCCCGGGCCTCCAGCGCCCCCGCCGCCCGCAGGTTGGCCATGGCCTTCTCGACGTTCTTCCAGTTGGTGTTCTGGGTCAGCACGGCGCCGACTGCGACCTCGAAGGGCGTGTCGCCGGGCCACCAGCCGCTGGGGCCCAGGGCGTCGAGCATGGCGTCGTGCATGGCCAGGAGCAGTTGCGGGCGTTTCATTGTCCAGGTGGGTTCGGGTGGGCCCGGGTGGGTCCGGGTGGGCCGGGGGGTTGGTGCCGGGCCCGTTGGGTTGCGCCGGGGGGATTCCCGGCGGGGCCCAGTGTAGAACGCGGGACGATTTCCCGCAACCTCACCGTTGAGGCCGTCCATGCAGCCATTGCCGTCGTTGCGTTCCCTGCTCGCCCCTGTTCCCGCTCCCGCCGCCCTGCGCCAGTGCCTGGGGCCGCGCTTCTGGCTTGCGGCGGCCCTGGCCTGGGCCGCCAGCGTGGGCCTGCGGCTCATGGAACTCGGCACCTTCCTGGACGAGTCCTTCCTTTCCGGCGGCGAGCGAATGCTGGCCACCCACGACGGCTACGCCTTCCTGGCCGGGGCCCAGCTGACCAGCCGCGACCTGGGCGAACCCCTGGCCCGGGCCCTGGCCCTGCTGCACGCGGCCACGGGCATCGCCCTGGGCGACCTGGGCTTTTGGCTGCCGCCCCTGGCCGCAGGGCTGGCGGCGCTGCCCCTGTGCCTGGCTGCCGCCCGGGCGGGCCGCCCCGAGGCCGGGGCCGTGGCCGGGCTGGTGGCCGCCTCGTGCTTCGGTTTCTTCATCCGTTCGCGCATCGGCTTTCTGGACACGGACATGCTCAGCCTGTTCTTCGCCTGCGCCATGGCGGCGGGGCTGTACGTCTGGCTGGTGCCCCAGTGCCGCCCGGGCTGGCTGCCCGGGGGCGCCGCCGGGCCCCGCGAGGGCGGGGGGCTGCCCCTGCACTTGGCCCTGGCCGGGGGCGTGCTGCTGGGGCTGCTGGCCCTGTGCTCCGCGCGTTTCTATGTGTCCGGCCGCCCGCTGCTGCTGGCGATGATCTGGGGCATGGGCGCCCTGGGGCTGCTGCTGGCCCGGCCCGGGCAGCGCACGGGGCTGCTGCTGGGGCTGGCCGCCCTGTTGGGGATCATGGAGCACGGCTGGCCCGCCCTGGCTGCGGGGCTGGCCCTGGCCGCCCTGGCCTGGAAGCGCCCGCAGGATGTGCGGGCGCACCACCTGGGCGCCGTGGCCGGATGCGTGGCCCTGGCCGCCCTCGGCGCCACGAGCCTGCTGCCCCGGGCCCAGGGCGCCTACAACCTGCTGCTGGTCTACCTCGACCCCACGGGCGCGGAGGTGGGCGCGGCCCACGTCCGCCAGGGGCTGGCCCTGCCGTCGGTCATCTCCACCGTGCGCGAGACCGCCAGCGTGGGCTGGGCCAACATGCAACTGCTGGTGGGCGGGGCGGCGTGGCTGTTCTGGGCTGGGCTGGCCGGGTACGTCCTGGCCGTGGTGCTCAGGCCGCTGCTGTTGGCCTTCGCCCCGCTGCTGGGGCTGGGGCTGGCCAGCCTGTGGCTGGGCACGCGCTTCGCCATGTACGGCGGGGCGGCCATCGGCCTGGGCCTGGGGCTGCTGGTGGCCGACCTGGCGGCTGCGGCCTCGCGGCGCGAGGTGCTGCGCCTGGGCGCCCAGGGCGTGCTGCTGGCGGCCTGCCTGCTGGCCCTGGGCCTGCCCGCGCGCGGGCTGCCGCCCCAGCGCGTGCTGTCGCCTGTCTTCGCCGACACCCTGCGCGAGCTGGACACCCTGGCCGCGCCGGACGCCGTGCTCTGGCAATGGTGGGACTACGGCTACGCCGCGCAGTACTACGCCCGGCGCGAGACCTTCGGCGACGGCGGGCGGCACTCCGGGGGCTGGATCTACCCCCTGGCCCTGGCCCACGCCAGCACCTCCCCGGCCCAGGCGGCGGGCATCATCGCCTACACCGGGGCGGACATGGCCCAGCAGATCCGGCTCCAGAAGGCCTCGGGCAAGCTGCCCCGGGCCGGGGCGCTGGTGGAATTCTTCAGCGTGGACCCCGTGCGCGGGCTGGCGGAGATGGGCGGCGAGGCGGCCATGGCCTTCGTGGAGCGCCTGGCCGTGGAGCGGCCCGCGCTGCCCGTGGCGCCGCCCGAGCAGTACCTGGTGCTGGCCTGGGAGAACATGGCCTACCTGGGCGTGATCAGCACCCTGGGCAACCGCAGCCTGGCCACGGGGGCCGCGTGGGGCGGCAAGTCCTCGCCGCTGCCCGGGGCGGCGCTGGACCTGGCCGGAGGCGCCCTGCGCGCGGCCACGGGGCGCACGGCCCAGCTGGCCGGGCTGACCCTGGTGGAGCAGGACGGCAGCGTGCGCACGCGCGACTGGCTGCGCCCCGGGGCGCCCTTCGCCGTGGTCAACCGGGCCACGGGCGAGGCCTTCATCATGGAGGCCCGGGTCTACAATTCCATGATGGTGCGCATGCTGCTGGACGACCCCCGGGAGTTCGAGCCGCATTTCACCCTGGTGGTGGACAATGGCCCCTGGTGCCGGGCCTACCGCGTGAACTGAGGCCGCCCCAGGCGCAAACGCGGGCGCCCCGCTCCGGATGACCCGGGGCGGGGCGCCTGACGTTGCGCGGGCGGGCGCTAGCCCGGGAAGCAGCGCGCCCAGGCCGCGCGCAGGGCGGCGGGGCAGAGCTCGGGCAGCGGCTCCAGCTCGGCCACGACGCGCACCTGCCCGTAGCTCTCGATGGCCTCGCGGTTGGCGGCGTCGCGCGGGCCGCACAGCACCACCCCGGCCACGTCCAGGGCGCGCCTGCGCAGTTCGCCCACGGTGAGCAGGGTGTGGTTGATGGTCCCCAGGCCGCTTCTGGCCACCACCAGCACCGGCAGGCCCAGGGTGGCCATGAGGTCGGCCATGAGCAGCCCCGGGGCCAGGGGCACCAGCACGCCCCCGGCGCCCTCCACCACCAGCGGCCCGCCGCCGGGCACCTCGGGCAGGGCCAGCCGCGCGGGGTCGATGCGCACGCCTTCGAGCAGCGCGGCCCGGTGCGGCGAGAGCGGCGCCGCCAGGCGGTAGGCCTCGGGCAGCAGGCAGCCCGGCCCGCGCCCGGACAGCCGGGCCACGGTCTGGCTGTCGGAGTCCTCATCCGCGCCGCTCTGCACGGGCTTCCAGTAGTGCCCGCCGCGCCCGGCCAGCAGCACGGCGCTGACCACGGTCTTGCCCACGCCTGTGTCCGTGCCGGTGACGAAAAGGCGCGGGGGCAGGGGGGCGCTCATGCGAAATGCTCCTTGCGGGCCACGGCTTCGGCCAGGGCCGCAGTCAGCAGGTCCAGGTCGGCGGGGGCGATGCAGTAGGGCGGCATGAGGTAGACCAGCCTGCCGAAGGGCCGCACCCACACGCCCCGGGAGACGAAAAAGTCCTGGATCGCCGCCATGTTCACCGGGCGCGTCGTCTCCACCACGCCGATGGCCCCCAGCACGCGCACGTCGGCCACGGTGCCCAGCCCGGCGCAGGGTTCCAGGCCCCGGCGCAGCCCGGCCTCGATGGCCGCCACGCGCTGCTGCCAGGGTGAGTCCAGCAGCAGGCGCACGCTGGCCAGGGCCACGGCGCAGGCCAGGGGGTTGGCCATGAAGGTCGGCCCGTGCATCAGCGTGCCCAGGCGACCCTGCGAGATGGTCTCGGCCACATGGTCCGTGGCCAGGGTGGCGGCCAGGGTCATGGTCCCGCCCGTGAGGGCCTTGCCCAGGCACAGGATGTCCGGCGCCACGTCCGCCCACTGGCAGGCGAACAGCCGCCCGGTACGCCCGAAGCCGGTGGCGATTTCGTCGGCGATGAGCAGCACGCCGGTCTCGTCGCACAGCTCGCGCACCCGGCGCAGGTAGTCCGGGCTGTAGAAGCGCATGCCCCCCGCGCCCTGGACCACGGGCTCGAGGATCACCGCCGCCAGCTCGTGGCGGTGGGCGCGCAGCAGCCGGGCGAATTCGGCACTATGCGCCTCGGCCCACGGCTGGCCGAAGGCCGGGCCCGGCGCGGGCGCGAACACCTGGCGCGCCAGCACGCCCTCGAAGGCCTGGTGCATCCCGGTCACGGGGTCGCACACGCTCATGGCCTGGAAGGTGTCGCCGTGGTAGCCGCCGCGCACGGTCAGAAGCCGCGTGCGGCCCGTCTCCCCGCGCGAGAGCCAGTACTGGTGGGCCATCTTGATGGCCACTTCCACGGCCACGGAGCCCGAGTCGGCGAAGAACACGCGCGTGAGCGGGGCGGGGGTCAGCTCCACCAGCAGCCGGGCCAGCTCCACCGCCGGGCGGTGGGTCAGCCCGCCGAACATGACGTGGGCCATGGCCTGGGCCTGCTCGTGCAGGGCGCGGACCAGCACGGGGTGGCCGTAGCCGTGAATGGCCGCCCACCAGGAGGCCATGCCGTCCACCAGCTCGCGCCCGTCGTGCAGCCGCAGACGCACCCCCGAGGCCGAGGCCACGGCGTGCACGGGCAGCGGGTCGGCCATGCTGGCGTAGGGGTGCCAGATGTGGGCGCGGTCGTAGGCGATGAGTTCGCGGTCGGTCATGGGCACGGGGGGCGGCGGGGAGCCGTCGGGGGAATGGGTCATGGGCGCTCCGTGCCCCGGTTGTTGCCCATGGGCGCCGGGTTGTCAATCGCCCGGCCCGCGCCGGGGCCGCGCCGCCCGGGGCCGGAATCGTTGACAACGCAACGGCCCTCGCGCACACTGCCTGCGGCCTGCGCCCTGCGGGCGACCTTCAGGCGGAACCCCCATGCGCATTCTGCTCATCGACAACGACGACAGCTTCACCCGCAACCTGGAACACCTGCTGGTGGCCGAAACCGGGGCGCGGGTGGTGGTGCTGCCGCGCGCCCGGCTGGGCGGGGTGCGCCCCGGGGGCTGGGATCTCGTGGTGCTCTCGCCCGGGCCGGGCAGCCCGCAGGACCATCCCGGCCACGGCCCGCTGCTGGACTCCGGCCTCCCGGTGCTGGGCATCTGCCTGGGCTTGCAGATCATCAACGCCCATCTGGGCGGCGCCACGGGGCGGCTGCCGGGCTGCGTCCACGGGCGCGCCGAGGCCATCGTCTTCGCCGGGCGGGAGCGCCTTGTGGCGCGCTACCACTCGCTGTACCTGGAGCGCGTGGCCGAGGGGCTCGAAGTCCTGGCCGTGAACCGTGACGGCGCGCCCATGGCTGCCCGTCACGTCTCCCGGCCCCTGATGGGCTACCAGTTTCACCCCGAATCCTTCCTGACCCCCGACGGGGGCTTCTTCATCCGCCATGCCCTGGAACACCTCGGGCTGTCTTGAGCCCGCCGCCTTCGCGGCGCTGGCCGGGACCCTGGCCAGCGAGGGCGGGGCGGACCTGTTCCTCTCCGGCCCTGGCTGCCCGGGGGCCACGCGCAGCATGATCGGCTTTGCCCCGCGCGCGGAGCTGGCGGCCCCTGCCGGAACCCCGGCGGGGGCCCTGGCGGATTTCTGCTTCGCCACGCCGGACCCGGCCCTGGGCTTTGTGGGCTACGGCCACGGCCTGGCCCTGCGCGGGGTGCCCTCGGCCCGGCCCGGGGCGCTGCCCGGGGTGCTGTTGCGCAAGTACGGCGCCTGGCTGGAATACGACGCCGCCAGCCGCCGGGCGAGCATCGGCGGGCCCGACGCCGCCGCCGTGCGCCGCCTGGAGCGCCTGGCCCAGGCCCCGCCCGCGCCGCGCCTCTTCACGCCCCCCGCGCCCGGGCCCGTGACCGCCAGCCTGTCGCGCGCGGAGTACGAGGCCGGGGTGGCCCGGGCCCTGGAGCACATCCGCGCCGGGGACGTGTACCAGCTCAACCTGTCCATCCGCTTCGGGCTCCACGCGCCGGACCTGGACGCGCCGGGGCTCTTCACTCACCTGTGGCGCACGCGCCCGGCGCCGTACTACGCCCTGCTGCGCCACGGGCCCTTCGAGATCGTCTCCACCTCGCCGGAACGCTTCCTGCGCGTGGTCGGGGGTGCGGTGCTCTCGCAGCCCATCAAGGGCACCCTGGCCCTGGACGGGGACCGCGCGGCCTGCGAGAGCCGCCTGGCGGCCTCGCCCAAGGAGGACGCCGAACTGTCCATGATCGTCGATCTGGTGCGCAACGACATGTCGGGCTCCTGCGAGTACGGCTCGGTGCGCGTGGGGCGGCACAAGGCCATCTTCGCCGTGGACGGGCTGTTGCAGATGTATTCCGAGGTCCACGGTCGGCTGCGCCCCGGGCGGACCTGTCTGGATCTGCTGCTGGAGGCCTTCCCCCCGGGCTCGGTCACCGGCTGCCCCAAGCGCCGCGCCCTGGAGATCATCGACGCCCTGGAGCCCCACGCCCGCGAGCTGTATTGCGGCTGCCTGCTGGTGGTGCGCGGCGAGGGCGACATGGATTCCTCGGTGGCCATCCGCACCGGCTGGAAGGACGCGCGCGACGGTGTGTTTTCCTTTTTCGCGGGCAGCGGCATCGTCGTGGATTCCGTGCCGGAAATGGAGTATGCCGAAACCATGGCCAAGGCGGAGAAGTTCCTGGCCCTGGGGGCGCGATGATCTTCTATCACGACGGGCAGATGCGCGAGGGTGGCCTGGCCCTGGACGTGGGCGCCGAGGCGCTGCGCTACGGGTTTGGCGTGTTCGAGACGCTGTACTGGAACGGGGCGGCGCCCTGCCGCCTGCGCGAGCACCTGGCCCGGGCCCACGCCAGCCTGGAGGCCCTGGGCGCGGGCTGCGAGCGCTGCGACATGGCGGCGGTGATCCCCGAGGTGGCGGCGCGCAGCGGGCTGTTGCACCGGCCCGGGCGGGTGAACCTGCTGTTCCCGGTGCAGGACGGCGTGGCCCGGCCCGTGGTCTGCGCCGCGCCCTACGAGCCCCTGGCGCCGGACCGTGCCCTGCGCCTGGCGCTGTCGCCGCGCCCGCTGCACAGCTGGCTGGGGGCGCACAAGACCATGAACCACCTCTTCTACCACCTGGAGCACCGGGCGGCCCTGGAGCGCGGCTTCGACGGCGCGGCCCTGGCCGCGCCGGACGGGCACCTGCTGGAAACGGCCACGGCGGCCCTGGTCCTGGCGGACCACGGGCGACTGGTGACCCCGGCCCCGCCCGGAGCGGGCGACGCGGCCCCGGGCATCCTGCCCAGCGTGGCCCTGGCCTGCGTGGCTGGGGCTCTGGGCGTCGAGGCGCGCCCGGTGCGCCTGGACGAGCTGGGGCGCTACGCCCACGCCTGGGCGCTCAATTCGCTCATGGGCATGCGCCCGGTGGCACGGCTGGGCGAGGTGCGCTTTGCGCCCGAGTTCGGCCCCTGCGCCGGGGCCGACGCGTTGATCCACGCCCGCTGAAGCGGCGCGGGCCGCCGCGGGGCCCGGGCAAGGCGAAGCCCGGCATGGGGGGCCATGCCGGGCTTCTTCTTTGCTGTGCCCCGGGCGCCGGGCGGGCCGGTGACGGGAGGCCGCTGGCGCGGGAGGGTGGAGGTTTCGCGCTGCGCGGCGCCCCGGGCGCCTGGAAAGCTAGTCCACGCCCTGGGCGGGGCCGGGGCCGTGGGGCAGGAAGGCCACGGTGTTGCGGGCGTTGTGGTTGGCCACGGCGCAGGCTTCCACGTCGGTGTAGTAGAACTTGCCGGTGTTGATGCCCGACTCGTCGATGAAGCGCGCCATCTGGGCCATGGTCTGGTTGTGCTCCACGAAGGCGGGCGCGGCCACGAAGCAGACCGCCCAGGTGGCGGCCAGGGCCAGGACGAAGCTCGTCCAGCGGCGCAGGGTGCTTTTTTCTTCCATGTTCGGGCTCCGCTGCCCGGCCCGGGGGCCGGGGGTTGCGCCCGGCAGGTGGCCGCAGCCACCCGCCGGGCGGGGATGAGGCGAGGTGAGGCCTAGATCTGCGCGGTGATCTCGGGGAACACCTTGTAGAACATGATGTAGGCCATGAGCAGGGTCAGGATCAGGTTGAAGGTCTGGCCGCACACGTACAGGATGAGCGGCTTGCCGCCCTTGAAGTAGTGGCGCAGCTCACGGAAGTTGGTGGCCAGGCCGATGGCGGCGAAGGACAGACAGAAGAACCAGCCGCGGAAGGAGCCGGTGAAGACGCGCAGGATACCCTGGTCGATCACCGTGAACCCGGCGTCCTCGCCCATGGAGGCGTAGATCCAGGAGAAGGCGATGGAGGCGGCCAGGAAGCCCAGCACGAACTTGGGGAAGCGGTTCCAGATTTCGCCCACGCCCACGGTGCGGCCACCCTCGCATTCCACGCGGGTGCACCAGTACACGGCCACGCCGAAGGCGGTGACGCCGATGAGCACGTTCTGGATCATCTTGATGGTTGCGGCAACGTACAGGGCCTTCTCGGAGAGGAAGGCGCCCGCAGCGGCCACGGCGCCGGTGGCGTCGATGGTGCCGCCCATCCAGGCGCCGCCCAGGATGTAGGGCATGCCCGTGGCCTTGATGAACATGGGCATGACGATCATCATGATGGCCGTGAAGACCAGCGACAGGCCGATGGCCATGGTCAGCTCTTCCTTCTTGGCCCGGCAGGCGGCGGCGGTGGCGATGGCCGCCGAGGTGCCGCACACGGACATGTCGGCGGAGATGACGATGTTCAGGGTCTTGGAGGGGATCTTCAGCACCTTCTGGCCGAAGATGAAGGTGCAGATGAGCACGATGGGCGTGACCACCCAGGCCACGAAGATGCCCGGCACGCCGATGGCGATGATCTTGTTGAAGAGCACCTCGGCGCCCAGCAGCACCAGGCCGGTCTTGATGAAGAACTCCACCTCGAGGGCGGGCTTGACCCACTTGGGGGTGCCGATGGTGTTGGCGATGAGCATGCCGATGAAGATGGCCCACACCGCATCGCCCACGCCGTAGTGCTTCATGGTGGACTGCTCACCCAGCAGGAAGGCCAGGGTCGCCAGGGCGAAGACCACGACGAAACCCTTGAGGAAGCCCACGGTGTCCTTGCCCATGGCCTTGATGCCAATGGAGAAGAACAGGCCCAGGCCGACCATCAGCGCCAGCAGGCTGGGGATCATGTTGTAGGCCTTGCCCTCGGTCTTGGACTTGGCCTTGCCCTCGGCGTTGCGCGCCTTGCGCCAGGCGTCGATCTTTTCCTCGGCGGCCAGATTCAGGGCCTCGTCCTGGAAGCCGGCGCCGGCGGCCAGGGATTCGGCGGCCAGGGCCGCCTCCAGGGCGGCGGCGGCCTTCTGCTTGGCCTCCTCGTACTTGGGCATGGCCTTGGCGTTCTTGGCGTCGGCCTGCGCCTGGGTGAGCATCACGGAATCCAGGGGATTGTCGGACCAGCCCTTGGGCTTGGTCAGCCACTTGGAGAGAGCCTTGGCGTAGGGCTCGCCGCTGGCCTTGATCTTCTCCTTGGCGTCCTGGGCTTGGTACCAGGTCACGGTCTTGATGGGCGCGCGCTCGGCCTCGGCCTGCATGATGGCGTTGGACTTGTCGAAGACCTCGCCCATGCCCGCGGGCGGGCGGGGCAGGAAGATCATGCAACCGACGATGAGCAGCAGGGCGCCGAGCCAGATGGCCCAGTAGTCTTCCTTGGTCCACAGGTCGGACCAGGAAGCCTTGGCGTTGTCGACGACAACGTTGGCCTTTGCGGTGTTTTCAGCCATGTGCGGATTCCTCCTCGGTATGTGCAAACGGTGTTGAGGGTGCGGTCGCGTTCCGCAAGCGGCAGCGCCTCCGACGCGGGTGCCCGAGGGTTCGGGGGCGGCGCCGATTGCTGAACGCGCGTGTTGATGGGCCCTAGGCAAGGTTTGTGCCAGTTGGGGCAAGCGCATATCGCCCTGGTATTGCAGGATATATCTTGCGCCCCGGACCGGGCTGGTGCAAACTCGCGGTGCGTCGGTGCAAACCCGGGTTTGCACCCAGGCGCGGCAACCGCACCCCGGGAGGGCTGACCATGGGCAAGCTGGAAGAGATGAACAGGCGGCGCAAGCTGGCGCACACCCGGCTGGTGGGCACGGGTTCCAAGGTCTATGCGGCGTTCCTGGAGATGGAACGCGCGGCCTATGCCGACGGCGCCCTGCCGCGCAAGGCCAAGGAGCTGGTGGCCGTGGGCATTTCGGTGGTCATCGACTGCGAGTCGTGCATGCAGTGGCATATCGGCCAAGCCGCCGAGGCGGGCGCAACGCGCGAGGAGGTGCTCGAGGCCGTGGAGGTGGGCATCGAGATGGGCGGCGGCCCGGCCACGGTGTCGGCGCGCTTCGCGCTGGAGGTCATGGACGCCGTGTTCGGGGCCTGATGGCCCGCCGGGGCGTTTGACGCCGGGCGCCCGATGGGGCATGGAAGGGCATGATGGACTTTTCGACCCTTTCGACCCTTTCGGCCCGTGGGGCGGCGCGCCTGCTGACGGCCCTGGCCTGCGCCGCGCTGCTGTGGGCGGCGTGGTGCCTCCCGGCGTTGGCAGGCCCCGGGGGCGTGCTGGTGGTGGCCCGGGGGGACATCCCGTCCCCGCCCCTGGAATACGAGCAGGACGGCGAGGTCCTGGGCCTGCACGCGGATCTGCTGCGCGGTGCGGCGGCCCGCCTGGGCATGACCGTGGAATTCCATAGCGTGCCCTGGGTCCGGGCGCTGCACCTGGCGCGCGTGGGTCAGGTGGACGCCGTGAGCTTCGTGACCCGGACCCCGGAGCGCGAGGCGGACATGCTGTTTCTGGAGGGCAACGTGCTGCATGTCGCGCGCAGCGTGCTGGTCGCCCTGCGCGGGAGCGCCGCAGCGCGGCGCTGGACGGGCGATCTGGCGGCCCTGGCCGGGCTGCGGGTGGGGCTGGTGCGCGAGGTCGCCTTCGGCGGGCCCATCGACACGGCCCCGGACCTGCGGCGGGTGGAGGTGGAAAGCACGCAGACGCTGCCCGGGCTGCTGCTGCGCGGGAGGGTGGATCTGGCCCTGGTGAAGGAGCGGAGCTTTTTGGGCCATTTCCAGGGCGACCCGGTCCTGGAGCGGCTGGTCGTTCTTGAGCCGCCGGTGTCGCAGGAGCCGCAGTATCTGGCCTTTTCCATCGCCGCCGCCCGGGGCGGCGACCTGCCCCTGCGCTTTGCCGCCGCCTTGGCGGCGTTTCGCGCCTCGCCCCAAGGCCGGGCCCTGGCAGCCAGGGCCTTGGTGCCCTAGCGGAGCGTCCTGCACCGGCTCCCGGCGGCATTGCCGCAGAACATCCGCGCTTCGCGTTCGGCATGGACGCAGCAAATGCGGAGGTCTTCCGTGCCGTCAGCCGCCCCAGTGCCGGGCGGCCTGCGCACAGGCGCTGCAACGGCCCTCCGGGCGCCGGCGGGGCCGCTTTCCGGCGCATTGCAACGGCCAACGCCGCAGGCTGCCCGGAAACGGGCCCGGCCTGCGGCGTTCGGCGTTGCGGCGCTCCGTCAGTCCACCCGCTCCCAGACCAGGGCCGTCCATTCGGCGCTGTGCTCGCGGCGCGGCGCGGGCAGGCCCAGGGCCATGTAGGCCTCGGCCACGGCGTCGGCCTGCTCGGTGAGGATGCCCGAGAGCACCAGGCAGCCCCCCGGGGCCACCCGGGCGCGCAGCTCCGGGGCCATGGTCTTGAGGGGCCCGGCCAGGATGTTGGCCAGCACGAGGCGGAAGGTGCGCCCGGGCGCCAGGGCGTCCAGGCTGCCCACGGCCAGATGCAGGCGGTCGTCCGCGCCGTTGATGGCCCGGTTCTCCACGGCGTTCTCGACGGCCAGGGGGTCGATGTCCAGCCCCACGCCGTGCATGCCCAGCAGGCAGCAGCCCAGGGCCAGGATGCCCGAGCCGGTGCCCAGGTCCAGGAAATCGTCGCCCGCGTGCAGCAGGCCGCGCTCGCGCAGCCCGGCCAGGGCGCCCAGGCACAGGGCCGTGGTGCCGTGGTGCCCGGTGCCGAAGGCCTGCTTGGGCTCGATGACGATGGGGATGCGCCCCTCGGGGGCCTGGTCCGCCAGCCAGGGCGGCAGTACGGTGAAGGTGCTCCCGGCGTGGACCGGGGTGAAGAATTCGCGCCAGGCCAGGGCCCAGTCCTGCTCCTGCACCTCGTCGCGGGTGATTTCGGCCTCGGGCCAGCGGGCGGCCAGGTCCTGGACCAGGGCCTGGGCGGCGGCGCCCTGCTCCAGGTGCAGGGTGAAGGCCGTGCGCCCGTCGGGTTGTTCCTCCTCCTGCCAGCCGCCGGGAACGTGCAGGGTCAGATGCAGGGTCAGGTCGTCCACCAGGGTCGGCGGCACCAGGGCCGTGATGCGCAGCAGGGTCTTCATGGGGCTCCGTGGGGCGAGGAAAAAGGGTCGGGGGGCAGGGCGGCCAGGGGCCGGGGCGCGCGGGGGCGCGCGGGGCGGTCAGACGAGGGTGTCCACCACGCTGCCGGTCATCTGTTCGGGGTAGTGCAGGGGCGGGGCCGGGCTCAGGGGCGGCGGCGCGGCGTAGGCGGGCTCCTGGCCCGCCGGGGCGGCCTGGGGGGCCGTGCCCACGGGGGCGGTGTCCGCCGCCGGGCTGGCGGGCTCCACGCTGCGGTCTTCGGTGTTCATGCTCACCATGGCGGTGCGTCCTGCTCCGGGGTTCTGCCTCCCAACTAAGGGCTTTTGCCAGGGCGGTCAAGGGCCGCCGGGGTGCTCCGGCGGCCCTTGGCGCGTGGCGCCCCGCTAGGGTCGGGCGCGCAGGATGTCTTCCAGGGCGGCGGCGAAGGCGTCCAGGTCCTCGCGGGTGATGACCAGGGGTGGCACTAGGCGCAGGGCCGTTTCCTGGGTCAGGTTGCAGATGAAGCCCCGGTCCAGCAGGGCGCGCCACACGTCGGCGGCGGGGCGGCCCAGGTCCACGGCGAGCATCAGGCCCAGGCCGCGCACCTCGGCGATGGCCCCGGGGTTGCGCGCGGCGATGCCCGCGAACAGCTCACGGGCGTAGGCGCCCATGGCCTCGGCCCGGCCTGCCAGATCCTCGTCCAGCATGATGTCCACGACCTTGGCGGCCACGGCGCACAGCAGGGCGCCGCCGCCGAAGGTCGTGGCGTGGGTGCCGGGGGTCAGTCCGCGCGCGGCCTCGTCGGTGGCGAACATGGCGCCCATGGGCAGCCCGCCCGCCAGGGGCTTGGCCACGGTGAACACGTCGGGGGTCAGGCCGTGGTGCTGGTGGGCCCAGAAGCGGCCCGTGCGGCACATGCCGGTCTGCACCTCGTCGATCATGAACAGCACGTCGCGCTCGCGGCACAGGGCCTGCACGGCGCGCAGGTAGTCGCCGTCCAGGGGCCGCACGCCGCCCTCGCCCTGGACGACCTCCACCAGCACGGCGGCGGTCTGCGGGCCCATGGCGGCGCGCATGGCCTCCAGGTCGCCCTTGGGCACGGTGGTGAACCCGCCGGGCAACGGCTCGAAATACTGGCGGAATTTCTCCTGCCCGGTGGCGGTCACGGTGGCCAGGGTCCGGCCGTGGAAGGAGCCCGACAGGGTCAGGATCTCGTAGGCCTCGCGCCCGCGCACGGTGCGCATGAAGCGCCGGGCGAGCTTGATGGCCGCCTCGTTGGCCTCGGCGCCGGAGTTGCAGAAGAAGACCTTGCCCGCGTGGCTGGTGGCCAGCAGCCTTTCGGCCAGCTCGGACTGCTCGCGCTGGTAGAACAGGTTGGAGACGTGGACCAGCTTGGCGTACTGGCGGGTGATGACCTCCAGCAGCTCGGGGCGGCTGTGGCCCAAGCTGCACACGGCGATGCCCGCCACGAGGTCGAGGTAGCGTTTGCCGTCCAGGTCCCAGACGTGGCAGCCCTGGGCCCGGTCGATGGCCAGGGGATAGCGGCCATAGGTGTTGCAGATGGACTGTTCGTCCCTGGCCTTCAGGTCGTCGAAAGCGCTCATGAATGTCTCCGTGGCGTTACACGGTTCCGGTATGACCGAACCCGCCGGCGGCGCGGCTGGTGTCGGAAAGTTCCTCGGCCCGCACCAGGGCCGCCAGGTACACGGGCAGCAGCACAAGCTGCGCGATGCGCTCCCCGCGCCGGATTTGTCGTCGTTCGCCGGAGGTGTTGAGCAGCGAGACGATGATTTCGCCGCGGTAGTCGGGGTCGATGACGCCCACGCCCTGGCTGACGGTCAGCCCCTGGCGGGTGCCCAGGCCGCTGCGCGAGAACACGAAGCCCGCCACCCCGGGGGTGGTGATTTCGATGGCCATGCCCGTGGGGAAGGCGTGGCGCCCCCCGGCGGGGATGTCCACCACGTCCTCGTCCATGCAGGCGCGCAGGTCGATGCCTGCGCTGCCCGGGGTGCCGGGGCGCGGCGGGGCGTCCTCCAGCAGGGGGCGCAGGTATTTGACCTTGACCTCGACGGTGGGGAGCGCCGGGGCGGCGGACGGCGGGGCGGGGGGCATGGGCGGCTCCTGGCTGCGGTGCGGGGCATGGCCCGGGGCCCCGGGGAGGGGCGCCGGGCGGTCGGATTGCAGTAGCCCCATTGCCCGGCGAAGTCAAAGCCCGGGCGGGCCCCCGGGCCGGGGGAGCGCGCTGCGTTCTTGTCCAGAATAACCCCGGCCCCAAGCCGCTCCGGGCCCGGGGGCGCGGGCGGGCGGTGCCGTCGGCCTTGCCTTTTCCGCCCCGGGTTGGCAGATAGGGAGAACGGCGAATCGAACCGGCAACCGGACCCGCCGCGGCAGAGCGCCGCGCCGCGCGTCCGGGCGCCCCCCGCGCTTCCCGCGCCGCGTGCGCCCGGGCGCCGCGCACCATGACGATGACCCCCCTCGGGGAGGAGCCTTCCATGAAGCCCATCCAGACCTACAGCGTCGTGCCCAAGCTGCCCAGGAACCTCAAACCCCTGTGGGACCTGGCCTTCAACTTCTGGTTCTCGTGGAACGACAAGGTCGAGGCGCTGTTTTCGCGTATCGACGCCCGGCGCTGGCGCGAGAGCGACGGCAACCCCGTGGCCTTCATCAACGCCATGTCGCAGCAGGAACTGACGGACCTGTCCAACGACCAGCTCTTCCTGGACCGCCTGGGCGAGACCCACGCGGACCTCATGAGCTACCTGGGCAAGACGGCCTCGGCCATCGACTTCAAGGCCCGCGAGGCCGGGCAGCCCGTGGTGGCCTATTTCTCCTTCGAGTTCGGCATCGCGCCCTCGCTGCCCATCTATTCCGGCGGCCTGGGCATCCTGGCGGGCGACCACCTCAAGTCCGCCAGCGACCTGAACCTGCCCCTGGTGGGCATCGGGCTGTGCTACCAGCAGGGCTATTTCCGCCAGTATCTGACGCCCGACGCCTGGCAGAACGAGCGCTACCCGGTCTACGATTTCGAGCAGATGCCCCTGACGCTGGTGGCCGACGAGCAGGGCCACCCGGTGCAGTTCGCGCTGGACTACCAGGGCCAGGGCGTGACGGTGCAGCTGTGGAAGGCCGCCGTGGGCCGCGTGGCGCTGTATCTCATGGACACCAACATCGCCGAGAACCCGCCCGAGTACCGCCAGCTGACCACCCGCCTGTACGGCGGCGACCTGGAAATGCGCCTCAAGCAGGAAATCCTGCTGGGCATCGGCGGGGTGAAGGCCCTGGCGGCGCTGGGGCTCACGCCCTCGGTGATCCATATGAACGAGGGCCATTCGGCCTTTGCGGGGCTGGAGCGCATCCGCGTGTTCATGAAGCACAAGGGCCTGCCCCTGGAGGCGGCCATGGAGCTGACGGCGTCGAGCTGCGTGTTCACCACGCACACGCCGGTCCCGGCGGGCAACGACCGCTTCCCGCCGGACCTGATGCAGCGCTTCTTCGAGCCCTACGCCCGCGACATGGGCCTGGCGTTCAAGGTCTTTTTGGCCCTGGGCCGCGAGGACCCGCGCGACGACGCCGAGCCCTTCTGCATGACCGTGCTGGCCCTGCGCCTGTCGCGCTTCAACAACGGCGTGAGCAAGCTGCACGGCGAGGTCTCGCGCAAGATGTGGGAGCGCGTCTGGCCGCAGTTCCCGTTGGAGGATGTGCCCATCGGCGCGGTGACCAACGGCGTGCACCAGCCCACCTGGGTGGCCGACGAAATGGCCCTGCTGTACGACCGCTTCCTGGGCGGCAACTGGCGCGAGGACCCGGACTGCGAGCGCGTGTGGCGCAACGCGGAGACCATCCCCGACGCCGAGTTGTGGCGGACCCACGAGCGGCTGCGCGAGCGTCTGGTGGGCTTCGTGCGCCAGCGCCTGCGCGACGAGCTTATCGCCCGGGGCGCGCGCCACAAGGACATCGAGGCCGCCGACGACGTGCTCGACCCCCAGGCCCTGACCATCGGCTTTGCCCGGCGCTTTGCGACCTACAAGCGCGCCAACCTGCTGCTGCGCGACAAGGACCGCCTGCTGCGGCTCATCAACGACGCGGGGCGGCCCGTGCAGTTCATTTTCGCGGGCAAGGCCCACCCGCGCGACAACGAGGGCAAGCGGCTGATCCAGGAGCTGGTGCAGCTGTGCCGCAGCCCCGAGTGCCGCAACAAGATGGTCTTTCTGCCCGACTACGACATGGAGAGCGCGGCCTATATGGTCCAGGGCTGCGACGTGTGGCTGAACACGCCGCGCGTGCCCCTGGAGGCCTGCGGCACCAGCGGCATGAAGGCCATGGCCAACGGCGTGCTGCACGTCAGCACCCTGGACGGCTGGTGGGCCGAGGCCTACCGCCGCGACAACAGCCTGGGCTGGGCCATCGGCCAGGGCGAAATCTACGACGACCCCGAGCACCAGGACTTCGTGGAAAGCCAGACCCTGCACACCCTGCTGGAGACGGATATCGTGCCCGAGTTCTACGAGCGCGGGCACGGGGGCCTGCCGCGCAACTGGATTCGGCGCATGAAGCGCGCGCTGTTCGCCCTGGGCCCGGTGTTCAACGCCCACCGCATGGTGGAGGACTACGCGCGCATGGCCTACATCCCGGCCTCGGAGAACTTCCGCACCCTGTCCGCCGAGGGTTTTGCCAAGGCCCGCGAGCTGGCCGAGTGGCGCATGGAGATGATGACCCGCTGGGGCGGCACGGCGGTGCGCGCCGTGCAGGCCCGCGAGGCCGCCGGGCGGCTGTTCGTCGGCGAGGCGGTGGACGTGGTCTGCGAGGTGGACCTCAACGGCATCGCCCCGGAGCATGTGAGCGTGGAAATCTACGCGGGCCCGCTGGACCAGGACGGCTCCTTCACCGCCCGCAAGGCCAAGGTCATGGAACCGGCAGGCAACACCTCCGACGGCTGGCTGCGCTACGCGGGCATGCTCAAGCCCGGCGAACCGGGCCGCTTCGGCTTCACCATCCGCATGCTCCCCCGCCACCCCAACCTCCTCGACCCGAGGTCGCTGGGGTTGATTCGCTGGGCGTGAGGGGGGATTGTCCGTATGTTGTTTTAAATTTTGAGGAGTTTGAGGGTATGGAAAAAGGGCTTTTTCAAGCTGAGGCAATGGTCCCAGGGGCTCGGAAATGGGAAGATGCAATTAGCAGGGCACACAAACTTTATAGCAAAAAAGATGAGATCAGGACTGAATTTGAACGCGATTATACCCGCATCTTGCACAGTTTGGCATATAGGAGGTTGAAACACAAAACCCAAGTCTTTTTTGCAACGACTAATGATCATGTCTGTACAAGAATAGAGCACGTCAATCACGTCAGTTCTATAAGCAGAACTATCGCGACATTCCTTGGACTCAATCATGAGCTAACAGATGCAATATCATTGGGGCATGATTTAGGTCATGCACCTTTTGGACACAAAGGTGAAGAGGTTCTCAAGAGGATAGTCTCTGCAGGACTTCCTGGCAGAACTTTTTGGCACGAAAAAAATAGTCTTAGATTTGTCGATAGTATAGAGATTCTAGAGGGGCCAGAAGGCAAATATGTGAATCTTGATCTGACATATGCTGTGCGAGATGGGATTGTGTGTCACTGTGGTGAAGTTGACGACCACAAAATTATTCCGCGTGAGGATAAAATAAATTTATATGATATTGAAAAGGCTAGTCAAGTTCAGCCTTATACATGGGAAGGATGTGTTGTAAAGGTTTCTGATAAAATTGCTTACCTTGGGAGGGACATTGAGGACGCCCTCAATCTGAACATTTTAAAAGCATCAGACGTTGATCAGGTAGATAAAATGCTCAGTAGGGGTGGCTTTGAAGGCAGCCTCCGAGCGAATAATACGGTTCTAATCCATTGCTTCATTGTTGATTTGTGTAAGGAAAGTTCTATCCGTGGCGGTATATGTTTTTCTCAAAATGCAGCTCAATTGATGAAAGATGTTAAAGATTTTTGTTACGAGAAGATATATAGACATAAAAATATTGAAAGATACAAGCTTTTTGTCGAGCGGATTATCAATGGACTCTTTGAGGTGTTAATGGAAATGGTTGATGCAGTAGCTCATGACCAAAAAAATCTGTGTGATGAGTTGCGTGGTTTTTATCCGTCACTGTTTAAAGATTTTGAATTCTATTTGTCCGTCTATTCTGTCGGAATTCCTGGCGTCGAAGAAAAGTATGCTGAGATCGAAAAGGTTTATAATTTGAAAAATGTAGAAGACAGGATTATTGCGTGTATTGATTTTATTTCAGGAATGACAGATCAGTATGCAATTAAAAAATTCAAAGAAACAATTACGTTTTGAGGTTGAATGAAATGCCAAAGAATTTCAGTTTTGAAAATATTGATATCGAAAAATGGGAGAGAGCTAGGCATTTTTCATTTTTTCAAGAAAGAAGAGATCCTCGGATTTCCATCACTGCGAAAGTGTCCGTCGCAGAACTTTTGAAGTTTCGACTCGAGAAAGGTGAGGTGAGACCTTCTTTGTCAACGTGCATTTATTATTCTATAATGCGCGCTGTGAATGCCATTCCAGAGTTTAAAATGCGAATTATAGATTTACGCCCTGTTGTTTTTAGTCGTGTTGACGCCGCATTTACTCACTCTATTCCTGGAAAATCTCTTCACTGCAACTGTATTGCAAAGTATTCTGATGAATTTTCATCATTCAACGAAAATGTTGAAAAGGCAAAATCTAGTTGCATATATGACTATACATTGACCCCGTGCGGGGGCGATTCTCAGGGTTTGATTTATATTAGTGGCGTGAGGATGGTTGATTTTTATTCTGTTGGTAATCCGTGGGGAGACCCCTGGCATGATACTGTTCCCAGGGTGATATTCGGAAAAATTTCTAAAGACAATCATACAATGTCTGTTGCTGTCGAAGCTCTTCATAGTTTTATCGACGGTGTTCATCTGGGGAAGTTTTATGATGCGATGAGTGAAATTTTAATCTCACCACATCGATATTTTTTATAGCCAGTGCCCTTACCCCAACTCCCGCACCGCCTCTTCCAAATGGTCGAGCCAGAGGGCGGCGAGTTGGGGGTATTTGGCGGTGCCGGTGGTGGCGCAGAAGGGCGTGGGGTGGATGGTGAAGGAGGGGCGGAGCGTCGGCCCGGTTTGTTTGAAGAAGAGAAAGGAAAAAGAATAGGCCCTGCCGCTGGCGGCAGGGCCTGTTTTGTTTGATGGAAGCGTCCGGTGCGTGCGTTATCCGACGCCCACCGCGCCGCCACCCCGGCGGCCAGCGGCCTGCAGGGCGCTTTCGACCATGAAGGCCGAGCGGGTCATGCCCCGGGCCTTGGCCGCGCGGTCGATGGCGTTGCGCACATGCATGGGCATGGTGATGTTCACGGGCACGGCCTTGCGCTTGAGGAAGGCCATGTCCACGTCCATGACCAGCACCGCGCCGTCCCGGGCGTCCTCGCTGGCCAGGACGGTTTCCAGGGGGGAGGGGGCGGGAGGAGCCAGGGCTTCGTCTTCCAGGTAGAGTTCCACCGCCTCCTGGACGTTGGCGGCCAGTTCTTCCAGGGTGTCGCCCGCCGTGAAGCAGCCCGGGAAATCCGGGATGCTGGCGCTGTAGCCCGGGCTGTCCGGGTCGGTATGGACGATGACAGGATACTTCATGACGTACCTCGCGGGGGCCGCGTGGGCAGGAGCGGGACGCCCGCCTGCCGCTCGATGCTGCGCAGAGTCCCAAGCTTGATGTCCTTGCGCGGGTCCGGAACGATCACCGTCCTGCCGTCCGGATGGCGCAACTTCAAATGACTGCCACGCTGCCCGACCTTTTGAAATCCGGCCTGCTCCAGTTTGCGGATGACTTCGCGGCTGGTCATGAGGGGATGATGCGCATTATGCGCATTGGTGTCAAGGCTTCTGGGAGAATGCAGATTGTGCGCACTCTATATAGAAATCACCCCAACTCCCGCACCGCCTCCTCCAAATGGTCGAGCCAGAGGGCGGCGAACTGGGGGTATTCGGCGGTGCCGGTGGTGGCGCAGATGGGGGTGATGCCGGAGGTGCGCAGGATGGTGGCCCAGGAGCCTGGCTGGGGGCCGCACATATCGTGGTGGACGTGGCGGCCGGGCAGGGCCAGCAGGGGTTGGAGCCAGGCGCGGGTGGCGCCGCGTGCCAGCAGGGCGTCGCGGACCTCGGCGATGGTCAGCCGCCCGTCCATGGTCGCCAGGAACACATCATTCGTGCGGGCGCGCAGGGCGTCGTAGAGCAGGTCGTAGAGGCTGTCGCCCGCGTGCCAGGTGCCGTGGCCCATGAGCACCACGGGGTCGCCGGGCTCGCGCTGCGGCGGCAGGTTGGCCAGGATGGCTTCCACGGCGGGGGGCACGTCTGCCGGGCCGCGCAGCAGCGGGCCGCCCAGGGCCAGCCCGGCAAAGGCCCGCCCCGGCGCGTTGAAACCCGCCACATCCGCCGCCAGCCCGTCGTATTCCCGCCCGGTGATGACGTGCAGCGACTGCACGGCCACATGGGTGTACTTCTCGAACCACATCTTTTCCAGGGCCTTGGGCACGGAGTCGGTCTTCATGCCCGACTCGGCCAGCTTGCCGCGCACGACCCCCGAGGTGAAGGCCCAGCGCGCGGGCAGGCCCGGGAAGCGCTCGCGCACGCGCACGTCGAAGCGGTCCAGGGTCAGATGCGCCTCCTGGCGGCTTGAACCGAAGGCAACCAGCAGGATTCCTTTCTTCATCCGCCTTTCCTAGCAGACAACGCGCCCGGCGAGAAGCCCCGGGCGCGCGGTTCCTGCCGCAAGGGAACGGCCTGCCCGCCAGCGCGGCCAGACACGCCCCGGGCGCGGCCACACAAGCCTGGGCGCGTCTTGCGTGTGGGCCTCGGGCGCGCGGTTCCTGCCGCCGGGGAACGGCCTGCCCCTGGCGCGCGGCCAGGCACGCCCCGGGAGGCTTCGCGCCCCCTGGGCCGGGGCGTGGGCGAAATCCGGGCCGTCCGCCCGCCTCGCGCGCTTGGCGCCCGGCGCATCGCCGTCCGGATGCCGCGCGTCCTGTCGCAGCGGCTCCGCCCCGGTGTCGCGCGGGAACCGAGCCCTGCCACCCCGTTGCCGCCCCGGCGCCGCGCGGGCGCCCCGCGCCGCTACTCCCCCTCGGGCCGCGCGGCCTCGAAGGCCGGGTCGAAGGGGCCCATGTGGCCGTGCTCGGCGAACAGGGTGAAGAACTCCACGCGCCCGTAGCGCACGGTGTGGGCGGGGTCGATGCCCAGGCGGGCGCAGTAGGCCGCCGGGTCCTGGGGCTCGCGGGTCTCGGTGAGGTCCACCACGCCCGCCCCGGTCTGCACCCAGGCGTGGACGTGCCAGAACCCGCCCTGGTTCACCCAGCCGTGGACCACCACGGCGTCCTCGTACTCGCTGGCCGCCTCCAGGGTGGCGTCGAAACTGTGCTCGCGCAGATGAAAGGCCATGGATGCTCCTTGTCGTGTCCGTGCATGGCGCCGCCGCGGGCCGGGCCGGCCGCCGTTTCGGGGCCGCAGGCCGGGGCGCGCAAGAAATCCGGGCCCCGGCGGCTGGCCTGCCGCGCGTCGGCCCGGGATTGTCCGCGCCGCCACCTCATCATGTTTGCGCGGCCCGGAAAAGGACTTTTTCCGCAGTTTTCTAGGCGGGGTCGCCGCCGCCCGCGCATCCAGGCCCGGGGGCGTGCTCGTGGTCGCCCTCGTGGACGTGGGGCACGCCGCCGTGGGCGTGGGTGTGCACATGGGCGTGGACGTGGGCGTGGATGTGCTCGTGGGTCGCGGTCTGCCCGTCGAAGTGCACGCGCCCGTCGGCCAGGGCGTAGATCGTCCGCGTGGTCTGGGCCAGGAAGTCGAAATCGTGGGAGATGATGATGCGCGGGATGTCCAGCTCGTCCAGGATGGCGATGAGCCGGGCGCGGGTGTCGGTGTCCAGGGCGTTGGTGGGCTCGTCCAGGAACAGCGCCCGGGGCCGCATGGCCAGCACGGCGGCCAGGGACACGAGTTTCTTCTCCCCGCCCGAGAGCTTGTAGGTGATGCGCCGCTCGAAGCCCGCAAGGCCCAGGCGCTCCAGGGTTTCGCGCGCGCGCTGCACCGCCTCGGCGGGCGCGAGCCCCAGGTTCAGCGGCCCGAAGGCCACGTCTTCGAGCACCGAGGGATAGAAGAGCTGGTCGTCGGCGCTCTGGAACAGCAGGCCCACCTCGCGGCGGATGGCCGTGAAGTCGCGGTCGTGCTCCAGGGGCTGGCCGTGGTGCAGCACCTGCCCGGCGCTTGGCCGGGCCAGGCCCATGACGATGCGCGCCAGGGTCGTCTTGCCCGAGCCGTTGGGGCCGATGAGCCCGATGCGCTCGGTTCCGGCGAAGGCGAAATCCAGCTCGCGCAGCACGGGCTGGCGCCCCGGGTAGCCGTAGGTGATTTTGCGCAGCTCGAACAGCGGAGCGGTCATGGCGCGGCTCTCCAAAGCCCGGCCCAGGCCAGCAGCGCCGAGGCGCAGAGCATGGCGGCCAGGAAGATATGGTCCACGGGCCGGGCGGCCAGCGGGCTGGTGGAACGCAGCTCGCCGGTGAAGCCCCGGCAGAGCATGGCCTCGCGCACGCGCTCGGCGCGGTCCATGCCGCGCACGAGGATCATGCCCGCCAGGCAGGCGTAGGCCCGCCAGGTGTGCAGGCCGGTGCGGGGCACGAAGCCGCGCACGGTCATGGCCTGGCGCATGCGGCGGTACTCGTCGGCCATGGCCTGGATGGCGCGGTGGGTGAAGACCAGAAGCAGCGCCAGCTTGTGCGGCACGCCCACCTTGCGCAGGGCGTGCCCCAGGTCCTGGACCGGGATGGTCGCCACCAGGGCCATGAAGGCCAGGACGATGGCGTTGGCCTTCAGGGTCACGAGGGCGGCCAGCTCCAGGCCCTGGCGCGTGGCGGCGAACCCGAGCACGGAGAAGGTGGGGTCGCCGGGCGTGCTGAAGGGCATGAGCAGCCACAAGAAGGCGATGAAAACGTTCACCGCGCCCAGGCGGCGGGCCACCTCGCCCAGGGGCGGGCGCGCGGCGGCCAGCAGCAGGGCCGAGGCCGCCAGGGCCGCCAGGGCCACGGGCAGCCCCTGGACCACCGCCCCGGCCACGGACCACGCCGCCGCCGCCAGCAGGCGGGCGCGCGGGTCCAGGCGGTGCAGCGGCCCGTGGCCGCCCTGGAGGCGCTCCTCGATCACCGGGACGCCTTGCGGCTGTGCATCCAGGCGGCGATGCCGAACAGGCCCAGGATGTAGCCGATGCCCGCCAGCACGTCGTGGACCGTGGGGCCCGGCTCGGCCATGGCCGCCAGGGAGCGGCGCAGGGGCGCCAGCTCGTGGCTCACGGCCTCGGCCACGATGCGCTTGAGGGCGGCTTCGTCCACTAGGGCGGCGGGGGCGGCCCCGGTGGCCTGGGGCGCGGGGCTTGCGGCGGCCTGGGGCGCGGCGCCTCCGGCGGGCGCGGCGGCTTCCTGGTCCGCCAGGTATTCCCCGGCCTTGACGACCCACTCGCCGCGGTGGCCCTCGCCCGCCAGCAGCACCAGGCGCAGGTCGGCCCGGGCCTCGCGCGCGGCCTGGGGCACGGCGAAGGCGCCCAGGCCCTTGGCGTCGGTCTGCGTGGTCAGCAGCAGGGCGCCCGAGGCGGCGTCGTAGACCTCTATCGGGCTGTTCATGGCCGGTTTGCCGCCGCTGAAGGATGTTTCGACATGGATCGTGTCACCTTCGACATAGGCGAAGACGTTGGCCCGGTGGGCCAGGGCCGCGCCGGGCAGGGCGGCCAGGGTCAGGATGGCCAGGGCCGCCAGGGCGGCGGCGCGCAAGGTGCGGGCAGGGTACATGGCGGTTCTCCGTCGGCATGGCCGCCCCAGGCGGCGCGTTGCCGGGCGCGGCGCCCGGTGGATGGCGCGTATCACATTCCCGGGCGAAGTGCCATAGCGCAGGCATGCCCCGGGAGGGCGGGGCGGCCTGGGCGCGCGCGCCGGGCACGGGTGCGGCGGGGCGCCAACGCGGCGCATGCGCGCCGGGACGCGGGAGGCGCGCGCGGCGGCATGGAACCGGCGCCCGCCGGGACACAGGCGGAAAAAACCCCGGGCCGCAGCGCGGCCCGGGGCGGAAGGCATGGGCAGGTCCGGCGGGGCCGGGGCTAGTCGTCGCCGTCGTCCCCGAAGATGTTCTCTCGCGCGGGGCTGATCTCCAGGGTCGGGTAGAGGCCCTGCTTGTCCCCGGCGGGGTAGGGCTGGACGATGTTGTAGGCCATGTCGTTGTTCATCTGGGCGTGGCCTGCGCCCTGGCCGGTGGCGGGGTCGTAGTAGGCGCCGTTGGCCTCCAGGATGTGCTGGATGCGGTTGGAGAAGGCGTCCACGAAGGCGCGGCCGCTGCCGGAGAAGCGCATGGTGCCGAAGCGCGTCTCGCCGCTGAAGTCGCGCAGCCGGGCCAGGGGCATGGAGTTGTTGCGCAGGTCCTCGGCGTTCTGGATGAAGCCCCAGACCAGGGTGCCCGGGGGGATGACCAGGGCCTCGGTGGCGTCGATGATGGTGTGCGGCATGACGATGCAGCCCTTGCCGATCTGCAGGGGGTGCTCGGGGGTGCCGTGGACGAAGGCGTTGAAGCCCACGAAGCAGTTGGGCGCGCAGTGGGCGTGGATGATCTTGCCGCCGTGGGCCGTGACGTTATAGCCGTCCAGGCGGGAGTGGACGATGTAGCAGTTCTCCTGGGCGTTGGCGCCGCGCCCCAGGGAGGCTTCGGCCAGGTAGGCCCGCTGGCAGACCAGCACGTTCTCGTCGATGCTCGTCTCGCCCTTGACCACGGCGTAGGGCGACAGCGAGGCGCCCCGGGGCACGGGGATGGACGCGGCCTGGGTCACGGAGGAGTAGACGGGGATGAAGTCCTCTTTGCGGTCCTCCACGTAGTCCATCATGATGCCCGAGGGGCAGCTGCCGACCTCGTAGTGCACGAAGCGGTCGAGGACCTCCTGGGGGAACTGGTAGTCGAACTCGAAGGCGCCCTCGGAGCGGACCCAGACCCGCCCGGGCTTGACGTAGGTGTGCGACAGCTCGCCGACCTGCACGTAGCTGTGGGCGCCGAACACGCAGTTGTGGGCGCTGGTGAAGTCCACCGTGGCGAAGGGCTCGAGCAGGCAGCCCTCCACGGGCGAGCCGTGGATGTTGGACCAGTGCAGGGCCACGGTGTTGCGGATGGCAAATTTTTCCAGGTTTTCCGGGTCGTGGGAGTAGTTGTGGACCAGGGTCTTGAGCAGGAAGCTGTCGCGGATGGCGATGAATTCGTCGGTGTAGAGCTTGATCTTCATGCCATCGACGTCGAACACGTCGCCCCGGCGCTTGAGCTCGTCGCCCCGGATGTCGCTCTTGTAGAGGATGGAGCGCTGGACTTCGCACTTGCCCAGGAAATAGGTGCCTGACAGGCAGGACTCGCGGAACATGAAATGCAGGGGATGGTGCAGGGTCAGGGCGTAGAAGGCGTAGAAGCTGGCGAAATGCTCGTGGGGCACAAGGTCGCGGATGTGCGGCCCGACGTCGGCGTATTCGCGCAGGTTGACGTTGACGCGGGTGATGATGCTCTCAAGCAGATTATTCAACTGATTCATGGATGTACCGCCTTTCTTTGGTTCGCGAAGGGCAGGGGCGGCGCCAGCCCGACCCGGCGCCGCCCCTGTTGTCTACGCGAACGGTCTTTTATGGTCTAGCCCCCGGAGGGCAGGGTCGTGGGCATGCCCATCAGCGGCCAGATGACGAACACGGCCAGGCCGACCACGATCATCAGGATGATGCTGGCCGGGATGCCGAGCATGAAGAACTGCCCGCTGGTGAACTGGCGCGAGTTGTAGGCGATGGCGTTGGGCGCCGCGCCCACCAGCAGCAGGAAGGGCATGCCCGCCGTGACCAGCGAGGCAAACAGGATGACCTCGCCGGTCACGCCCAGGTAGGGCGCGATGACCAGGGCCACCGGCAGGGAGATGGCGATGGCCGCCACGTTCATGATGAAGTTGGTCATGACCATGACGAAGAAGGCGATGGACATGACGAACACGAACCAGTGGGCCTCCTTGAAGATGGCCAGCCAGTTCACGGCCAGCCACTTGGCCGCGCCGGTCTCCCACAGGCAGAAGCCGATGGACATGGCCCCGGCGAAGAGCAGCACGATGTTCCAGGGCACCTCTTCCAGGTCCTTGAGGTCGAGGATGCGGAAGACATAGAAGAGCACCGTGGACAGGAGGATGATGGCCGTCTTGTCGATGGCGTTCAGGGCCGGGATGAAGGAGCGCAGGCTCAGGGCCAGGATGGCCGTGCCGACGATGATGGCGGCCAGGATCTCGTGGCGCGAGAGCGGCCCGAGGCCGGCGTTGAGCTCGCGGGCCTTCTGGCGCAGGCCGGGGATGGTCTTCTTCTCGGGCTTGCACACGACCATGAAGAAGCCCCACAGCAAAAAGATCATCAGCCAGCCGATGGGCGCCATGTAGTAGGTCAGTTCGAAGAAGCTGACGTCCTTGTCCATGATGTCCTTGTAGAAACCCAGGGCCACGGCGCCGCGCGCGGCGCCCAGCAGGGTGACGATGGACCCCGCCCCGGCCACGAAGGCCATGCCCATGAACAGGCCCCTGCCGAACTTGGTCGGTTTGTGCGGGTCGTCGGAATACAGGCCGTAGATGGCCACCAGCAGCGGATAGAGGGTCGCGGCCACGGCGGTGTGGGCCATGATGAGCGTGAGCAGGCCGCAGACCACGAAGGAGCCCAGGTAGATCATGGAGGTGCGTTCGCCCACGACGTCGAGCATCTTGTAGGCCATGCGCTTGGTCAGGCCGGTCTTGGTGAACACGGCGCCGATGACCAGCGAGGCGAAGATGAACAGCACCGAGGGGTCCATGAAGTCCTTGAAGGCGACCTTGGCCGGGCGGATGAGGAAGGCGGCCTGGAGGATGCCGATCATCAGCGAGGTGACGCCGATGGGCACGACCTCGAAGACCCACCAGATGCCGGCCAGCAGGAACACCGCCAGGGCGCCCTTGCCTTCGCGGGTCAGGACGAAATGCTCGCCCATGGGGTCCACCGCGTCGGGCCAGGCCGGGGAGAAGTAGACGATGGTGAACAGCGTGACGCCCGTGAGCAGGAACACGAGCCGCTTCCAGTCGAAGCCTTGGTTTGGTGCCGTAGCTGCTGCGTTCATGATTGCGGTTTCCCTCTGTGTGGTCGGTTGAAAAGGGTGTCTGGCCTACAGGGCGCAGGCCAGGGTCAGGTCCTTGATGCGCTTGAACACGTCGCCGAAGCGGAGCACGCCCGTGACGCGCCCGCCCGCGCCGCGCACCAGCAGCGGCTGGTGCACGCCCATGACGTAGCGGTGCAGGCCCACGTCCACGGTGGCGTCCTCGTCCACGAATTCGGCCTGCTCGGGCGCATGCATGATCTCGCCCACGGTGAGCTGCGCGGCGCGCTGGCACAGGTTGGGCAGGGGCTTGGCCCACAGGTCGAAGTCCTTATAGATTCCGGCCAGGTAGGCCGGGGTGAGCACCGAGGTCTCGGACAGGGAGTCGAGGATGCTCTTGTAGCCCGGCTCCAGGGCCAGGAACACGTCGTGCATGGTCACCTTGCCCGCCACCTGGCCCTGCGCGTCCATGACCAGGGCGTCGCGGTGGCTGTGGGCGCCGCCCTTGGCGGCCTTGTCGGCCTCCAGGGCCTGGAAGTACTGGGCCAGGGTGTCCCCGGTCCGCACGGTGACGTACTCCGCGACGGGAATCATGAGTTCCTTGATGGTCATTTCCATGAGCCTGCCTCCTGGCGAAGTTGCGGCCAGCCCCAGGCTGGCCTTGTGTGCCCTGCGGCGCCCCGGGGGCGCCCGTTCAGCGTTGGGTGCCCCGGGCGGCGCGCCCGGCCTGCTCGATCCTGGCCAGCAGGTCCGCCATCTCGAAGGGCATGAGGATGTCGTCGAACACGCCGTGGCGGCGCGCCTGCATGGCGAAGTCCACGTCGCCGCCGGGCTCGAGCAGGATGATCCCGGCCCGGGGCGCGGCGGCCAGCAGACGCGTGAGCAGCGCGAGGTCCTTGTCGTGCTCCTCCCCGGCGGCAAACAGCACCACCTCGGCCCCCCGGTCGGCCAGCGCGCGCACGGCCTCGTCGGGGTCGGCCTCGGCCTGCACGTCCAGGCCGCAGTCCGCAAGCCTGTCCGCGACCTTGAGCCTGAAGCCGTCTTCCGGCGCTATGAACAGCACGCGGTAGTCCATCCGTCTTCCATCCGCGCCAGCCGTGGGATTTTGGGCGGCCACACGGCATAGCGTTGATTTTGTTTACTAAAATTCTGGACACAAAATTCACAAGCCATTCCCCTTGAGCACGAAGCGTGCCAAGGGGAAAGATACTTTATTTTCAGGTTGTTATACTGGAGGGGATACAGGGGGCGGGAATGTTGCGACTATTTGAAACAAAATGAACGATTCATTATGAAACACAATGGAACAAAAAAATGGTTTGCAACTGGAACTCTCTGTTTTTACAGAGCGTCGCACAAGCGCCATCTGCTTGTTCGTGAATGGAACGTGCGCGGAAAAGACGCGGGACGGGGGCAGGCGGGCGCCCGCAGGGTCAGTCCGCCCCGGGCCGCAGCGGGAGCGCGGCGCCCTGCTCCAGGGCGCCCCGGGCCAGGGCCTGGACCACGGCGTCCAGGGCGCCGACCACGGAGTCCAGGACCGTGACGTCCTTCCATTGCAGGTATTCGTAGTATTTGTCCTCGATGGCCCCGCAGACGACCACCTCGATCTTCTCGGTCAGCACCAGCTTGCACAGCTCGTCCGCCGAGGCTGAGGAGAGCACCAGCGTCTTGGCGTTGCGCACCGTCCCGTCGGGGTCGATGCGCCCGATCCAGACATCGGCGGTCAGGTCGAAGCGCGGGGCGACGGTGTCCAGGTCCAGGGTGATGAG
Source organism: Desulfocurvus vexinensis DSM 17965 (assembly GCF_000519125.1). Lineage (NCBI taxonomy): Bacteria > Pseudomonadati > Thermodesulfobacteriota > Desulfovibrionia > Desulfovibrionales > Desulfovibrionaceae > Desulfocurvus > Desulfocurvus vexinensis. Next base: position 279,087 of record NZ_JAEX01000002.1, read on the forward strand.
CGCCTTCATGTCCGGGGCTCCTCGGCGGCGGTTTCCAGGCCGTGGGCGCGCATCTTGCGCCACAGGGTGCTGCGCGCCCAGCCCAGGATTTCTGCGGCCCGCCCGCGCCTGCCCCGGGCCTGGGTCAGGGCGTCGAGGATCAGCTCGCGCTCGGCCTCGCGCCAGCTGGACACCGGGGCCCGGACGGCCTGGGGCCGCAGGGCGTCGGCGGGCGGCAGGGGCAGGGCATCGGCGCGCAGGGCCTCGGGGCGGGTCATGTACGTGGGCAGGTGGCGCAGGGAGACGATCTCCCCGTCGCAGACGTTGACCGCGTATTCGACGATGTTGCGCAGCTCGCGCACGTTGCCGGGGTAGGGGTAGCGCAGCAGCAGCTTGCGCGCCGCGGGCTCGAAGCCGCCGATGCGCTTCTGGAACGTGGCGCTGAACTGGCTCAGGAAGTGGTCGAGCAGCATTTCCACGTCGCCGCCGCGCTCGCGCAGGGGCGGCAGGTGCATGCGCACCACGTTGAGCCGGAACAGCAGGTCCTCGCGGAAGCGCCCCTCGCGGACCATGGCCTCCAGGTCGCGGTGGGTGGCGGCGATGATGCGCACGTCCACCTTGAGGCCCTTGGTGCCGCCCAGGGGGTGGACGGTCTTGTCGTCCAGGAAGGAGAGCAGCTTGACCTGGAGCGACAGGGGCAGGTCGCCGATTTCCGTCAGGAACAGTGTGCCGTTGTGGGCCAGCTTGAAGCGCCCGCTCTTGCTTTCCACCGCGCCGGTGAAGGCGCCCTTGACGTGGCCGAAGAGCTCGGATTCCAGCAGCGTTTCGGGCAGGGCCCCGCAGTTGACCTTGACGAAGGGGCCCTTGGCCCGGTCCGAGGCCTGGTGCAGGGCCTCGGCCAGCAGGTCCTTGCCGGTGCCGGTCTCCCCGGTGACGAGCACCGAGGAGTCGGTCTGGGCGATGCTGGGCAGAAGCTTGAACACCCCGCCCATTCGCGGGCTCTGGCCAATGAAGCCCGCGTAGCCCAGGGCGTTCATCTTCTTGGGCTCCAGGTGCTGGAACAGCCGCAGGTCCTCGATGGTTTCCATGTATCCGGCCAGGCGCCCGGCCTCGTCCTGCAGGGCCGAGGCGGTGATGCGCACCGGCAGCTTGAGGCGGTCGGCGCTGATGATGTCGCCCTCGCGGCACAGCGGGCCGGACCCGCGCGACAGCTCGGCCACCGGGCAGCCGCGCACGCAGGTGTTGGCGCGCAGCACATGGCGGCAGGGCAGGCCCACGGCGCGCCGGGCCGAGAAGCCCGTGAGCACCTCGGCGGCCTGGTTCAGGGCCACCACGGTGCGCTGGCGGTCCAGCAGCAGCACCGCCAGGGGAATCTCGTCCAGCAGGGCCAGGAAGGGCACCGGAACGTCGAACACGCCGTGGATGCGCGAGGCGGCCCGGGGCGGGGGGGTGTCTGTCATGGGCGTGGTGCCGTCGTGGTCCTTGTTTTTCGTTGGGTTGGGTCCATCAGTTGACCTGATTATGAAACATTTTGAAACGGGTTGGCAAGGGGCAATTTTGGGTCGGGTGCGGGGAACCCTTGGGTTTTTGTTGACATATCGCTTGTTTCCTGTGCAATGGACCTATGTGAAGAAGTGAACGGAACACCCGCTTCGGCGGGTGCAAGGTGGAACAACAGGGGCCCGGCGGGCCCAGGACAACGCGACGGGCGCAGGGTGGGCAAGGCCCCGGCCCCGCCACGATCCGCGAGGAGGCAACATGCACGAGAAGGTCTTGTTGGTGGACGACGAGCAGGGCTTCGTGGAGGCCATGGAGAAGCGGCTGACCAAGCGGGGCATGGTGGTGCGTACCGCCCTGTCCGGCGAGGCGGCCCTGGAGGCGCTGCAGACCGCAGGCACCGAGGTCGTGGTGCTCGACGTGAAAATGCCCGGCATGGACGGCGTCGAGACCCTGCGGCGCATCAAGGCCGAATTCCCCCTGGTGGAGGTCATCATGCTCACCGGGCACGGCACGGTGGAGACGGCCATCGAAGGCATGCGCCTGGGGGCTTTCGACTACCTGATGAAGCCCTGCGAGATCGAGGACCTCGTGGCCAAGGTCGGCCAGGCCGCCCAGCGCCACCAGGGCCACGAGGCGCGCATCCTCCAGGCCGAGGCCGAAAGCATCGCCCTGCGCCGGGGCGACTAGGGCGGCCATGACCCGGACGGCCACGACAGACCAGGCCCTGCGCCTTTTGCTGGTGGACGACGAACCCGGGTTCGTCGAGGCCCTGGGCAGGCGCCTGGCCCGGCGGGGCCTGGATGTCCACATGGCGGGCTCGGGCCGCGAGGCCATCCGCGCCCTGCGGCGGGCCGATTTCGACGTGGCCGTGGTGGACCTGAAAATGGAGGGCATGGACGGCATCGAACTGCTGCGCATAGTCAAGGCCATGGCCCCGGAGCTGCCGGTGATCATCTTCACCGGCCACGGCTCGGAGCGGGCCGCCCGCGAGGGACTGGCCCTGGGGGCCTTTGACTACCTGCTCAAACCCTGCGAACTGGACGACCTGCTGGCCACGATCCGCCAGGCGGCCGCCCAGAGCGCACCGGCCTGAGGCCCGCCCGGCGGGCCGGGCATCTTCCGCACCCCCGGGGCGCCCCGCGCCCCGGGGGTTTGCGTCCTTGGCCCGGAGTCTTGCGCCCCGGGCCCGGAGCGCGAACGGTTTCCAAGCGCCGGAAAAACGTGTATGCCCAGCCGGGTTGCGGGCACGGCGCTGGCCGCCCGCGACCCGGAGGTGGAGCATGAACGACGACGCCATGGCCGCGGCGGCCCCCCGCAAGGAGCGCAGCCGTGTGCGCCGCACGAGGAGCGCGGTGAAACGAATCCCCGAATGCAGGACCGACGACCGCAAAGCCCGCGTGCGCCAGGTGCTCATGCGCCGGCAGAAGGACCTGCGGCTGGTGGTGGCCAACATCCACGACCCGCACAATGTCTCGGCCATCCTGCGCAGTTGCGACGCCTTCGGGGTCCACGAGATCGACCTGTACTACACCGACACGGCGTTTCCCAACCTGGGGGCCAAGTCCTCGGCGTCGGCCCGCAAATGGGTGGCCCAGCGCCGCCACAGCGACGCGGCGGCCCTGGCGGGCGACCTGCGCGCGCGCGGGTTCCAGCTTTTGTCCACGGGCTTTTCCGAGACCGCCCGGCCCCTGACCCACTGGGACCTGACCCGGCCCACGGCCATCGTGCTGGGCAACGAGCACCGGGGCGTGTCGCCCGAGCTGGAGGCCCTGGTGCCTGACCAGATCTTCATCCCCATGATGGGCATGGTCCAGAGCCTGAACGTGTCCGTGGCTGCGGCCATCATCCTCTACGAGGCCTTCCGCCAGCGCAGCGCGGCGGGCCTGTACGACACCCCGAGTTTTTCCGAGGCCGAAATCGCGGCCATGGAGCACGACTGGTGCGCCCGCTAGAGCCCGGCCTGGAACGCGCCCTGGAGGTCATCGCCGCCGGGGGCTGTCTGGTCTATCCCACCGAAACGCTCTACGCCCTGGGCGGCGACGGCACGAGCCGGGCCGTGGCCGCGCGCGTGGGGCGCATCAAGGGCCGCGACCCGGCCAAGCCGCTGCCCCTGGTCATCTGCGGGCCCGAGCAGCTGCCCCTGGTCACGGCGCGGCCCACGCCCGAGGTCTTCCGTCTGGGCGAGCTGTTCTGGCCGGGGCCATTATCGGTGCTGGTGCGCGCGGCGCCCGGCCTGCCCCCGGGGGTGTGCGACGCGCGCGGGCTGACCTCGGTGCGGGTGACGTCGCACCCCGTGGCGGCCCAGTTGTGCCACCAGTCAGGGCGGCCCCTGGTGGCCACCAGCGCCAACCTGAGCGGCAGGCCCGCCGCAGCCCGGCAGCAGGAGCTGGACCCCGCCCTGGTCGCCCGGGTGGACTGCGTGGTCGGCCTGGGCCCGGCTCCGGCTGGCGGAGCGCCGTCCACGGTGGTCGAACCCCTGGGCGGGGCCGCGCTGGTGGTCCATCGCCTGGGTGCCGTGGACCTGGACGCCCTGCGCCGGGCGGGCTTCGACCCGCGCCCGGCAGCCTGATTCCCCCGGCCCCGCGCGACCAGCAGGACGCACCGGGCCGCCGCCGCCCCGGGCGCGTGGTTCAAGATCTTTGCCCGGCGCCGCGCGCAACTCGGAAGCCCCCGGGAAGCGCATGCCCTGAACCCTCCCCGGTGCTTTCGCCCGGCGCCGCGCTGCCCACCCCGGCCTTGCTCGCTTCTGCGCGGTGCGCTGCGCCGTCGGCCCCCGGCACGCGGTTCAATATCCTTGCCCCAGGGCCGCCCGCAGCCCGGCAGGCCCCGGGGGGAGTAAAATATCCTGAACCCTTTCCGGCGTCCCTCGCCCTGTCGCCGCGTTTTCCGCTCCGGCGCCGCGCCGCCTGTCCCGCCGCCGCGCTTCCCGCTTCGGGGCCGTGCCTTCTGTCCTGGCACCGCGCCGCCTGCCCAGCCTTGCGATTTCTGTGCGGTGCGCGGTGCCGCCCGCCCAGGCCCCGCGCGGGCAGCAGGACGCGCCGGACCACCGCCCGCCCCGGGCACGTGGTTCAAGATCCTTGCCCCCGGGCCGCCCGCAGCCCGGCAGGCCCCGGGGGGAGTAGAATATCCTGAACCCTTCCTGGCCTCGTCCGCCTGGCGCTTTCGGCGGCTTTGCCAGTAATGTGCCTGAATAAAAGGGCTATTTTTTAACTGGTCATCCGGACATGGTTTGGCACGGGACATGCTAGAGCAAAAGCATCTTTCCTTCCTTCGTTGGAAACCGGCTTTCGGGTTGTGGTGGCCCGGAAGCCGGTTTCCGTTTGGGCCTGCGTCATGCGGCTCCGTCCCTCGCCCAGCCCGTCGCTCCGTCCATCGGCCTGCCCCTCGCCCCGTCCTTCGCCTGCCCATCGGCCTGTCCCCCGACCCGGGCAACGCCAGCCGGGCCGGGCCGGGCGGTACAAGATTTTTACCGCGCCCGGGCCCGGGCAGGCCCTGGCCGCCCGGGCAGTACAAGAATCTTGCCCCCGCCCGAGGCTTCGGGGCGCGGGCGCTGGGGCTGTCTATGGGTATAAGTCGCTATTTTATTTGATTTAGTATTGTTTGCCTCCGTGCGTGCCCCGGTTGGCACGCTCCGTGCTAGAGGAGTGGTGTCCTTTGACGAACCTTCGCTGGAAATCGGCTTTCGGGTGTGGTGGCCTGGAAGCCGATTTCCAGTTTTTGCGTGGGGGCGCGGCGGGGAGGGCGCCTGGCTTCCGGGTGGCGCGTGCGCGTGCGGGGCGCGGCCGGTGGAATCCACCACGATGACGGAAACCTGCGGGTGGCGCGTGCGCGGGCGGCGCGGGCCTCGGCGTCCATCTGTCGCAGCAGGGTCCGGCGCGCGGGCCTGCGCGGGCGGGGCGCGAGGTGGTTGCTGCGCATGCGCAGCCGGACGTTGGTTGCTTGCGGGGGCGCCCTGGCCAAGGGCGCGGGCTGCGCGGGCGCGTGGGCTGGGCTTTGCCGGGGCTCCGGGGCGGTCAGTACATCATGGACGGCGCGCGGCCTGGGCTGCCCCGATTTCCGGGTTTGCGCGGCTGCGGGCGTCCTGGCCGCCCTGCGGACTGCGTGTCCGGCTGGGGTACAAAAAATTTGCCGCAACCCGGGCCGGGGGCGCATCCGGGGCCCGGGCGGTACAAAAATCTTGCCCCCGCCCAGGGTTCGGGGAGTGGGGCGGGCCGAGCGGACAGGAGTCAAGATATTGATTTCATTTGCCTAAAATGAATTGTGTCCCGCGCGGCCCCTTTGGCACGCTCCGTGCTAGAGGAGTGTTGTCCTTTGACGAACCTTCGCTGGAAATCGGCTTTCGGGTGTGGTGGCCTGGAAGCCGGTTTCCAGTTTTTGCGTGGGGGCGCGGGCAGGGTGTACAGGGGAGTCTTGGTTTGCAACCAGGGACGCCGTTTGCGCGCGGGCGCTGGGGGTGGGGCCCCGGTTCCCGGCCTGCGCGGGTGTGCTGCCGGGCCGCTGCGGGCCCGGCGCGCCGGGGCCCCTCGGCCCCCCCCGGCTGGATGTCATGCCCGCCCTGGCGCTGCCCGCTGCCGCCCGGCCGGGCCCGGCGGCCTTTGCCGTTCCCGCCGTCTGCGGCCCCGGCTTGGCCCGGGGCCAAAATCTTTTACCCATAAAGCGCCGCCGCAGGCCGGTTTCCGACCCTGCGGCCAGGGGGATGCCCGCCGGGAGAACAATCCTGGGGTGCCTGCGCCGGGTTGCGCTGGCGGACCTTGGAGCCCGGTTTCTGGGAATCATTCTTGTCTTTCTGCTGTCATTGTCATATGTCTGAGCATGATAGCGTTTTCACAACCGCCACCCGGCCCGGACGCGACGGGACCGGAGCGCAAGCCCGGCGGGTCTGTCCGCCTGCCCGGAGGCGAGCCCCATGGCCCAGGAAGGTCCTGACGTCTGCCCGCTGTGCGGCGGGGCCGCCGCCCGGCGGCGCAACCCGCTGCCCACGGTGGACGTGGTGATCCACGACCCCACGCGGGGGGTGCTGCTGGTGGAGCGGGCCAACCCGCCCCATGGCTGGGCCCTGCCCGGCGGGTTCGTGGACCTGGGCGAGAGCGCCCCGGCTGCCGCCGTGCGCGAGGCGCGCGAGGAAACCGGGCTCGAGGTGACGCTCACCGGGCTGCTCGGCGTGTATTCCGACCCCGGGCGCGACCCGCGCGGGCAGACCCTGAGCGTGGTCTATACGGCCCAGGCCGCCGACCTCACCCGGCTGCGCGCCGGGGACGACGCGGCGCGCGCCCGTTTCTGGCCCCTGGACGGCCTGCCCGCGCCCCTGGCTTTCGACCACGGGCGCATCCTGGAGGATTTCGCCTCCGGGCTGGCGCGCCTTGCCGTGAAACCGTCATGAACCGCTGCTAGCGTGGCCCGATTGCCGACGCAGGACGACCGCCCCATGCCAAGCGCACCGCCCGTGTTGCTCGTTACCTCTGAAATATACCCCTTCTCCAAGACCGGGGGCCTTGGCGACGTGCTGGGCGCGCTGCCTGCGGCCCTGGCGCGCCAGGGCCTCAACGTGGCCGTGGTCACGCCGCTGTACGGGCGCATGTCCACGGGCGGGCACCCCATCCATCTGGTGCGCCCCGGCGTGCCCGTGGGCTATCCCTGGGCGCCCATCACCTGCGACGTGTACATGGCCAATTTCCAGGGCGTGCCCGTCTATTTCATCGACCGCGCCGAGTTCTTCGACCGCCGCTACTACTACTGCACGCACCACGGCGACTACTTCGACAACTGCGAGCGCTTCGTGTTCCTGGCGCGGGCGGCCCTGGCCTGGGCCCGCCGCCTGGAGACGCCCCCGGCGGTCATCCACCTGCACGACTGGCAGACCGCCGTGGCCGCCGCCTTCCTGCATTTCGCCCGGCCCAAGGACCCGCTGCTGGCCGACACCCGCTGCGTGCTGACCATCCACAACCTGGCCTTCCAGGGCCGCTTCGCCTCGCGGCTGTTCGAAACCAGCGGCCTGCCCTGGGAGGCCTGGGGCATGGACGGGGTGGAGTTCTACGGCGACTTCAACCTGCTCAAGGCGGGCATCGCCTACGCCGACTGCATCACCACCGTTAGCCCCGGCTACGCCCGCGAGATCGTCACCCCCGAGTTCGGCTGCGGGCTGGAAGGCATCCTGGGTCGCCGCAAGGGCTGCCTGCACGGCATCCTCAACGGCGCGGACTACGAGGTCTGGGACCCGGGGGCGGACCGCTACCTGCCCATGCCCTACGGCCCGGGCAGCCTGGCGGGCAAGCAGGTCTGCAAGGAGCACCTCATCGCCGCCTACGACCTGGACCCCGCCCTGGCCAGGCGCCCCATCCTGGGCTTCATCGGCCGCCTGCGCCGCCAGAAGGGCATCGACCTCGTGCTGGCGGCCATGGACGAGCTGATGCGCCTGAACGTCGGGCTGGTGGTGCTGGGCGAGGGCAACCTGGAGTTCGAGGCGCGTCTGGCGGACATGGCCGAGCGCTACCCGGGCCGCGTCTGGGCGCACATCGGCTACACCGAAGAGATGGCCCACTACATCCAGGCCGGAACGGACATCTTTCTCATGCCCTCGCGCTACGAGCCCTGCGGCCTGACCCAGATGTACGCCCTGCGCTTCGGCACGCCCCCGGTGGCCACTGCCGTGGGCGGGCTGCGCGACACCATCGTGCCCCATCCCGCGCCCGGGGCCACGGGCTTCACCTTCGACGCGCCCGACCCGGCGCGGCTGGTGGAGGCCGTGGGCCGGGCCGTGGCCGTGTGGGAGGACGCCCCCGCGTGGCAGGCCCTGCAGGAGCGCGGCATGCGCACGGCGTTTTCGTGGGACGATTCGGCCCAGGGATACCTGGATGTCTACCGCTCGCTGGGAGCGAAAATCTAGGGGCGCGGGCCGCCGGCACATGCCGTGCCCGGCCCGCCCGTGCCCGGGAGGAACGAGACCATGAGCCTGAAGAAGCAGTACCTGAAGTCCAAGGCCCGGGCCAAGGTGACCTTCCGCCTGCCCCGGGAGGCCGCGCCCGATGCCGAAAATGCCGCCCTGGTCGGCGAGTTCAACGACTGGAACGTCTACGCCACCCAGATGAAGAAGCTCAAGAACGGCGACTTCACCGTCACCGTGGAGCTGGATTCCGGGCGCGCCTACGAGTACCGCTACCTGATCGACGAGATGCGCTGGGAGAACGACTGGGACGCCGACCGCTACGTGCGCAGCGTCTTCGGCAACTGCGACAACTCCGTGGTGGACGTGTAGGGCACCTGCCGCCTCCAAAGCCTCGCGCCGCCGGGGTCCACGGGCTGGACCACGGCGGCGCTTTGCCGTAGAACAGGGCCCGCCATGACCGCCACCACCGCCGCGCCTGCCCAGGCTCCCGCGACCTCCGCGACCCTTGCGCCCGGCGCGCCTGCCGCGCCCTCTGCAACCCCTGCGCCTGCCGCGCCTGCCACGGCCCACGCGCCCGCGCCCCGGGCGACGGGGGCGGCTCCGTGTGCGGCGTCCTCGGGGGGCGTCGCCGCCACGGCCTCCGGCGCCGGGGCGCCCCTGCTGCTGACTCTGGGCGATCCCAACGGCCTGGGGCCGGAGCTGGTCTGCCGCGTGCTGGGGGCCGGGGCCGCCCCGGCGCGGCCCCTGGTGCTTATCGGCCCGCGCCAGGTCCTGGAGCTGCACCGCGCCCGCCTGGGCCTGCCGCGCTTCTGGGCCGAGGCCGACCCCGCCGGGCCCCTGGCGCCCGGGCCCGGGGTCTGGCTGCGCGTGCCCCCGGGGCTGGAAACCTTCACCCCCCGCCCGGGCCAGGCCCACCCCGAGGGCGGACGCGCCGCCGGGCTGACCCTGGACGCCGCCTGCGACCTGCTGCGCGCCGGGGCCGCCCCGGGGCTGGTCACCTGCCCGCTGCACAAGGCCATGCTCCAGGAGGCGGGCTTCGACTTCCCGGGGCACACCGAGTTCCTGGCCGAGCGCCTGGGCGTGGGCCGCGACGGGGTCTGCATGCACCTGTGCGGGCCCCGGCTGCGCGTCAGCCTGGCCACCACCCATCCGCCCCTGGCCGAGGTGCCGCGCCTGCTGACCCGGGAGCGCATCCTGCGCTGCCTGGAGCTGACCTGGGCGCTGATGGTCCGCCAGGGGCTTGCGGGCGCGCCGCTGGCCGTGTGCGGCCTCAACCCCCACGCCGGGGAGTCCGGGCGCATCGGCACCGAGGACCGCGACATCATCGCTCCGGCGGTGGAGGCGGCCCGGGCGCGCGGCATCGACGCCGTGGGCCCGCTGCCCGGGGACACGGTGTTCCATTTCGCCGCCGCCGGGCGCTACTCGGCGGTGCTGGCCATGTACCACGACCAGGGCCTGGCCCCGCTCAAGCTGCTGCATTTCAGCGAGGCCGTGAACGTGACCCTGGGCCTGCCCGTGGTGCGCACCAGCGTGGACCACGGCACGGGCTACGACCTCACGGGCCGCGATGTGGCCGACACGGGCAGCCTGCGCGCGGCCCTGGCCCTGGCCGAGCGCCTGCTGGCCTGACCCCGCCGTCCGGTACACTTATTGCTACCTGCGCCGCAGGGAGGACCGTGCCGGTCCTTCCCGCGGCGCTTCCTTTTCTTTCACGCCGGGCACAAGGACGTGCAATGAATGAACAATTCCTGAGGCGGCCCCTGCGCATCCCCCTGGACAGCCTGACCGACGGCCTGGCCCGGGCGGTGGCACTTTTCCGACACGGGCGCGAGATCCAGGCCTTCGACCTCTTCGAGCAGTTGCTGGAAACCTGGCCCCAGGCCCATGTGGAAATCCTGGCCCTGTGCCACGACTGCTACCAGGCCCTGCCCGGGCGCGACCGCTACACCCTCTACCAGCGGCGGCATTTCCGCTTCCCGGTGGCCGAGGGCGACCGGGTGCTGGACGTGGGCAGCGGCAACGTGCCCTTTCCCCTGGCCACGGACCTGGCCGACCTCGACCCCGACGACGACGCCGTGGGCCGGGCCGGGCAGCCCTTCAAGGCGCTGGAAGGCCGCCGGGTCCACCGCTGCGCCGTGGAAAACCTGCCCTTTGCCGACCGGGAGTTCGATTTCGTCTCCTGCTGTCATGTGCTGGAGCACAGCGCCGACCCGGCCCGGGCCTGCGAGGAGCTGATGCGCGTGGCGCCCCGGGGCTACGTGGAGACGCCCTCGCCGGGCAAGGACATGTTCCTGAACACCGCCGAGGTCTCCAACCACCTGTGGCAGGTGCGGCTGTGGAACGGCGCGCTGGTCTTCGAGGAATACGACGCCGAGACGCGCCGGGGCCTGAAGTCCCCGGTGCTGCTGGACATGCACACCGCCCCGTCCACCCTGCGCGAGAAGGCGTTTTCGGCGCTCATGCTGCTGCGGGCCTCGGTGGTCAACACCATGCTGCTGTGGGAGGGCCGCTTCGATTACGAGGTGCGCTGGCGGCGCAACTGGGCCGTGGGCCTGGGCCCGCAGGCCCCGGAGCAGGCCCCGGACGCCGGGCGCCTGGAGGCCGTGGAGCCCCGGCCCGCCGTCGCCCGGCCCCTGCGGCTCATGCAGGTGCACACCTTCTACCCCCAGAGCATCCAGGGCGTGTACGAGCGCATGCCCCGCCTGGCCGGGGCGCGCTACGAGGCCCAGGTCCAGGCCTTGGTGGACGACGGCTTCAGCGGCGTGCACATGGTCGCCCCGCACCTGGGGCCCCAGGGCTACGAAGCCCGGCTCGTTGTGGCCAACAACCCCCACGCCCAGCGGCGCTGGATGGCCGACCGCGGCCTGCCCCTGCCCCAGGGCGAGTGGGTGCGCGCCATCGCCCGCAGGCAGATCGAGGAATTCGCGCCCGACGTGCTCTATTGCAGCGATTCCATCACCTTCGACGGGCCCTTCGTGCGTTCCCTGGCCCTGCGCCCGGCCCTGACCCTGGGCTGGCGCGCGGCGGACATCCCGCCCGGAACGGACTGGCGCGGCATCGACGTGCTGCTCTCGTCCATGGGCCCGCTGCGCGAGTTCGCCCTGCGCATCGGCGCCGGGGCGGCGGAGGCCTTCTCGCCGGGCGTGCCCGAGGCCCTGGCCCGCGCCGCCGAGGGCGTGGAGCCCGACTGCGACGTGGTCTTCTCCGGCCAGTTCACCCCCGGGCAGCACCGCAGGCGCGGGCGCTACCTGGAGGCCCTGGCCCGCGCCGCCGGGCGCCCCGAGGGCGGCTTCTCCTGCGGGCTGTACCTCTCGGGCCAGACCCGGGGCCTGCCCGAACACCTGGCGCGCTGGCAGCGGCCCCCGGTCTACGGCGTGGCCATGCACCGCGCCCTGCGCAGCGGGCGTATCGCCTTCGACGCCCGGGCCACCCACGTCGGCCATGACCCACAGACCGGCATGGCCGTGGACATCGGCGGGCGCGACACGGCCAACATGCGCCTGTTCGAGGCCACGGGCGCCGGGGTCTTCGTGCTCACCGAGGCCATGGACAACCTTGCGGAATTCTTCACTCCCGGCCTGGAGATCGAGACCTATTCCAGCGCCCGCGAGCTGCTGGACAAGGTCCGCCACTACCTAGCCCACCCCGGGGAGCGCGAGGCCATCGCCGCCCGGGGCCGCCAGCGCTGCCTGCGCGACCACTCCATGCGCCGCAAGGCCGTGCTCTTCGACGCCATCGTGCGCCGCCATCTGGCCCGCGAGCGTGGTGGCCAGGGCCGGAGCGCCCCGCAGGCCAGCCCCGCCGGGCAGGAGGTCGCGCCATGAGCACCGCCGTTTCCCTGGACGGCAGCCTGCGCGAGGTGCTGGAACGGCTGGCCCCGGTGCTGGGCGGGCTGCCGCGCCGCGTGCCGGGCCGGGCGCGCATCGACGGGCGCGAGCTGCACTACGCCGACCTGCACAGCTTCTACCACCAGTGCGTGCAGATCCTCGGGCGCGGGTACTACGACTTCCGCCCCGCCCACGACGCACCGTACATCCTGGACTGCGGCGCGCACATCGGCATCGCCGCGCTGTTTTTCGCCACGCGCTTCCCCCGGGCCGAGGTCCACGCCTACGAGGCCGACCCGCGCATCTTCGCCATGCTGGCCAGGAACGTGGCCTCCTTCGGCCTGGGCAACGTCACCCCGCACCACGGCGCGCTGTGGACCGACGACGCGGGCGTGCGCTTCGCCATGACCATGGATGACTCCGGGCATGTGGGCGGGGCTGGGCCCGGCGCGGTGGCCGTGCCCAGCGTGCGCCTGCGTGACCTCATCGCCGCCCGCCCGCCGGACCTGCTCAAGCTCGACGTGGAGGGCGCGGAATACGAGCTGCTGGCCGATTGCGCCGATGTCCTCGGCTCCGTGGGGCGGCTGGTCATGGAGGTCCACCGCTTCGGGCACGAGGCGGGCGCCCTGCGCGACATCTTCGGCGTGCTGGACGCCGCGGGCCTGCGCTATGTGCTGGCCGACCTGGAGAACGCCTCCTGGCTGGCGCCGGACGAACGCCCGCCGTTCCCGCGCCTGGCCAGCGACAAATTCTGCTTCACCGTCTTTGCCTGGAGGCCCGGAACGTGAAAGTCGTGCATCTGTGCATGCAGCATTACGGCGGCGCGGGCACCAGCGCCCAGCGCCTGCACGCGGGCCTGCTGGCCGAGGGCGTGGACAGCACCATGCTCGTGCTCAAGCGGCGCGGCGACGACGCCAGCATCCGCCTGCTGCCGGGCCCCGGCGGCCAGGCCCCGGCGGCCACCCCCGGCGGCGAGACCATCGCCCCGGGCTGGACGGCGGCCTCGCGCCGCTGGCAGGAACTGCTCGGGCCGTACCCCAACCGCTCGGCGGACCTGGAGCTGTTCAGCGACCCCTGGGCGGACACGCCCCTGGACGCCGTGGCCGCCGTGGGCGAGGCCGACGTGCTCAACCTGCACTGGGTGGCGGGTATGGTGGACTTCGCGCGCGATGTGCCGCTGCTGGCCTCTAGGCCCGTGGTCTGGACGCTGCACGACATGAACCCCTTCACCGGCGGCTGCCACTACAGCGTGGGCTGCCAGCGCTGGCGCGAGGCCTGCGGGGCCTGCCCGCTGCTGGGCTCGGCGGACGAGGCCGACGCCTCGCGCCGCTTTTTCGAGACCCGCCGCGCGGCCTACGCGGGGCTGGACCTGACGGTGGTCACCCCCAGCCGCTGGCTGGGCGATTGCGCCGGGGCCAGCGCGCTGCTGGGCCGGTTCCCCGTGCGGGTCATCCCCTACGGGCTGCCGGTGGACGTGTTCCGCCCCTACAGCCGCGAGGCCGTGCGCCGCGAGCTGGGCGTGCCCGAGGGCGCGCGGGTGGTGCTGTTCGGCGCGGCGGGGGTCCACAACCGGCGCAAGGGGCTGCGCTTTCTGGTGCGCGCCCTGGAGCTGCTGGCTGCGGACGGGCGCACGCCCCCGGTGGTGCTGGCCATGTTCGGCGAATTCGGCGGCCAGGCCCCGCGCCTGCCGTTCCCCGTGCTCCCGGCGGGCTACGTCACCGACGAGACGCAGCTGGCCCTGCTGTATTCCATGGCCGACGTGTACGTGCTGCCCTCCCTGGAGGACAACCTGCCCAACGTGGTGCTGGAGGCCCTGGCCTGCGGCACGCCGGTGGTGGGCTTTGACACCGGGGGCATCCCCGACATGGTCGAGCACAAGCGCACCGGCTGGCTCGTGCCCCCGGGCGACGCCGCCGGGCTGGCCGACGGCATCCGCTGGGCCCTGGGCGGGCCTGCCGGGCCGGGCCGTGCCCGGCTGTGCCGCAGCGTGGCCCTGGAGCGCTACCCCCTGGCCGCGCAGGCCCGGGCCTACGTGAACCTGTATGCGGAGCTGCTCGCGCGCCGCGCGGGCCGGAGGGGGTGACCATGCCCGGGCATGTCCTGGTTACCGGCGGGGCCGGATACATCGGCAGCCACACCTGCAAGGCCCTGGCCGGGGCCGGATACACGCCCGTGACCGTGGACAACATGGTCTACGGCCACCCCTGGGCCGTGCAGTGGGGCCCGTTGGTGGAGGGCGACATCCGCGACGCGGACCTGCTGGATTCGGTGTTCGCGTTGTTCCGGCCCGTGGCCGTGCTGCATTTCGCGGCCTTCGCCTATGTGGGCGAGAGCGTGGCCGACCCCGGCAAGTACTACGCCACCAACGTGGGCGGGACCATCGCCCTGCTGGAGGCCATGCGCCGCGCCGGGTGCGCCACGGTGGTCTTTTCCAGCACCTGCGCCACCTACGGCGAGCCCGTGACCCCCGGCGCGCCCATGGACGAGGCCCACCCCCAGGCCCCGGTGAACCCCTACGGGCGCTCCAAGCTGATGATCGAGACCATCCTGGCCGACTACGGCGCGGCCTACGGGCTGCGGCACATGAGCCTGCGCTATTTCAACGCCGCCGGGGCCGACCCCGACGGCGAGCTGGGCGAGGACCACGACCCCGAGACGCACCTCGTGCCGCTGGCCATCGGCGCGGCCCTGGGTACGCGCGGGCCGCTGCGGGTCTTCGGCACCGACTATCCGACCCCCGACGGCACCTGCGTGCGCGACTACGTGCACGTCACCGACCTGGCCCGGGCCCATGTGCTGGCCCTGGGGCATCTGGAAGGCGGCGGCGCGCCGGGGATGCTCAACCTGGGCACCGGGCGCGGCAACTCCGTGCGCGAGGTGCTGGGCGCCGTGGAGCGTGCCGCGGGCCGCCCCGTGCCCTGGGAGGCCGCCGCGCGCCGCGCGGGCGACCCCGGGGCCCTGGTGGCCGCCGCCGGGCGCGCCCGCGCGGTGCTCGGCTGGACCCCGCAGCTCACGGACATCGACACCATCGTGGGCACGGCCTGGCGCTGGCACGCCACCCGGGCCTGAGCCGCGCCGGAGCACGGGACTGACCGCCATGCGCATCGTCGTCGTCAACCAGCGGGTCATGGCCCGGACCTTCGGGGCGCTGGGCCACGAGGTGCTGGACCTGGCCCTGGAGCCCGGGCCGCGCAACCTGCCCGCGGAGCTGGCGGCCCGGGGCCTGGACGCCGCGTGGCCGGAGCTGGTGCTCGAAGTGGAGCGCCTGTCCCCGCGCACCATCCTCATGGGCCTGGGCGAGCTGGCCTGCCCCAAGCTCTTCTGGGCCGTGGACGTGCATCTCAATGCCTGGTGGCACCACGCCTACGCCCGGCAGTTCGACGCCGTGCTCTGTTCGCAACTGCCCTGGGTCCGGCGCCTGGAAGCCCTGGGCGCCGGGCGGGTGGCCTGCCTGCCGTGGTTCGGCACGGCGCGCCCCTGGCGGCCCTGGGCCGCGCGCGGGCGGGCCCTGTGCCTCGTGGCCCGTGTCACGGCGGACCGCCCCGCGCGCAGGCGCATGGTCGGGCATCTGGCGCAGCGCCACGGCCTGACGCACCTGGACGGGCTGGACACCGAGGCCATGCTCGACGTGTATTGCGATACGCGCATCGTGCCCAACGAGGCCATTTGCAGCGAGGTGAATTTCCGGCTCTTCGAGGCCGCCTCGTGCGGCTGCGCGGTGCTCAACCAGGCCGCCGAGGGCGGGGTGGGGCACCTGTTCGAGCCGGGGGCGGAGGTGGCCGAGTTCGCGGACATCCACGAGCTGGACGCTCTGGCGCGGGGCCTGCTGGCCGACCCCTGGCGGGCCGAGGCCATGGGCCGCGCGGCCTGGGAGCGCGTGCAGCGCGAGCACCTGCCCGGGCACCGCTGCGCGGCCATCCTGGACCTGGCCGCCCGTGCGGCGGGCACGGCGCCCCGGGGGCCCGGGGCCGACGCCCACGCCTGGCACGCCGTGGCGCGGCTGGCCGAGGGCGGCATGGTCGAGGCCCCGGCCAGACCCGTGGTGCGGGCCCTGGGGCCCCTGGTCTGGGCCGAGGCCTGGGCCTTCGCCGGGCTGGTGCGCACCCTGTGGCGCACGGGCGAAACCGGGGAACTGCTGCGCCTGCTGCGGGCCGCCCTGGACCAGGGCCGCTTCACGGGCGACCTGGAGGCGGGGCTGGCGGCCTCGGGCGCGGCCCTGCGCGCCGGAGAGGCGGAGCTGGCCCGGGCCTTCTGGCTGGCCCACGCCCGGGCCCGGAGCCTGGGGGACCAGGGCGGGGCGGGCCCCGTGGACCTGCTGCTGGCCTGGGCCGGGGAGTGCGAGCGTGCCGGGCGGGACATGCAGCCCGGGCTGCGCTTCGACCCCGCGCGCACCGTGCCCGGCACGGCCCTGGAATGTCTGCTGTGGGCCAACGAGCTGGCCCCCGGGCGGCCCGGAATCATGCGCCGCCTGGACGCCGTGGCCGCGCGCCACCCCGGGGCGGCGGAGTTCCGCCTGTCGGTGCTCTCCTGGCTCGGGCTGCGCGCGCCCGGCGACTGGCGCCTGGGGCTGGAACTGGGCCTGGCGAACCTGCGGGCCATGCGTCTGGTCCAGGGCCTGGAGGAACTGGCCCTGGCCCGCGACGCCGCCCTGGCCCGGAGCGCCGGAGGGCGCTTCGACGCCGTGCTGGCCGCGCGCGGCGGGGCCGCCCTGGCCGCCACCGTGCGCGCCATGGACCCGCCCGCTCAGGGCTCCCCGGAGCCCGCCTCGTCCTCGAATACCCCGTCCAGATAGACGCCCGGGGCGATCCACAGCCCGTGGTACGCGCGCCAGGAGTCCTCCCGGGCGCGGGGAATGACGTGGGCCACGCGCACGCTGAAGGGCTCGGGGTGGCGCGCGCGCACGGCCTGGCCGAACTCGCGCAGGCCGAGCTTGTCCAGCGCGTTGCCGTCCGGGTCATGCAGCGTCTCGGTGAAATCGAAAAATTCCGTCTGCATGGGCAGGGGCGCCAGGGCGCGCAGGTGGCGGTTGTTGGCGAGCTGCTCGGCGCGCAGGGCGCGGCAGTTGTTGGCCGCGTGCCGGCGGTAGCGGTAGAGGCGTTCGGGCACGAAGGCGGCCTTGGCCGCGCCCGCGCGTTCGATGAGCGCGAAATACAGCGCCAGGTCGCCCGCCGCGCGGCAGGGCTGGCCCGTGGGGTCGCACAGGCAGGCGGGCGGCAGCCCGCGCAGCAGGTAGCCCTTGAAGCTGCGCAGTTGCGACAGGCACCACAGCTGCTGGCGCACGGGCACCCCGGGCAGCAGGGCCCGGCCCGTGGAGCCCGCGAGGCCTTCGATCTCCATGTCCGTCCAGACCACGTCGAACCCGCGCGCGTGTTCCTCCATGAGCCGCGCCAGGGCCCCGGGCAGCAGGGTGTCGTCGCCGTCGAGGACGGCCACCACCTCCGCCGGGGCCGGGGCCAGCCGGGCCAGGGCCTCCCGGGTGTTGGCCATGAGTCCGCCGCGCGCGGGCAGGCTGCG
Source organism: Desulfocurvus vexinensis DSM 17965 (assembly GCF_000519125.1). Lineage (NCBI taxonomy): Bacteria > Pseudomonadati > Thermodesulfobacteriota > Desulfovibrionia > Desulfovibrionales > Desulfovibrionaceae > Desulfocurvus > Desulfocurvus vexinensis. The sequence continues at coordinate 296,790 of NZ_JAEX01000002.1, forward strand.
CCAGGTGATGCGCGGGTCGTCCAGGTAGGGCCGCACGGCGCGCTGCGTGCCGTCGGTGGAGGCGTCGTCGGCCACCAGCAGCCGCCAGTGGGGCCAGTCCTGGGCCAGCACCGAGTCCAGGCAGGGGCCGATGAACGCGGCGCAGTCGCGGCAGGGCACCACCAGGGCCAGCCCCGTGGGGTGCAGCGCGCTACGCACGGCCTGCCCCCGCATGGTCGGGGCGCAGCCCGGCGTAGAAGTTGTCCAGCAGCGCCACCACCCGCGCCTCGGACCAGCACTCTTCCATGAAGCGGCGCGCGGCGCGTCCGGCGGCCTCGCGGGCCTCGGGGTCGCGCGCCAGCCGGGCCAGGGCCGCGCGCAGTTCGCTCCGGTCGCGGGCCACGATCCACGGCAGCTCGGCGCGTCCGGCGAAGGCGCGCATGTGCCCGGCGCACCAGTCGTCCAGCCCCGCCACCACGGGCACGCCCTGGGCCAGGGATTCCAGGCTGCTCATGCCGTAGTAGCCCTGCATGTGGTCGAAGGCCATGTGGCAGCGGGCCTTGCGGCGCAGGCATTCGGCGTGGGGCGCGTCGTCGATGAGTTCGAGCTCCAGGTCCAGCCCGTCCGCGCGCAGTTCGGCCACCACGGCCAGCAGGTCGGCGGTGTTCTTCAGCTCCTTGCGCGTGGGCGCGTGGGCCACCCGGGGCGGCTCGGGGGGGCGCCGGGCCGGGGGCCGGTAGGCCGGGGCGTGCTCGGGCACGGCGTTGGGCTGCCAGCGCGCCTCGGGCAGCAGGCGCAACAGGTCCGGCGTGGAGACCAGCAGGTTGCGCCGGCCCCGCCGGGCGTAGCGCGCGCGGTATTTTTCGGGGTGGGCCCGGAAGTCGGGGTGCCCGTGGTGGTGGTGGACCACCAGCTTGCCGCGCAGGAAATCCGCCGGGAGGAAGGGCCCCAGGCGCAGGTGTTCGTCGGCGGTCATGTGGAAATGGAACACATCGGCCCCGCGCAGGGCGGCCTCCAGCTCGGCCAGCCCGGCCTCGTCCAGGTCCGGCAGGTGCAGGTCCTTGCGCCAGCCGTGGTTGTAGCGCGTTTCCAGGGTCGCCACGCGGCAGCGGTGCGCCGTCAGGCGGTTCAGGGCGTCGGCCAGGCCGCTGGCCGTGCCCGCCGGGTCGTTGACGGCGATCATCAGGATGTTCACGTGCCGCCTCCGGCCCCGGCGGCCCGGGCCGGGGCCAGGTCGTCCCAGGCCAGGGGCTCGTCGGCTTCCAGGGCGCACAGCAGCACGCGCCCGGGCAGCGCGTCCCAGTGCAGGGGCGACAGGCCCGTGCCCGGGCACTTCACGGCCAGGTCGGCGGGGGTGAGCACCGTGCCCGGGGCCAGGGGCCGCGCGGCCACCACGCTCTTGCGCAGCTTGGCCGCCGTGGCGCGCTCGGCGGGGGTCACGGTCTTGCGGCGCACGCGCAGGGCGGCTTCCAGCTCGCGGACCATGCCCGCCAGTTGCGCGAAACCCTCGGGGTCCAGGGAGGCCTGGTGGTCCGTGCCGGGCAGGGCGCGGTCCAGGGTGAAGTGGCGCTCGACCATGCAGGCGCCCAGGGCCACGGCGCCCAGGCTGGGGGCCAGCCCGGCCTCGTGGCCGGAATAGCCCACGGGCAGCCCGAAGCGCCGGGCCAGGGCGGGCAGCACGGGCAAGGCGGCGTCCTCGGGCGGGCAGGGGTACGAGGAGTTGCAGTGCAGCAGGATGAGCGGCGTGCCCGCAGCCCGCAGCTCGGCCACGGCCACGGCGATCTCGTCCATGGTGCTCATGCCCGTGGACAGCGCCACGGGCAGCCCCAGGGCCCCGGCGCGGCGCAAGAGTGGCAGGGTCGGCAGGTCCGCCGAGGCGATCTTGAGCAGCTCCACGCCCAGGGCGGCCAGGGCGTCCAGGCTCGGCGCGTCCCAGGCCGAGGCGAAGAAGACCAGGCCCAGGGCCTCGGCGCGGGCCTTGAGCCGGGCCAGGGCGTCCTGGGGCAGCTCCAGGGCCTGGCGGTGGGCGCCGTAGGTCGGGCCGAAGCTGTTGGGCCCCGTGTAGGGCGCCTGGCGCCCGGCGCGGGTCAGCAGGGCGCGCACGTCGCGTTTCTGGAATTTCACGGCGTCGGCCCCGGCGGCGGCGGCGGCCTCGATCATCCGCCGGGCCGTGGCCTCGTCGCCCTGGTGGTTGTTGCCGATTTCGGCCACCAGGAAGCAGGGCTGCCCGGGGCCGATGGCCCGGCCCGAGGCCAGGCGCACGGGGCGTTGCGCGTTCATAGCCGGACCACCTCCACCCCGGCGGCGCCGGGCATGGCCCGCAGGCGGGCCTCGATGTCGTCGCCGCGCCCGAAGGAGGTGATGACCACGGCGTCGCAGCGCAGGCCGGGCAATACCTCGGGCGGCAGGATGGGATGCCCGCCGAGCACGGTGCCGTGCTTGGCGGGGTCGCTGTCGAGCAGCGCCAGCACCGTCAGGCCCGTGGCGCCCAGGGCCGCGAGGACGACCTCGCAGGTTTCCGACGCGCCCCACAGGGCCAGGCGCGTGTGCCCGGCGGTTTCCAGCCGTGCCAGCTTGGCGCGCACCAGGGCCTTGATGGCCGTGTAGCTGCGCACGATTTCGGCGCAGTAGTCGCCCAGCAGGGCGCGGCGTTCGCCTTCGCCCCGGGGCGTCAGCTCGTAGCGGAAGCTCTTGCCGTTGACCGGGCGGGCCTCGACGAGCCCCTGGGTCTGGAAGTCGCGCAGGTAGGTGTTGACCATGGCCGGAGACAGACCCGCGCGCTCGCCCAGCACGGACTGGGACAGGTCCGGCGCCTCGGCCAGGGCTTCGAGCAAGGTCAGGGTGCGCTGGGCGGTGCTGGGCCGGACGAACCGGCCCTGGTGGGGCAGCATGGCGGACCTCCCGGCAAATCGTTCAGTGGTCAATCGATCGTATGCAAATCGCGCACCACAGTCAAAGCCGAACGCAGGGCCGCCTCCTCCAGGGGCGAGGGGGATTCCATCAGGGCGATGAGAGTATTTTGCTTTATTATTTCAATATAATGAGTGTCGCCAGTCAGCAGCGCACCCGGGGCGTCTGCGGGCAGGGGCGCGGCGGCGGGTCGCGCGGTGCGGGCCCCGGGGGCAGGTTTTTCCCTGGGGTTGTTCATTAAGTCGGTGAACATTTTATCCGGCAGGGGCGCGGCGGCCAGGGCGTGGCGCGCGGCCCTGGCCCCGGCCCGGGCCCCGAAGAC